>CAZPTF010000434.1:0-3418 GCA_964589015.1 uncultured Anaerolineae bacterium
GTCCATCGCCCGATCGAAGGTGAGGACGATGGGCGCATCGGCGGGCTGCTCCTGCCCCTGGACCGGTTCGTAGGCCACCACGTACGGTGGATCCGTGGTTTCGGCAGCCCCTGCCGGCACAGCCATACCAGGCACCAGAGAGACAACACACATGACAACAACCAAACTCCATACCAATGCGACATCCAGAAATCTCTTCACATGCAGCCTCCTCTTCTAGTCGATCAAAACCAACAAACTTCCATACCGGTTTTGCGGTTCCACGCTTACTATGCCTCATTCACGGTCCAACGACCGTGAGATACACCGGACGGCTGTCTACACTCTGTCCGGTTCCATCGATCCCTCTCGCCTGAAACGTGTGCTCGCCCGGTTCCAGACACCACACGTCTCGATAGGGCGGTGCGTAATGTTCGCCAAGCACAATACCGTCCACCAACAGCGTGACCGAACGCAAAACTGCCCCTTCACCAGCGCGCGCCGCTACTTCGACGCACTGGCTGGCAACGGGAATCTGGGCGGAAATCCGGTACGTGCTGCCGGAATCAGGTTCGGTCATCACCAACGCAGGCTCCGGCGCACCTGCGGGCACCTCGTCGGGCCGCCTGGTTTCCGGCACGACCGCGCCGCCGGCCAATGCCAATTCCTGCGCATACCCTACCGGCGGCTGTGGCAGATTCCGAGATCTGATCCACTCGTCGGCCTCAGGAGGCAAGATCGTGAAGACACGCTCGCTCACCCATTGCGCCGGCGTGTCTTCCGCCGCCAGCTGCCCGGTAGTGCGATCGATGCGGAACGACTGGTGCACCGTACAGGGCGCGGACGGTTCCGTCCCGGCGATGAACAACTCCCGCTTGCGATGCAGGCAGTTTTCTGTCGGCAACATCCCGGAAAGCGCACACACTTCGACCTCGACAAGCCCTTCCGGCCTGGCGAATGCCCGTACCGGACGGCCTTTCAACACCTTCTCCATGTAATCGTGCCAGATTGGCGCTGCGCCGGTAATCCCCGATACGTGTCCCATCGGCTTGTTGTCCGCGTTGCCGACCCAGACTCCCACCACCAGCTCGGGTGTGTAGCCGATCGTCCAGTTGTCACGCCAGTCGGTGGTGGTACCGGTCTTCACCGCCGCCGGACGCGTCAGGTTCAGCACGCTCCCCAGTCCAAAGCCGGTCATGCGTGCCGTGTCGTCGCTCAGCACATCGGTAATCAGGTACGCCACGCGCGGGTCCATGATCTGCGGGCCCAGCCCCGCATCTTGCCGGTAGAGGACACGCCCGTTTGCATCTTCGACGCGGGTGATCGCCAGCGGTTCCAGGCGGTGTCCCCCGTTGGCAAACGCCCCATACGCCGCCGTCAGCTCCAACAGACGGACCTCACCACCGCCCAGGGTCAACGCCAGCCCGAACCGCGCGCTGTCATCGAACGTGCGGATCCCGCACTCGCGAGCAAAGTCGATCATGTTGTCCAGACCGACGTGATCCAACACTTTGACCGCCAACAGGTTCAGCGACGACGCCAGTGCCTCCCGCAGCAGCACCGGACCTCTGAACAGCCGGTCGTAATTGTAAGGTACGTACGAATCGCCCTCCCTGGTCACGTAGGAGGTACGCACATCGAGCAACATGGTCGCCGGCGTATAGTCCGTGCTGAAAGCCAGCGCATACGTGATCGGCTTGATCGATGACCCGGGCTGGCGCGTCGCCAAGGTCACGTTGACGGCGCCATCGATGCGTGGCTCGAAGTAATCCGGGCTGCCCAGCATGGCCAGGATTTCGCCGGTCCACGGGTCGAGCGCCACGAGTGCTCCATTGCGCACATCGAGGACGGGCGCACCATCCTTCCGTTCGGCCAGGCGCGCCAAACGGCGACGCACGATCGATTCGGCGGTATGCTGCATGTCCAGGTCGAGTGTCGTGTAGACGCGCAACCCACCTCGATGCAACATCTCCGTTCCAAACCGATCCTCCAACAGCCGCCGGACGTGCATCACGAAGTGCGGAGCCTCGATGGGAAACGGCGCTGCGGCATAATGCAACTGCTCTTGTTTTGCCAGCTCCGCCTCTCCGATCGTGATGAACCCTGCCCGTACCATCAGGTCCAGGACCACTTCCTGCCGCTTCTTGGCTGCGTGCGGATCGACCAGCGGGTCGTAGCGCGCGGGCGATTGCGGCAACCCGGCGAGCATGGCGCACTCCGCCAAATCGAGATCGCTCACCGACTTCCCGAAATAGGCCCGGGAAGCGGCATCGACACCATACGCCATGTTCCCATAATAGGTTTCGTTCAAGTAGAGCGTCAGGATCTCGTCCTTGGAATACAGCAAGGACAGGCGCACCGCGAGCACGATCTCGCGCAATTTCCGCAGCAGCGTCCGTTCCTGGCGTTCCTCCGGTGACATGAGCAAATTGCGCGCGAGCTGCTGCGTGATCGTACTGCCGCCCGGGACGGCTTCGCTGCCCTGCACCGTCATGACCAGCGCCCGCAGAATGCCCTTCGCGGCGAGACCGGGGTTCGTGTAGAAGCTGCGATCCTCGGTCGCGATCGTCGCCTGCTGCAAGTTGAGAGGCATCCTGTCCAACGTGACCGGTGAGTGCTTGCCATCGTGGGGATCCATCACCTCGTACAGCAGCCGTCCCTTCCGGTCGGAGATTACCGTGCTCGGCGCGGGCACCTGGTCGTACAGCGACTCCGGAGAAGGCAGATCGCCAAACAGATGCTGCCACACCGCCCAACCGCCCCCGCCCAACACGAGAACAAGGAACGCAATCAGAACGATCTTTTTCCACAGCGACCCGGCAAACAGACTCATCGCCTCCAGTACAGGCGGACTGACCAGCCCACCCACGTTACACCAGCGTCATTGGGCACGC
The DNA here is from genome assembly GCA_964589015.1 of uncultured Anaerolineae bacterium. GTDB lineage: Bacteria > Chloroflexota > Anaerolineae > DAOTYC01 > DAOTYC01 > CAZPTF01. Next base: position 2,874 of record CAZPTF010000434.1, read on the forward strand.
CCCCCAGAAACCCGCCCGGCATGAACTGCCGGCGCGGAGACCATCCCCGCCCAGACATCTTACCACACCTTCCGACCGAACTCCAAACCCAATGGAACCACCACCGCATTCCACGTTGGTAGCGATTTGCACGGAATTTTCGGCCTGTACCCAATCCGTATTATCGATATATCTATTATACCACAAATCCGCATCGCAATGCAAGCGGATTATGTCGATTTATTGCCTGGCGTGCACGCGCGCGGCAACCGTAAAGACAAGACGAACTCCGAGAGATAGACGCTGCGCAGCCCTGATTGGTTCCATTCCGGCAGGGCACCACGCCCTGATCGAGGTTTGCGCGGGGAAAAACGGAGAGGAGCAGCACGGATCGTAATGTCTCCGGCCCTGTCAGCACTGGTGCCACGGGATGGGAACGACGGAGGCAGGGGATTGCGCGAGCCAAATCCGTTCGATCCTGCCAATCCGCGGTTCTACGACCTGAGAACAGCGGATGCGCAGGATGGCACGGATTATGGGCCGCACGAAAACGAGATCCGAACACC
>CAZPTF010000435.1:0-3418 GCA_964589015.1 uncultured Anaerolineae bacterium
TAACAACAATTGTGGTATAATATATATCAGAATCAATCGATCCATCCTGCCAACAAAAATGTGCTACACTCGCTCTGGTTGTTCGTCCGCGACTTGCGCGGTTTCGTTGTTGGAACGCAAAGTTTCGACTGCGTTTGGAAAGTGCTCTCCAGAAGCCGAACGGCGAGTGTCTCAAAGACCTTGGGTTTCGGGCATTGATCTCCGTTGCCGGACCTGCTTGTTTGCACAGCGGTGCAGCCGAAAAGGGGTAACTGCAACATGGACAATTTGATAGCGCGAGTTAAGAAGAACGTAAGCGCCAATCGGATATTGTTCGGCCTGAAGCTGCTGTTCATCGTTGCCACTGTCGGCTTCTTCCTGTATGGCATCGCCTCTACGTATGCGTTTGTGGTGTTCCTGCAGGAGGATAGCAGTGCGGATTTCCTGGATGGGGCGTTCTATTTCACCGGGCTCAATACCAGGGACGACATGGTCACGCTGCTGCCCATCGGTCTGACCGGGGACTGGAATACCGACGCTTCGTCCCTGCCGGTTGGTTTGACCGATCTGGCGGCAGTCGCGATGGATAACCGGATTTTCGTGGTGGGTGGTTATACCGATAACGGCGAGTATAGTCGAGGTATCTATTCGGCGACCGTGCAAGACATTACCGGTACGCTCAGTGCCTGGACCTGGATCGGGGATATGCCCGAGGGCTTGGCCGGGCATCAGGTTGTGCTGCACCCGACGACCGACCAAACCTCCACCCTTCTGATTCTGGGTGGGGTGAGCGAGACTTCCGCTCCGGATTCGTCGACCACGACCTATCGCGTGGTGGTCGACAACTCGACCGGTGGATTGGTCGATCCTGTGGCCGCTGGTCCCTCGCTGGAGCAGCCTGTCCACTATCACTCATCGGTTTTGTGGGGAAACTATGTGTACGTGATTGGTGGAAACAGATTGGAACCCTACCATGATGAGACCTACGACATTGCCTACTATGCCCCGCTGTCAGAATACGGTGAGCTGGGCAGCTTCACGGAGATGTCTGCAACGCTGCCCTATCCGGTGCGGAGTGCGGCGGGTGTGCTCTACACCAGTGAGACATCGCAAACGATCTTTGTGCTGGGCGGCACGGAATCCAATGCGAACAGCTCGGCCTTCACGCCAACGGTGGGTGTGTTGATTGGTGACATCGACCCTGACACCGGACTTGTGGATAGCTGGCGGCGATCCGGTGCCGGTGATCTGGTGGTGCCCGTGTGGGGACATGCCGGCGTGATCGCCAATGGGGGTAACCTGTTTGTGTTGGGTGGCCGTGCCGGGAACCTGTCCAACCCGGTCATCTCCAGCACGGTGAAGAGCGCGCTGGTTAGCGATGACGACCCGGCGCGTATCTACAACTGGTGTGGCCGGGAACCGTGTGAACGGTGGCAGGGGCAACAGGGAGATCTATTGTTGTCTGCACGGTCCGGTTCGGCAGCAGTTGTTGCCGGTGGTTACATTTTTGTGATGGGTGGGGTCGATGAGCAGTACGAGACCTCGCAGGCCACCGTGTTCCGGGGCGGTGTGGGTGGTGTGGGAAACAGACAGGCATACTACTATGCGCCTTCCGGTTACTACCGCTCCGACACGATCGATCTGGACAGCCCGTATATCCAGAATCGCAACCAGGTTAAAGGGCTGTCGTGGCGTGTCGATCTATCCGGGACCGCCGATCTCTCTCTGACGATGCAATATCGCCATTGGCGATTTGGAAGCGTAGTACCTGTCACCTGGACAACAGCCTCTGTGTCCCAGGTGCAGGACGAGGGTAATGGCGGATTCGTGTACACGAGTACTATTGATTCAACTGTGCTCGACACGCGCTATTTTCAGTATCAGGCGAACATGACGACGTACAGCAATGTGTTGACGCCTCGTCTGGACTGGGTGCGTATCTACTTCGACGTCCCCGATCCGGACGTACAGGTCTCCAAGAGTGGTCCGGCAGGGGTCTATCCAAATGAGACGTTCTCTTACACGCTCTACTACACGGCTGCCGGTGGGGTGCCCGCCGTCTCCGTGGCCTTGACCGACGCAGTGCCTCATGACACCTCTTTCTTGCACACTCCCGGCTGGCAGTTTGCGGGTGGCGATGTCTACACGTACTACCTGGGAACGAAAGGGAGTTATGGCTCATCCACGAGAAGCGGTGTGGTCGGTTATGAAGTCAAAGTGAATGAGAGCCTTCCGGAGCACATCAGCGCGATTACCAATGTGGTCAGCATCAACTACCCGCCCATGATCGATGATTGGGGGAACGTCGTCGTCGATCCGGTCATGACCAACAATGTCTTCACGTACGTGGTTCCTCTGTACCGTGTCTCGTGGGATATCGAGAAGGCCGCCGAGCCGCCTGCCGTCGTAATCGTGACGGAAGACAGACCGCTGATTACCTATACCATCAGCTACACCTTCACCGGCGTCGTGACGGAAACAGGCCCCGTATGGATCACCGATGTCGTAGACATCGACTATCTGGAGATTGTGACCTATTCTCATCCGCAGCAGGTTGAACGCAACGGCAACACACTGGTCTGGGAAGAGGATGCCAGCCAGATTGGGCCTGGGCAGGGGAGGACAGTTTCGTTCACGGTACAGGTCACTCGTCCCCTGGGAAATGGTACGCAGTTCTCGAATTGGGCGTCCATTGGTAGCCAACATGCGCCTGAAGAACTGTCCTCACCCGTGACACACACAGTGGTCTCTACACCGACACTTGCTATCATCAAGAATGCGGTTCCTGCGCCGGAATCGTTCGTCTTCGCAGGGTCGGACATCACGTATGTCTTGACTGCTACGAATACGGGCGGGATGAATGCCCCTCAAGCGCTGATCACCGACACGTTTGATTCGGAATATCTCTCCGTGCTGTCTTACTCACCGGGTGGAGCACTCGTGGGGAGCGATACGATCACCTGGTCGTCCAGCCTGCTGCCGGTCGACACAGCCTGGGTCGTGACGTTCACGGCGCGCGTCTCCAATGTGAACGATGTGACCATTACCAACCGTGCGGCGACCGGCTGGAACGGGCATTCTCTTGTGGAGAGCAACGCGGTGCGGCACTTTGTGCCGACTGCGCCGGTGCTGGCGATCGCCAAGAACGACGGGCGTGTGCAGGTGCAGCCTGGAGATGTTTTGACTTATCAAATTTCGTTTGCCAACGTTGGCGGTGGGGTAGCCAGATCGGTGCGAATCACCGAGACCTTCCCAGTGTCGGTCCTGACTCCTCTCGAAACAGAACCGGATTGGAGCTCCTGTGGGTCGGGATGCTACTACCATGATTTCCCCGGCGACCTGGCGGCTGGCACGCAGTGGGTTACCTTTACCGGGCAGGTGCGGAGCGATGCACCTTTGGGGTATTTCACGAACCAGTCGACCATTGGCTCCGCCGAAG
>CAZPTF010000436.1:0-1862 GCA_964589015.1 uncultured Anaerolineae bacterium
AATGTGGATTCTCAGCCCGTGTGAATTTGTCATAATCCGCTGATCGGAAGGCCATTTGTATTGTGCTCATGGAAAGGAGGTGAATAGATATGCCCGGTTTTGATCGAACTGGTCCGAGGGGTAGTGGCCCTCTAACAGGTGGAGGGCGGGGTGTCTGTGTGTCAGGAATTGACTCTCGCATTTCGGGAAGACCCACTCCACTGGAGATGGATCCACGGTTGCCCTTGCTCAGGTTCCCTCGTTTAGGCCGACGACCAGGACTGCGCAGCGTAGGCCGCAGCGGTCGTGGTATGCCAGGCACTGGACGTGGCCGTGGAAGAGGGCGGTGGTAGTTGGCGGTTATCGAATACGACGGAAGTGTGACTTGATACAACAGGAGGTGTAATATGCCAAGAGGAGATCGAACTGGACCGAGCGGGATGGGGCCGATGACGGGCCGCGGGATGGGCTACTGTGCTGGATTCGACCGTCCCGGCTATATGCAGCCGGGGTATGGCGCTGGAATGGGTCTTGGGCGGGGTTATCGCGGGGGTGGATTCGGCTGGCGGCACATGTATTATGCCACTGGCATGCCCGGCTGGGCGCGCTACGGGATGGCACCGTCACTGCCCCCCGTTCCGCCACGTTGGACGGCTGCCGACGAGGCAACAGCGTTGCGTGAGCAAGCCGAAATGCTGCAACGTTCGCTTGAGCAGATCCGGCAGCGACTAAACGAGCTCACACCGGACGCAGGGGAAGGTTGACGCTTCTGTGGCAAGATGCGATGACTTGCGCTAGACGTCTGTCATCCCAAAAAGGCGGGCACTCATTTGCTTTCGAGTGCCCGCCTTTGTGTTTCTTGGGCGGCGCCAGCTTCACCGCCTGGCCAATGGTTCGATTAATCTGACGTGAAGCGATCCTGGAAGCTGGGACCAGGGACACGCATGGATGAGATGGAACCAGCCGACCATCTGCTTGTCCATACCGGGCCGACACCAAGCTGGTTTGGGCGACAATCCTGATGAACTATTGTTTACTATATCATTATTATACGATAATTGTTTATTATATGCAATAGTACTTTTAGCCTATTTGGGACCGATCTCCGCCTGTGTAGCGATCCATGTAGATGGACTGCCAGGCATACGCAAGGCGTGTGTGGAGATTGCCCAGCCCGTTACGGTGGGCGTGTTCTCCAGCGAATTTGTTGCGTAAAGGCGTTGGATTCGTTGCCAAATTCCTGGGATGTCCCTTGCGCATTGCCTGCTTGAACGTCTTCGCGCATTGTGATACACTTTGACCGGTGTGTTGTGGAATACTCATGTAAGGGGGTGTCTGATGCGGATCGCATTGGCGCAGTTATCGTTGGAGATAGCGGTCGAGGAGAATGTGAAAAGGGCTTGCAATGCAATGGAGGAGGCTGCGGGTCACGGCTGCGACGTCATCTGTTTCCCGGAGGTACAGTTTAGCCCGTTTTTCCCGCAGTTTCCGGGGAGGGATGTGACCGGATATCTCATTGCGATCGATCATCCTATCGTGGAACGGCTCAGACGAAAATGTCGGGCACTCGGGGTCGTCTGTGTTCCCAACTTCTATCTGCGCGAGGGCGACCGGCGTTTCGATGCGTCGCCAGTGATCGATGCGGATGGAGCGATACTTGGCATCTCGAAGATGGTACACATCGTCCAGGCTCCCTGCTTCTATGAGCAGGATTACTATACCCCCGCGGATACAGGCTTCCACGTTTACGATACCACGGTGGGCACTATCGGTGTGGTGATCTGTTTCGACCGCCACTTTCCGGAGAGTATCCGGACGTGTGTCCTCAAAGGCGCGCAGATCATCATCATTCCAACTGCGAACACAAAATCCGAGCCACTCGA
>CAZPTF010000436.1:1962-3416 GCA_964589015.1 uncultured Anaerolineae bacterium
ACACACTCACGCCAGACGTTGATGATGGGCGCTAATTCTTCTACGCCTTCTTGGCCGCTGAACAGCTCCTCCAGGTAGGTGCTGCGTTCTTCGATATCGCGTTTGGCAAATTCCAGAATCTCCTCAGGGGAGTAGAAACGCAGAGGGTTGAACCGTTTGCGGAAATCTGTCATGCCGTGGGTGGCTTCGAGTTCAGCCGGGTCGGGAATGAGGTATCCGCTTCCGTAGATCGGATGGGCGAGCCAGTTCTCGATCTGGCGGTTCTCGACCAGCTCTACCAGGGTCTTGGTGTCTCGAACACCTACCTTTTCGCCCTGTCCCAGGTATCGAATCTCGCCTTTTTCATCGCGGTCGTACTCGCCAGTGTCTGAGTTGACCTTGGGTATGCGGTTGCCGGCGGCGTCCTTCAAGGGGATCTGGTTGCCGTCAACATCGTACTCGCCGACGAAACCGGAGTTGCAAATGAAGAAAACCAGCTTTCCATCCAACCCGATACCCAGGTCGCGGTAGATTTTCCATTTCAGTAAAGTCTGCTGAGATTGCTCTCGAACCATGAAATCGGTCGCCGCATACGACCGCACGCGGGTGCCCGGTTTTTGCTTGGCGATGGCAGAGGTGATGATGCTTTCGCAGGCGGAATCAAGCGCGGCGGCCATCGCCGGATCGACCACACGGAAGATCGGCTCGACAACGTCGAACCGCTTGAAACTGAGCGATTCGGTTCTGGCCCATTTGGTCGCAGTCGATCCCCAATTGGGATTGAGTTCGCTGAACAGGAAAATGAAGCGACCATTCGTGGTACCGCTTTTAGCATACTGGGTGCACCACAGAGAGCCAGACTTCTGTCCCGCAATAACGCGTGGGACTTTGACGTCGTAGCCGTTGATGTTCTCGATGCGGTATTCGACCCCTTCGCAGTCGATGTTCATCGCCAAGACGATGGGACGTTTGCCATCGGGAGCGATCTCCTGCGACTTCATCAGACCGGGCCATTCGGGGCTATCGCACTGGAGTCCCTCGGACTTGGCGAAACTGGCCGCCTCCAAACCGATGAGCTGCAGCCTTTCGACCTTGTTTCCCTCGTCGTAGAATGGTTTGCCGACACAGGCATCGTCTTGTTCCAGATCTGGGCCCACGGTGAGGGTGGTCTTACCGGTCCCTGAAAGACCTTTCAGGATGCGGGAGGACGTACAGCCGGCGTGGTAGCTGACCAACCCGTCGGATTCCGCGCGATTCCAGACCATCGTCAGATTTGGTTTTTTGTATGCCCCGCCGAAGTAGTCGATACCGACACTGACCACCCGTCGGATGTCCCGCTCCATATCCAGGAAGTCGTACAACGTGATCGGTTCCTGTGGGTTGTAGTCAGGCCAGAACGTGCGGATCTCCTCGACGTATGACGCAGGCATCTCTTCGGCGACAATGTAGTTGAGACAACGGATGTCGACCCCAGG
>CAZPTF010000437.1:0-3409 GCA_964589015.1 uncultured Anaerolineae bacterium
CATCCGCTCATGTTAAAATCAGTTGTGGTTTCGCTAATCCATTGCAGAAGTTACAAGGAGGTAATGTCCTCATGACCCACTATGGCGTATGTACCTGGATATTCGGTGGAGAACCCCTCAGCCAAACGGCCGCCCGCCTGAAAAAAATCGGCTACGATGGCGTCGAGTTGATGGGCGATCTGCAACAATTCCGTGCGGACGAAGTCAAGCGCATCATGTCCGATCATGGCCTGCGTGTTCTCTCGATCACCCCCGAAAATGAAGACATTCTCCATCCCGACCCCGTCATCAGGAAACAAGGCATCGACTATTACCTGCGTTTGTTGGAATTCGGCAAAGCGATCGATTCGCCGATCGTCTGCTGCCACGGCGCTGTTGGCCGGATTCGGCCTGTCTCCAGCTATGCGGAGGAGTGGGACCTCTACGTCGACGCGCTGCGCCAGCTCGCACACCGGGCAGCGGAGCTGCAGATCGACATTGCGATGGAAGTGCTGAACCGTTACGAAGCGCACTTTCTGCTGACCGCCGGCGAGGCGATGCGCTTCGTGGAAGAGGTCGGATCGTCGCGCGTAGGCATTCTGTTGGATACCTACCACATGAATATCGAAGAAAAGGATTTGGTCAGCGCCATCCACCACGCCGGGGCGAAGCTGCGACTGTTCCACGTCGCCGACTCCAATCGACAGGCGGTAGGACGTGGGCACACCAATTTCATCCCGCTGTTCCGGGCGCTCAAGGATATCAGCTACGCCGGCTCGATCATCGTCGAGAATGTCGCACCCGGACCCGATCCCTTCACCGCGCTCAAGGGTGACGACCCCATTGGCACGATCGAAAGCTATCTGGATGAGTCGCTGCGGCTGATGAAGCTGTACGAGGTTATGGCTTAAGGACACGCGATGGACAACGGCACGGTAGGCATGCTCTTCGCGCTCTGGGCAATCGTCTATCTGCTCGCCTGGTGGCGAGAAAGGCGCGCACGGGAACGCGGAGTCGAAAAGACCCTCCGCCAGGATTGGATAGCCATCGGCATCCTGGGGCTATCCACCAGCGGTTTTTTCTGGAGACAGCTTTTCACCGCCAAGGCGTGGGTTCCGGCGGGCGGGGGGGATCTGGCTTCGTTCATCTATCCCATGCTGCAATTCACGCAGCGCAGCCTGCACGCGGGCATCCTCCCGCTCTGGAACCCCTACTTGTACGGCGGGGCGCCCTTCATCGCAGACAGTCAGGCGATGCTGCTCTACCCGGTCAACTGGTTCTTTCTGCTGTTGCACGGGGACGTGACCTACCGTGTTGTCGAGAACCTGGCCTTTTTCCACATCTTCCTGGCCGGCGCGGCGATGTATCTCTGTCTGCGCCACATGGAGGCCCGTCCACTGCGGATGTGGGCCGCGCTGCTCGGCGCACTTGCCTACATGTTCTCAGACGTGTTCTTGATCCACCTCGGCAACCTCAACCTGATCGCAGTCGCAGCCTGGCTTCCACTCGTCTTCCTGTTCTTCCATCGCGCGGTGAGCCGCGGGCGGGTTGGACAGGCCGTCCTCGCGGGCATTTTTCTCGCGCTGGCGGCGTTGGCCGGACACGCCCAAATGCTCCTGTACATCATCCTGCTGCTGGGCTGTTATGCGGTGTATTGGATCGCCACCATCCCCAGGCGTGTGCGGCGTGCCAGGCCGCCAGCTACGGGACAGAGTGCACTGGGCACCATCGCCCTGCTCGTCATCACCCTGCTCGTTGCGGGCGCACTCTCCGCGGCGATGCTGCTGCCTGCGGCGGAGATGATGCAATTCAGCAAGCGTGCAAGTCTGGACTACCGCGAGGCCAGCGCCTATTCCCTGCCACCGGCCAAGCTGATCGGGCTGTTGGTCCCGGCGTTCTTCGAACGCGACCCGGCGCTGCATTGGGGACCGTGGGACCGTGTGGAGATCGGATACCTGGGGATCTTACCGCTCGTGCTCGCCCTGCTCGCCCTGTTGCTGCGACGGCAGCGGCAGACGTTGTTCTTCCTGCTGCTTTCCTGCGGCGCATTGTTTGCGGCGCTGGGTGGTTACGGCATCGTCCACGGCTGGCTCTACGACGTCGTCCCCGGGTTCGGGGTGCTGCGCGCACCGGCGCGTATCGTGCTGTTGCTGGATTTCGCGCTGGCAGCGCTCGCGGCCTGGGGGTTGAACACGCTGCTCGCGCCACTGAAACCGGCACAACGCCGCACGTGGCGTAGTTTTCTGCGTCTGGCACCGTGGTTGCTGTCCGCTACAGCGTTGCTCACGGCCCCGCTGGCTTACTACGCCCTGTTCATGGGACAGGAGAAAGACCCGGCAATCTTCGCGCGCATCGCACAGAGCGTGAACGGCGTCGTCCTGTTCCTGCTGTTCCTCGGGCTCAGTTTCCTGCTGTTGGCGCTCCGCCGCTGGCGCTGGGTACGTCCAGGGACGCTGGGTTTCTTGGCTGCGCTGCTCGTGTTGATCGATCTCGCGAGCAGCGGCGCGTATCTCGACACCGCCAGGAAAGCTCCAACACAGGGCTTCGACCATCCCGAAATCATCGGCTTCCTGAAACAAGACAGCGACCTCTACCGCATCGATTCGCGAACCGACATCTGGCACCTGTGGCAGCCGGATCTGCCGCTGCTCCACGACATTGCGGACGTGTGGGGTGTGGTCAACCCGCTCGTCTTGGCCGACTACGACCGCTACTGGGAGAACATGGGGAGCCGCTCTTCGCCGCTGTACGATTTTCTCAACGCCAAATACGTCATCGCGGCCAAGGACGTAGAACTGGACTGGACGAAGTTCAAGCCGGTATTCACCGGCGACCCCGAGCTCAATGTCTACCAGAATGGCAACGTACTTCCGCGTGCGTTCACCGTCCAGCAGGCAACCGTGGTCCCCGAGCAGGAATCCGCATTTCGCGCGCTACACGCAGCGGGATTCGATCCGGCGAAGGAAGTCGTGGTCGAGTCCGGCAAGGAGCTGTCCAGCCTGGCCGCGGCGGGCAGCGCCGGTATGGTCCGTGTCATCGCATACGGCCCGAACCGTATCGAGCTGGGCGTCGAGATGCCGCAGGCTGGCTATCTCGTGTGCAGCGAGGTCTATTATCCGGGCTGGCATGCCCAGGTCGATGGACGAACGTCACGCATTTACCGCGCGAATTACGCTTTCCGCGCCGTGTATCTGGATCCGGGCACCCACCACGTCGTGCTCACGTTCCGCCCGTTCACCTGGTATCTCGGCATCATCGTCACCGCGCTGGTCTGTCTCATCCTGCTCGTGTGGGGCATCGTCGCCTGGCGGCGACGTGGGGAAGGCCGCGCGCAGCGCTGATCCCGAGCTCCCAGCAGCGCCAGTCTGACCAAGCCCTCGGAACATGCGACTTCCAATTCCAGTCCGCCTGCGTCGATCCTGCTGAACAG
>CAZPTF010000438.1:0-3406 GCA_964589015.1 uncultured Anaerolineae bacterium
CGCACCCTTCCCTCGAAATCGTCTCTAAGCTCCTGCATCTGGATCCTGAGGTCCATGCGCTTGACGGCCTTATCGACATCCCAGGGGGAAATCCAGCTCTTGATCGTATTCTCCCACGTGTCCAGAGGCTTCAACTCATTGGTCAGCCGCGCATACTCCAGGCTGAACCCAACAGACAGGTCCTTCACTTCCTCCTGAATCTGGGATATCTCCTCTTCGTACTTCCGCTTCCTATCCATGACCTCCTGAAGCTCATAACCCTTGGTTATGCGGATCTCCGACTCCATGCGTTTCGCCCGCAGGGCAGCGGCGGACATCGCGATCTCTTTCAAGAGCCGGTCGTAGGTGGCCTTGGTGTTCTTGGCAGCCGACAGCGCTTTGGCGCCAAAGACGACCGCTTGTCCCACAGGGGTTGTCACCCCCAACGCATCCCGCAGCAGAGTCTTCAGCGCATCGTACCCGTTGGGCGGAAGCCAGATCAGCAGGACGTCCGCGCCCAGGTCAGCAGCTCGCCCGCCCGCGTTTCGCGAGGTCCATTGTCCCTGTTCGCCCTCCATGAAAAACTTAAAGCGCAACAAGGCTTCGCACGGGTCCTGCTCTTCACGAATTCCCTCCAGAGCGAGTTCCATGGTCTCGTCCTGGTAATCAGCCCAGAACCGGGAAGGGTCGTCGCGGTAGCCGTCCGGCATGGGCATTCCGGCCTCGGCCCACTCGTAGGCCTGCTTCTGGAGATCTCTCTTGTAGGGATAGAGGTCCTTCTCTTCCCACTTAACCGCGGCGGGGTCTTTGTGCAGGACAGGCAGACGGTAGTTATCCAGATCCATTATTTCCCATTCCGCTTCACCGATCTTGCGTAAGACCCGGCCCATTTCCTTGGCCGCCTCATAGTCCTGGCTGTTTTCTTCGATCTTGCCTCTGAGCTCGTTCAACTGACCATTGAGGACAGCGATTTCCTGCCGGGCCTGCTCCTGTCGCTGAGCAATCTGTTCTTCAGTCCAGCCACGACTGTCTTGGAAAGCACCTAGTCGGGCCTTCTGCCGGACGTTCTCACTCGATCCGTGGTAGGCCTCCGCGGCCAACTTCAGCTCTACCGCGGCAACCAGGGGATCTGAGTTGCTCTGCGCCGCCGCTCTCAGCTTCCCCCACTCGTCGGCGTCAAAGCCATCCCAGTACTTGTCCGGATTTTCCCAGAAGCCCTCCGGCTCGGGCAGTCCGGAACGGTACCACTCCATCGCTTGATTCTTCAGGGCCTGTTTCCAGTCGTCGTCCGCTGATACGGCGGCCTGTCCGCCCTGAGCCGCGCTTGAGCCATCCATGCCCACTGCCTTGCCGCAGGTCCGCCCGGCCGCAATCAGTTGGCCGGCCTGAGCAACTGCGACTGGATCGACACCGGCGCTACCGTTCGACAGTGTCAGATCGCTGTTCGGCCCAACCAGCGCGGCGCCGGCAGGAACGCCTCCTGCCAGCAGCCCGATATGCGCATAGCCGTTTCCATCGGTGACGATTTGCGCTCCATTCAGCAGCGTTGTTCCGGGCACGGCGGGGGCGTTGGGAAACACTTCGACGATATCGGCCTGAACGGTGTACGACTGCTCGAAGCACGAGTAGGTCAGAGGGCCGGAGCCCCCCGGAGCGCCCGTATGCGCGCTCAGCCGACCCGGCCCAGGCCATTCCGCGCCGCCCTCGATCTCGGTTTGCTCTGCAGGAAGTGCAAGCGACAGGATGCCCTGCCCGGGACCGTATTCATTCCCGTACAGAGGCTCGTAGACGATGTTCACGCTGGTCCCATTGTTATGCAGGCTCCACTGGTTTTGAGCAGGCGGGTCGCCCCTAAGGCGGACGACGAGCTTGCCACCGGCATCGACCGGAAAGGGGCCGATCTGCTTGCCCGGGTCGCACGGCGTGTCCACCGGCTTCTCCGCGAAATAGCCACTGTCTGCAAACAACGGGCCAGGCTTGAGCGTGGCAGCCGCGCTCGCGACAGTCGCAGAACTTGCCGACACAATCACACCGGGGCTGCACGGCGGCAGCGCCGCTGGCGGGACCGCGTCCGGTTGTTGCGCGTACGACGGGGGGATACGAGGGGGCATGACCGAGAACAACAGCACACCGCTGAGGATCGTTGTTACAACCGGGTGCAGCCGGTGGAAAGATGCGCGCCCATTCGCCATTTTGGGTCACCTCCACGTGAAATTCCTGGGCCCCGCCGGGTGCAGAGGGTCTACGAGGGGAGCAGATCCTGCTGAGACATTTTCGTTACGAACTGCCGGAATTTTCATTTCTTTGCACAGAGTGGAGCAAAACACCCGTAGTCGTACATTTGCAAGACACCATGCGTGTCAATCCCAGAGCGTATCGCGCCGGGAGCCCGCTGATGGTGTACTGCGCTTGACGAAAGCACGTTCAGCGGCGAGCTGTGCGGCCCGTTGCTTGAGATAGCGTTGCTGGGCCAGCTCGCGCAGGTCCGCGACCACATCCGTCTCGTCGGTGATCTCGATGCCCAGCAGCGATTCAATAACGTCTTCCAGCGTAATGATGCCCGCCGTGCCACCGTACTCGTCGACGACCAGGAAGACCTGCTCTTTACGCAGGATGAACTCATCCATCACCTGCCCGACATTGTTGGTTTCGGGAACACCGTGCATTTTATGGCACAACGTGGAGAGTGGAGTGGTGTACTCGTCGTTTGCCATGCGCTCCAAAATCTCGTGGCGTAAGGCATAGCCCTCGATATCATCGATGCTCTCGCCGTACAGGGGGATCCTGGAAAACGGCACCGATGGATAGCGCTCCATGAACTCCTGCACGGTCAGGTCTTTCTGTACCGCCATGAGCACCGGACGTGGCGTCATGATGGTCTCCACGGCAACCGTGTGCAGGTGTAGCAAGTTGCGCACGATACGATTCTCACGCTCGGCCAATGCCCCTTCCTGCAAACTGATCTTCGCCAGCACTTCGAGCTCCATCCGCGTGACCGTGGGTTCCTCACCCTCCGGGCGCAGTAGCCTGGTCATGACTTCAAAGATCCAGACAACGGGATAGAGGACGACGACCAGCCAGCGGATCACATACGCAGCGAAAGGCATCAACTGCTTCCAGTAGACGGCACCGATTGTCTTGGGAATCACTTCGGAGAAGACCAGGATCAACACAGTCAACACAGCGGAGATCAGGCCGATATACTGGCTGCCAAAGACAGCGGCAGCTTCCGCGCCGGCGCCGGCCGCGCCGACTGTATGCGCGACAGTGTTCAACGTAAGGATCGCGGAAATCGGGCGCTCGACGTTCTCCTTGTGCTTCTGCATCAACCGTCCAGCACGCGAACCGCTCTCGACCACCAACTGGATATGCGACGCGGACGTCGAAAGCAGGACCGCCTCCAATACCGAGCACAGAAACGAGAAGC
>CAZPTF010000439.1:0-3404 GCA_964589015.1 uncultured Anaerolineae bacterium
GGTTGGCAGTTCTGCTGTGTGTAGTTGAAATCCAGGACAAGCACCTCGCTGTCGACACGGACATAGCTGTTGTCTCCAGTCTGCCAATCCCACACCTCTGCGTAGAACTGGCCCGTCTGAGCCTGTCTCAACAGGACATCCCATTGCCCTGGGCCGTAGGTCAATCCCACTCCGGAAACGAGCGATAAGGAGCCGTCCCACCCATCCGCCCAAACACGCACGCGCAAACCATTGACTGGTGAGCCATCCGGTTCGACGATAGTCCCTTTGAGTCCCGTCGAGCCGCAGTTGGGCCACCATTTCACTAAGCGGGCGGAGAATTGGCGTGGTGGTGGCAATGGTGTGGGTGTTAGGGTCGGGGGGTGCGGATCTGGAACCTGGATGACGACTGTCAGGCGTTGCCCGAAGGGGGTGCCCTGTGCATCGATCATCTGCCAGGCGCCTGTATGGGTACCTGCTGTCTCGGGCGCATACATCGTGATCGAAATGTCTGCTGTTTCTCCCGCAGCAGTGCGGGGAACTGCGCTGTGGGTCGGCGCGTTCATGCGTGACCCTGCCTGGAAGGCTAACTCGTAGCCTGCCGCCCAGCTGCACGAGCCGGTGTTCTCGATTCGCCATGTTTTCTCGAACGGCTGCCCCGGGCCGATCACCGTGTTGTCCGGGACAGTCACATCGCTGAGGTACGTGGCATCGTTGTGGCATGTGGTGGGGGCAACGATAATGATGATCGGCGTCGGAGAAGGCGTTCGTCTGGCAACCGCCGTGCTCTCTGGCTGCCAGATCCACGTCTTAACTGCGCCTTCATTTTCGACTGCTACCCATTGTCCGGCGGGGGGTATTGGAGTTGCTGTGCCAGTCACGCGCGGTGACACGGCGGTGAAAGGAGTACCGGCTGCCGATACGGTGCCGTTCGCACTCGAACCGGCCGACAGGAGGATCGCTATGATCGCTGTGATCAGAAGGAGCAGTGCGGTGCTGTTTCCTGTACCACGTATTCCCGTGTTCATCTACCTCCTCCGCTGCTCGCAGCTGTTGAATTCAAGGCTGTGCCTGGAGCTTGACTATTTTCTGATCTCGTACCGCCGGGGATCCGATTTCATGGCGGGGCCCACGGACAACACCGCCCCCTCGCGGTCCTTGTACCACGCCGCCTGTTCGAAGCGCTCATCGCCATGTCCGCCTGCCTGGTTGGCAATCAACCACGCGGTGTGAGCGAAAAAATACGGCGGTGCGTCATCCAGCATCGCGTGATACGCGCCCAGCGTGAGCTTCTCCAGGTCGCGCTCGCTCACCGGCGCGTAACGCGGATCTTCCTGTGATCCGATCACGGCGCCACCCTCCGTGCTGATGATCGGCAGATGGTAACCGAATCGGGAGTAGAAGATGCGCGCATAGGCTTCGAACTTTCGGAAACCGTTGGAATCTTCTTCGATCGTGTTGCCAACCCAGAAGCCGCCCAGCTCACGGGGCAGTTTGGCGATCTGCCGGGCATGGTTGATGGACTCGATTTGTTCCGCTGTAAGTTCACTGCCAGTAATCTCTGTTTCGGCAAGGGGTACATCATACACGTTCACTGCGTCGCGCGGATAGTCCAACGGGTGATTCAGGAAATAGTTGTGCACCGGCAGCCATGCACCTGCCAACAAGTCAGCCTGACCTCTGGCCCGCAGGTCGTCCAGAAAACGCCCCAGGAAAATCGTGTCGTCTATTGTACCGCCGGGAGACAGAGAGGGCAAACCGGGATTGCCGCCGGCGGCATGTATCTCACGCGCAGCGACAATCCACAGATCGACCAGGCGCTCGATGTGGATTGCTTCGCCTTCGTGCCAGCCACCCGCCGGGCCGGCAATGTTGGGTTCGCAATAGGTCTCGAAGTAGTGCACGCCATGCCGTACGGCCTTGGGGACCAATTCCGCCAGATGCTGATACGGTTCGTTGAACGGCTTGTAGACCCTCAAGATCGGCGCGATGTCGTGGGCGACCAACTGGTCGATCAGGTAGGTGTGGGTCAGGTCGGGGTGATCGTCCTGGAGCAGTTTGACCCATTTGATGTTCATATCGCGTAACTCGCTGACGAAGTAGTCGACCACGGCCTCCGGCTGGGGTTGATTCGTCGGTGCCCAGTGGATGCCTCGGCCATTGTCGTTGCGTGGTCTGGGATAATTCTCCAGGGGATAGACGTTTTCGCGCTGTCGGCTACCGGTCTGCACGTGTTGGAGACGCGATTCGCGGAGGCGGGGCCGCTGCTTCAACGCAGCGACGACCGGCGACTGATCTCCCTGACGGTCATGATACCAGGCGTCTTTCTCCCACCCGCGCTCGTCGTATTCGAGGGCCTGTTGGGCGAGCAGCCAATTGCAGGTCGCGAAGTAGTAGTCGGGCGCGTCATCCAGCATGTAATCGGCGGTCCACAGCGTCCAATCGGCGACGGTTTGTGCATCGGTGACCGGATAGCGCGGATCTTCATCGGAGCCGGGAAGCGCACCACCCTCGGTGGAGATGATGGGAATGTCGAAGCCGAACAGGTCGTAGAACTGATCGTGATACGCGACGAAGTGGAAGAAACACGTCGAGTCGTCGGCGAGGTTGTCTCCCAGGAAGAACCCGCCGGGGTCATGGGCTGCCTCGCGGGCGTGATCGATTTGCACGGCTTGCTCGGGGGACAGGGCATAGCGGTCGATTTCCTCCGGCATCAACGGGCGTCCGGTTAGATTAACCTCGTCGTACGGGTAGGTAGGCGGGTGATTGATGTTGTAGTTGTGAACCGCCGCCCAGGAGAAATAGAGTACGGCTTCGTTACCCTGTTCGCGCAGGGCAGCGAAAAACCTGTAGAAGAAATCGTTCTGCCAACCGTCCAGCTTCTGCGACGGTGCGAAGAAGGAGGGCAGACCGGGATACCCGCCGGCTTGATACACGATGCGGGCCGCGGCCTGCCAGATCTCCGCCAGGTATTCCGGATCGGGCTCACTGCTGGGCGGACACCAGCCGCTGTCTCGTCCCGGCCGGTCCGGCTCATTGTAGAGCTCGTAGTAGTAGACCCCCTTCGATACGTAATGGCGCACCAGCGCTTCCAGTTCGATCGGATCGTAGGGTTCGTTGCACTCGCTGTAGACTCGCAGAATGGGCATGATGCCGGCGTCGCGCAGCCTGTCGATAGTATCGTCGTAGTAGCGGCCAGCGGTCCCGTCGTTCAGCAGCTTCACCCATTTGATGTTCATGCGGGTCAACTCTGCCACGAAGAATGCGGTCGTGTCTGCGGATTGGCCGTACAGGTACGTACTCCAATGAACGCCTAGTCCATTATCTGCCGGTGGTCGTGGGAAGGCGCTCAGGGGCAGCGGCTCGTCCGGGAACGGACGCCGGGCGCCGGCCCCCTGCGGAGGCTCGGTGGGTGCTGCCAGGAC
>CAZPTF010000440.1:0-3404 GCA_964589015.1 uncultured Anaerolineae bacterium
CTTTGTCTGTCTCGTTCAGCCTCGACCTGCATACGCTCAGTGATATCGCGCGCAGCCACGATAACACCGACGATCTCACCTTGCTTGTTGCGCAGGGGTGTCTTGACGGATTCGGCCCAGATCGGACCCCGCGGGGTTTCGGTAAGATGTCTGTCAGTGACAGTCTGCCCGCTCTCGAAAACACGGACGTCCTCATCGTGAAACCACTGTGCATCCTCGGCCCGTGGCAGAATGTCGAAATCGGTTTTGCCAATGATGTCTGTTTCCGAGAGGCCATAGCAGTCGGAGAACGTCTTGTTGCACACCACGTACTTACAATCACGGTCCTTGAACAGGATGAAGTCCGGCAACGTATCCAACAGCGTGCGGAGCATGCGTTGTTGTTCGTCCCGCTCGGCTTCTGCCTGTACCTGTTCGGTGATGTCATGAAAGGTGAGCACTGTGCCGGTGATTTTTCCCAGATCATCCCTGATCGGAGCGATGCGGCTGGTAATTGGGATGTGTGTGCCACTGCGAGCGATCAGAATGGCATCGCGATTCCCGGTCGAATGGGGATGACCCTCTTTCAATACCTGTTCCACCGGATAGTCTGAGAGGGGGGAACCTGGCTCTTTGTCGAAGAGCCTGAACACTGTAGTGGATGCCTGGCCCAGTGCGTCTTCTTGTGTCCAACCGGTGAGCGATTGGGCGACGGGATTCATGAAGGTGATGGTGCCCTGCACATCGGTGACAATTACTGCATCGCCGATGCTGGTCAAGACAGTGGATAGCCAACGTTCGCGCTCGCGAAGTTCCCTCTCCATTTTGAACTTATAGAGCGCCATTTCGATGGCCGCCATTAGTTCTTTCTCTTCAAAAGGTTTCAGCAAATACCCAAAAGGATCCGTCACCTTGGCACGTTTGAGCGTCGTGGGGTCGGAATGGGATGTGAGGTAAATGATCGGAATGTCGTACGTCTCTCTGATCCACTGGGCGGTCTCTATGCCATCCTGCTCTCCTTTGAGCGCAATGTCCATGAGAATCAGGTCGGGCACGGTTCGCGCAAGCGCATCCATGACATCCTGGCCTTTAAGGACCACGCCGGAGACCGCATACCCCACGTTTTTCAATCGGGTTTCCAGGTCTTTGGCGACGATGGCTTCATCCTCTACAATCAAGACACGTGTCTTTTCCATTGTTCCAATCCTTCACAGCGTCTCATGCTGAGCACAGGGCGAGACGCTGCCAGAGATACGGTACACGACCGTCCTGTGTACGCTGTGCTACGTCCCGATCATCCGGCAGCACAACCTGGGTCATTTGGCATCTCGAATGTGGGAGCTTTCGCTTCACCTGTCCCCACAAGCCACGCATTGCGTTTCCGGTTCATTCAGGAGCCGGTGCTCCGTCGAGCTGTATATCACCGGCAGGTCCCTTTGGGAATCAAGCCCAAACGTGGCGGAGCGGACAGCGGTGTAGCCTGAATAGTCCAGGCTATTGTTGTGCGCGCGCACGCGATAGAAGTAGACTCCCACAGACAAGCCCGAATCCTGATAGGTGATCACGTTGCCCGGTACAGTAGTGATTTGCGACCAACCTCCGGTGCCCGTGCGTGAACGTTCGATAGCGAATCCTGTCTCGTCGTCGTTGTTATCTTCCCACGCGAGGTTGACAGTAAATGTAGTCGTGACGGGTACAGCAGTGAGATTGCTTGGGGCGGTGGGGCGATCGCTGCCATAGACGACGTAGTTCGTGGCATAACCCACATTGCATATTCCATAACCGATTCGCATGTAGCCGCTTTCTCCCCAGTATGATCCCCACGAGTTTCTCAGGTACCAGACACCCTGCGTCCCCTGGGTATCGTCCCACCCGACCAGCACGATGGCATGGTTGACGTCCTGGCATTCGTTCCTTTCGAATATTCCGCCTCCGTAATTCTGAAAGCGCCACCCCACACACACCGATGCTGACACTGGACCATATTCGTAGATGGCTCGTTTGATATCTGCGGCAGCAGGCCGGACTTTGGTGCTGACAACGTATGACCACGATGTGATTTTTTCGTGATGAGTGTGCGGAGGATTACACGCGACTTGGTAACCCCAGTATGGGAAGTCGTTTTCGTACACCGCGCCGGCATACAGCTCGCCGGGTGGTTTCTTCCAGATATGATAGCTGTGCGCGAACCAGCCGCCGTTGCAGCCCCACCCATCCGTATTACACGACAGCAGATATTGCTCCGCCAAATTTCTGACGACACCATCCTGAATGAGGATGTTGCATTCCAACGCGCCGACCGTGCCAAACGTCCAGCAACTGCCACAGGAACCCTGCGCTTTGACCGGAGTGCATCCGCCTTGTTCGCACCAGTGCCAGCGCGCGGGGAGCCCCTGGGCGGTCGTATCCTCGGAAAGCAGCGGTGGAATGTAGCTCTCTGGCTCACTGGCGGACGCGTCTCCTGCCCGATGATCTCCGGAAAACGCTCCAATTCCTGCGATTGTCAGTGGAAGGGTCTGCAGTGGTTCGATGTCTTTTTCCCATGGACGGCGGTAAATCAACTGGTAGTCTCGCGACCCTTCCTGTACGGCTTTGAGGCGCAGCAGTTGTTTGGTTGGTGCGCCGAGCAGCAGATTTGCGGATTCAAAGACCGGTTCAGCGATCGAGAGGATGAGCGGGTCGTCTGTGATCTGCAACTCATCGCCATTTTCCTCGCGAAGTTCCCAGCGATAACCGGTGGATGGATTGCTGTCCAGGCTGAGCTGTAGAACCTGTTCCTCGCACAATCGGATGGGATTCTGAGTATCCTGCAGCGTTATCCGGATCTCGGGTGGTACTGGAGCTTCCTGAGGAGAGGCTGCGACGACAACGTGGCTTCTGACCAACCAACATGCGACGATCAGTGTAAGGAAGATAGCGATGATTGAAGTCCGATATTTGCCAATGGAGCTTCTTAGACAATTTGGCATGTCGGCAACTGGATCCTTTATTGGGATGGGTGCATCACCTCGATTTCGCTACGACAAGCATCTGTGTGCGCGCAATGATCGTATTATAGTATTGAGGGCATCATTTATACAAACCTGATAAAAAAGCGACGCCTCAGGCCAAGCTGAGACGTCGCTGACGGGCTATCGACTCGCTATGTTGCGCGAAAGATCACGAGGAGTGCTTTCTGCGCGGTATGCAGTTAGAACAGACCGACAATCTTGCCGGTTTCCAGGTCGATATCGATATCCACAGCGGCAGGTCGGGAGGGGAGACCCGGCATTGTGCGCATCGTTCCACACAACGGATACAGGAAACCCGCGCCGACACTGGCCCGGATATCACGAACGGGCAGTGTCCATCCACGAGGCGCTCCCTTCAGCGCCGGATCGTGCGTGAACGACAGATGCGTCTTGGCCATGCAGATCGGCAGCTTG
>CAZPTF010000441.1:0-3385 GCA_964589015.1 uncultured Anaerolineae bacterium
ACGACGAACGCCACCGCATATTCCTGCGTGTGCGACAGGCTGATCGACCAGGCGGTCAACCCCAGCGCCTGCGCACGTGCCAGGGCAGCGCCATACAAGCGCAGGCAGGGTGCGCCACGCTCGTCGTTCAACACCTCGATGTCGCGCCAGCCCACATCGCCGATACCGCAGGCCAGCGACTTGGCGGTTGCTTCTTTCGCGGCCCAACGCGCCGCCAGAGAAGTGATTCTACCCCGGCAATAGTCCTGTTCCGCCGGCGTATAGACACGATCGACGAACCGGCTGCCGTACCGTTCTACGACACGGCGCACACGTTCGACTTCGACCAGATCTACCCCAACTCGATACCTGTCCACCGGACACCCCGCAGAGCACAAGCGGCTCGCCACACAACGACCTGACACCTGTCCAAGACCCTACGCCTCAGGCTCGTACCCGCGGCCAATCCCGCGATACGTGAAGCCCAACGCCTGCATTTCCGCCACATCGTAGATATTGCGCCCATCGATCAGCACCGGTGAGCGCATCAGATCCTTCACCGTCGCCATGTGCAGGTGCTTGAACTCGTTCCAATCCGTCACGACCACCAACGCATCACTGCCCCGCGCCACTTCGTAGGCGTCCTGGCAATACTGCACGTCTCCCAGAACCTGCCGGGCATTGTCCATCGCAACCGGATCGTACGCCTTGACCTGTGCCCCTTCGTGCAGGATGAGACGGGCCAACTCCAACGCCGGCGATTCACGAATGTCATCGGTATTGGGCTTGAACGCCAGGCCCAACAGACCGATCTGGCGGTCGTGCAGCGGGCCGACCAGCTCGCGCAGCCGCTGCAACACGCGGAGCCGCTGGTCGCGGTTGATTTCCATGATCGCACGGAGCAGTTGGGGGTGGCTCCCATGCACTGCGGCCATGTGTTCCAGGGCTTTGACGTCTTTCGGGAAGCACGAACCACCGTATCCGATGCCCGCATCGAGAAAATGCGCGCCGATCCGTTTGTCGTAGCCCATTCCGACGGCGACTTCTTTGACGTCCGCCCCCAGCCGCTCGCAGATCGAAGCGATTTCATTGATGAAGGAGATGCGGTTTGCCAGAAACGCATTCGACGCGTATTTGATCATCTCCGCCGTGCGCAGATCGGTAATGATGATCGGCGCCCGCAGCGACAAATAGAGCTGCGCGACCTCTTCGGCGGCCCGTTTATGCACAGCCCCCAGAACGATGCGGTCGGGATACATGAAATCGTGCACGGCCGAGCCTTCGCGCAAGAACTCCGGGTTCGAGACGACGCTGAAGGGCATGTCTTCCGGGCGGTATTTCTCCACGATCTCGGACACCCAGTCTCCCGTTCCGATCGGTACGGTGCTTTTGTTGACGATCACGAGCGGTCCCGTCATCACTTCCGCAATACTACGGGCGGCGGCCCGCACATAGGTCAGATCGGCCTCGCCGCCCATTCCGGACGGCGTCCCCACGGCGATGAAAGCGAACTGCGCGTCTTGCACCGCTTCCGCGTAGGAGGTGGTGAAGCTCAACCGTCCAACCGCGACGTTGCGTTGCATGATTTCTTCGAGCCCGGGCTCGAAGATGGTCATTTCTCCGTTGCGCAAACGGGCGATCTTCGACTCATCGACGTCCACGCAGGTGACCGAATTACCCAAATCGGCAAAACAAGTGCCCGTCACCAGCCCCACATATCCGGTACCGACGATACAGATCTTTCTCATACCTTGCTCCTTCTTTCCACACTACTCCATTGAAGGCTCTGCCACCTGATCCTTCATCTCCGTTGCCAGGCCAAAATCCTTCCAGGTCACACTTTCCTTCCACATGAAGAAGAAACCCAGCAGCGTGATCGGCAGCCAGAGCGCCGCATGGAGGACCAACGTATAGCTTGTTGCCACTACCCGATTCACCCCGAAACCCTCCAGCACTTTTATTCCCGGCGCGTCGAACGTTCCCACGTAGCCGGGGCTGGACGGGATGGTCGTCGCCAAATTGACTACACCGTTCATCAACATCAAGACGAAGAAAGGCACTTCGAAGTCGAAGCTGTGCATCACGAACCAGTACTTCACGGTTTCCGCCAGCCAGATCACCAGCGACGTGAAAAAGATCATCGCCACATCCAGCGGACTGCGCAACGAGTGCAAGCCTTCCATGAAACGATCCAGGAAGCCTTTGAGCGGCGACTGGAACCGCCCAGGCACGAACCGGTCGATCATCCAACCGTAGACGGAACGGGACCACTCCGGTCGCGCCGCCATGACCAGGAAGATGACGAGCGCGGTGAAGAACAACAGGCTCCCCACAAGCACGATCATCCTGAGCCAGTTCGGCATCGGCGTGAAGGGCAGTGAGAAAAACACGAAGAGCAGCATCACGACGCCATCGAAGATACGTTCGACGAGGATCGTCGCCAGGGACGAGCTGATGCTCACCCCTTCGCGCTTGCGCAACACATACGCGCGCAACAACTCGCCGATCCGTGCCGGGTAGATGTTATTGCCCATGTAGCCGATGACGACCACGGGGAAAAGCTCGTCCAAAGGGACCGGTTTGATTGGCCGCAGCAGATAATGCCAGCGCCAGGTCCTGGCCCAGACGGCGAAGAAATACACGACCACGCCGGGTACGATCCACCAGTAGTTCGCCTCTCTGACTACCGTCCACGCTTCTCCCAGGTTCAGCCCGCGCAACGCCAGATAGAGGAATGCCGCGCTGACGACCATTCCCACCCAGAACTGCCATTTTTTCAGCATAACGCCCCTTCTCGTTTGCCGCGCGCACAGCCGGATGCGCTTCCGCGACGCTGTGCACCGGCCCATTCCGGACAAAAAAAGAGGGTATCATTCGGGATACCCATCTGAGGCTGATACCCTCTCGGTTTAGACACTCACTTCCCGACCGTTACCGGCTCCCCATTCCCGGCTTCCACGGGGATCATACCGCGTAGCACACGCTCCAACGTCATGGTATGGCTACACAGCCCCCGAGTTTGGAAAAACAGACAGCCACACTGCCACTTCCCGTCACGATACGACACCTGATAGGTATCATGCTCGCCCCTGAAAGTCACCGAAATCTCGTTGAACGTAATTCGATCCGGTTCATTTGCATAGCGCATGGCCTTCTCGATTTTTCCAATCATTGCCGAATCCATCACACCCTCCTAATCTACAGGTAACAGGACAACCGAAAACAAAAAGAACACCAAGCCACAATTGCCCGGTGCTCTCCAGGGAACCCCACATCCCCCATCAGTTCTCTCTGCTGCAATCAACATCGCCGCACTCCCAGCGACCGTATTTGAATATAGTATACCTGCTTTGGAGGCGTTTGTCAAGGTGACCAAAGTCCCGGTGCCGCCGGGACTTTTGAGGCC
>CAZPTF010000442.1:0-3354 GCA_964589015.1 uncultured Anaerolineae bacterium
TACCGGACGAGGCAAACGTGACCGTGACTGCTGTATTGGCGCCGGTATCGTAGTTCTTCAACAGCCCGGTTGTGCTACCCGAAGTGATGGTGTAGGCTGTCGCGTTCCCACTCGAGCTACCAGCACTGTCGTTATAGGCGGTCCAGGTGACCGCCTGCGCGGTGACCTGACCGCTATCCCCGGCACCGCCAAGCGGGTTGGTGGCGCTCCACAGGCCGACATCGGACGCGGCCTGCGCCGGAGACACCAGCGAAGGCATCGTGCCACCGAGAACCAGAAGAATCACGATGACGATACTAAAACGTCGCAAACCTAAACCCCTTCCCATCTCCCCAACCTCCTCAGTCGCATTCTCAAATCAATCCATGTGTCCGCTGGCGGCCTGTACCGCTCACGGATTGCAGCCCCCACATGGAGCAACGCTGGCCGGACAGCCGGCCCCTCCCAACGCGTACGGGATCGACATTCCGACATCGTAGGACAGGACGATCAGTGCATCTGTAAAATTGACCAACTCCTCCCCGTTCACATCGCCGCAATTCAGCGGGCAATACTGTCCGGTATCGATACCGGCATCGCACGACAAGACGATCAAGGCATCGGTGGAATCCACCACGCCATCGCCGTTGACGCCACCCAGGATCTCCGGCGCAAGGACGAAATGCGCGGTGACCGTCTTGTCCGCATCCATCGTCACCGCGCACGAGCCGGTCCCGGTGCACGCCCCGCTCCAGTGGTCGAACTGGTATCCGCTGTTGGGCGTGGCAGTGATACCCACATTGGCCCCTTCGGCATAGCTATGCACTCCGCCCGCCGGATTGGTCGTGCCGCTTCCCACCGGATCCACCCCTATCGTGAGGTTGTACGGAGTCCCGACAACCGCCGGCTCAATGGTATAGGAGTAGGAAACCTCCGTGATATCGGAACGGACATAATCAACTGTCGCCTCTTCTGGTGTGACCGTAATCCGCAGATGTCCCGAGCAGGGCAGCACCTTGATCGTGTATGGATCACTTTCACTATAGAGATTGAATCCATACCCGGTCATGGTCGGCGAGGGAACTTCCTGGTAGACGATTCCGTCAAGTTTCTCATAGGCATACACGTGATCGTGGCCATGGAAATAGGCGCTGACACCATGGTCTATGAACATCTGGTGAATGGGCGTTTCGCCCCAGCCGGGACGTTTGGTGGTGAACCCATTGGTACCATCTGCGTTCTGCCCTCCCCACTCGAAGTATGGGGCGGCGTTGGCACCGCCGCGTACGTATCCTGGGCCTCCGGCCCCCGCTGATACGCTCAGTTGGCCTCCAACCACCTGATGGGAGAAGACAAACTTGAACCTGGCCCCGCTGTTCTCCAGTATTTGCTTCAGCCAATTGAATTGCTGCTGCCCCAGGGTCCAGTTCCACTGATCACCACTGACCGTTTCATCGCTCTTTTCACCCGCTATAGGGGTATACGGCAGGTTCATCGTGTACTGGAAAGGATCGAGGACGACGAACAGTGCATCACCCCACTCCCAGGCATAGTAGTCCTCGCGGAAATGGTCCCCGTCAATCGCTGCCAGAGTATCGTCGTTGCCGGAGTAGAATCCATCCGTGATCGGCGTGGGGTAATACAGCTTGCGGGCGTTGATGCTCATCAGTGCCTCGTTTGGCGAGTCATCGAAATTCCAGCCCTCTTCGTTCTCGTGGTTTCCTGATGCGAGGAAAATCGGTGCGGAATGCCCGACCAGGTCCATGTACGGCCGCTGTGCCAGATAGGCACTATTGACGGCGCTCTGCGTCGTCAAGCCATCGGTATAGAAGGTATCGCCGAGATCGAAATGGAAATCGGGCTGGTCGCTATTGACGTTTTGCATTGCCGTTTGATAACGAGTGCCATATTGGGCGTGCGAATCGGAGATTACCGTGAAGACGAAAGTGCTGCCTGGCGTGCGTTGCGTCCAGAAGGAGTGCTCATCGCGCACTACCCAGGTGCCATCCGGAACACGGTATTGCATACGGAAATAGTATTTGCTGTTCGGCGCCAGGCCGTCGATGCGCATTTCATGAGGCTGGCCACCCGTAGCGGTCGAGGTAGCGGTTTGCCAGGTATATACCCCTGGGGAAGTCCCGTATTGGTAATACAGCTCGATGGTCGCCGCGGGGACGATATTGATCACGACCGAGCTGTCGGTCGGCAAACCGACGAGCTCCTTGCCCGTGAAGGTGATCTCCTGCTGCAGAGGAGCAGCGCGGGCCGGCAGTGCAGCACCGCCCACGCCAAAGACAAATATGGACAACAGCACCAGAAGGGTCGGGACAGCCTGGACACGTCTGTGGGTCATCGTTTCTCCTCCTTCAAGGCACGACAGACTACTACGACGGACCGCGAACTGCTGTTGCGTAGGACCGGGATAAGCCCGCGCCTGCGCAAGAAACACCATCCGAACAACCCATTCTTTTGGATCAACCTGTGACTCACGCCGTCACATTGGATACGAGCATGACATTAACGCCAACGGCTTGCCGCCCTCGCGGTCACAGCCGTAGCAATTGCGCGCATTACGCTTGTTGTTTACGATTCAGGGTGACTTGGTTTTCGTCGCAGTGTTGTCCTTTATGGAGAGTCCTGAGAGCCAACGAGGCACCACGTCCATGACCAAGAGGAGTCAGAGGTCATTCAGGAGTCAAGGCAGGTGATGGAAAATCACGGTGCCGGACAATCTCCAATGATTACGCGATTCAAGACGGTCAGCTCGAAATTCCAAGAACCGGAGAGGGGCCTCGCTGGACCCAGACTAAAGAGGAAACAAGTTGGCTTCCGGGAATTTTCACCTCTGCGAAGCAACAACATTTGATCTGATAACACTCCATTCTGTGTGGCAAGACCTGATGCGACCTGATGGAAACAGTTGAGTTCGAGATATCGTACAGAAGGTAGATAACAGTGAAGAGAACAATGTGGAGTGTGGTGGATTTTGGTACTAATTTGTGTTTGGATACACCTGGGCGATTACCCGATTGCGGGTACTGCCCGATTCTTTCCGGTTTGGTCAGGTGCAAGCCTTCGCGGAATTTTCCGCAATTGCGGTTTGAAGCGCTCCCACAAATGCCCCACACATCCTTGCAGATCCCTTTCACTTCTGCAGGGGGCAGCACGCACTGTCCATCGGCCGTTGTTTGGTGACCACCTGTCACCGGGAGGGCAAATCGATAGGATCTCCTTGTCCAGTGGTACCGCAGTACTACTTGTAGTACCATAGTACCAGTATAGCAGATTTCACTATGATTGTCAATGGTAATTTCTCCCGCTGTTGTTGTTCAGTGAAAGTGACACCATTTAATTGTTCAGGGATAATGTCACCCT
>CAZPTF010000443.1:0-3350 GCA_964589015.1 uncultured Anaerolineae bacterium
CACCCCGCTCCCGTCTTCGTCTGCGGTGCAGCCAGCGCCTGCACCGCCGCCACCAGCGTACAGCGCCCATGCGGATGATCGTCCAGCCGCTCGCTCAACGCGTGCAGCATGCGCCTCGCCCGTCCCCGCCGCCGCCTACTCCTCGAACTCCTCCGCGAACGTAATGTCGAAAATCTCTGGCGAGTAGTAAGTAATCCCGCGCAGCCCCGGCGCCCTGAACGCCCGCAGAATCCCCACGTTGCACAACTTCTGCAGATCTGCCCGTGCGGTGGGAGGAGTCACGCCGTAGTCTCTCACCACGAGTTCGCTGAAGATCACCGGAGACACGAACAATTCCTCGACGAGTCGGTTGAGCCTATCATTGGTTCGTTTGAGGCCGTGAATGCGGTCCTTGAAGTCTTTGAGAAGACCAACTAGCATATCGCATCGCTTCTCCGTATCCTTCGCCTGCACCACTACACCCTTCAGACAGAACTCGATCCATCCCTCCCAGTCCCCTTCGGTGCTCACCCTGAAGAGCCTATCAATGTACTCATCACGCCGCGCCTCGAAGTACGGGCTCATATACAGCCACTGGTCGCTCAGCCCGCACCACTCCATGATCATGATCGCCAGCAACACCCTGCCCACCCGGCCATTTCCGTCGCTGAACGGATGGATCGTCTCGAACTGGTAGTGCGCTACGAACGCCTCCACCAGCGGGTCGAACGGCTTATCGTCCAGATTGCAGTAATCCTCGAAACTGGTCCACAGCTCATCCAGCCGCTCGGCCGGCGGGGGCACGAATCGCCTCGGGTGGATTTGTACCGGCAATCGCCTGAACTGACCCGGGTCTCGATTCGCCCCACGCACCCCATCCATCAGGATGCCGTGCAGCTCCGTCACCAACCGCCGGCAAATCGGCAGCTCGTCCCGCCTGCCCAACCAGTATCGTAGCGCCTCCCCATGGTTATAAACCTCGCGCTGAGCGTTCCGTGTCTCGCTGTCCGCCCCGTGAGCATCAGGATCCAACCGGAACAGCATCTGTTGCAGCGGTTCTGTTATCGTCCCTTCGAGCCGCGAGGATATCTGCGCTTCTCTGTCTTGCAGTGGGCGTAGCAGCAATTGCGGATCAGGCAAGTGTCGCCCAATACCATCCAGTCTCGCCAGGCACGTGCGCGCCTCGACCAGCAGCGGCCACAAACGTACCGGCCATTCCCACTTGGGTGGCAATGGCGCTGGTACGAATGCGTAGGTATTGCCACTCATGCCACTGATACTGACCAATTCTCCCGTTCTGTTCTTCCCGAAACGTGAGATATCCATTTCACCTCTCCCCACAATCAACTCAAAGGCAATCGCCATGCGAAAGATTCTTTCTCAATTATAGCCCTTGAGAAAATAATCGCCAAGAAATTTTCCTCTCGCCAAACTGAGGAAAATTCCCTTTCCGCTCATTTCTGCACCGTCGCCATTTCAGCGAACATCGGCGCCACATCCGCTAGTACTGCACACCATCGCTTAACACAGCGTTATGCCGACGTAACAGATGCACAATTAGCGCTTGATCATCGCGCGGTATACTACTCAGCGGAGCCCTGAATTTGCTGCAATGTATTGCTCCGTTTCCTGGTTCATCCGCGGCGAGTGTCCAGTGGAATCCGCTTCCTGCACGGCGGCCGCGTCTTGACGTGGCACATTAGGGCCAACAGAGGGTAGATGTTACACGGGGCGGTGTCATCCGTTTGTCCCGGTGGCAGTTTAGCTCGCTGCTGACGATGCCGCTGGTCCTGGCGATGAGCCTGATCACGACGCGCCTGCTGGTCGAGCCGGTTCATCGCCTGTCTGAACCGGCCCAGGCGGTCTCCGCTGGCGATTGGAGCCAGCAAGTCGCGATGAAATCGCTCATCAGCGCGCACGGTACGCCGACTCATGACGAGATTGCTCTGTCGGCGTGCGCCTCCAATTCGATGGTCACCGACGTGATCGCCGTGACAGTCAACGAAGCGAACCCCGTGTCCAGCCTGACGCTGCAACGATTGCGTGACATCTACACGGGCAAGGCGACGAGATGGCGTGACGTAGGAGAGCCGGACGAGCCGATCGGTGTGGTGGTGCGCGAGAAGGCATCCGGCACCCGCGGTGTGTTCGATGCCATCGTGCTGGGAGAAAGGATCGAGCCCGCCGCGCCGGGTCTGAAGACGGCGATGACCGCCGGAGACGCGGGTGCGCTCGTGCAGGCCGACCCGTTCGCGATCGACTAAGTCGGGTTCGGCAACATCGAGCCGCGCTTGCACCTGCTCGCCATCGACGGAGTCGCCCCCAGCGGCGAGACGCTGCGCGACGGCATCTATCCGCTGGTGCGCCCGCTGCGCCTAATGACTGGCGCTCTCTCGCAGCCCGCCGCGATGCGTTTCATCGATTTCGTGCTCGGACCGGACGGGCAGGCGATCGTCGCCGAGAACGGCTGGGTGCCGGTGCGCTGATCCGCCCCAGCCCTGCTCCGTCACGGTGGCATCACCCTGCTGCCACGACAGACATAAATACCACGGTCATGCCGTCCACCAGTTGGGCGTCGAGTGCCATTCTCTTGCCGTCGTGCACGGGTGTGATCTTCAGCGTATCGTTATTCTCCCGCCAAATGGCCGTACGGGCCGCCTCCCCATGCTGAGCGATGATGATGTCGATCAGATCGGCCACGGTGGAACCTTCGGGCACCTCGATCGTCGCTGGCGATTTGCCCAATGCCAGGCGCAAGTGCGCAAAGCTCTTGACGTCAATTTTCATGGTCATCTGTCCTTCTCTGGGGTCGAAATGTGTGCCCATTATAAGTGATTGCCAGCCCCGTGTCAATCACATTTGATTTTTCTGAAGGCGGAGTGTAGAATATTCGCGGGTGTACGCAAAGTGAATAGCGATGATGGTGGCAGTAACTGCTGTTGCTGACTCGGTACTGGCCTGGTCAGTCTACGATAAGCGAGGGTGGCTATGAGCGACAAACCGATACTCAAGCGTGGGGGGTTGTTGGTTGGCCTGGCGATAGTAGGAGTGGTGCTGTCCATTCTAGTCGCATTCCTGGCAGGTGCAGTCGTCGGACGCTATGCGGCGTCCCGTGCGGTTCCGGCCTCGCAGGCACGCAGTGCCACAATGGCCGTCGTGGCGTACTTGACCGCACAGCCGACCTCGACTTCAACGCTGACCCCTACTATCACGGCGATGCTGACGGCCACGCCGGATGCCAGCGCGACCGCTGCATACCGGGTGCAAGAGGTTGCGGAGGCGGTGTCCTCGACGTTAGCCGCCCAACCGACGAACACATCGTTGCCCACCGCTACAACAACGCCGCTCCCTACTGTAACCTCGTTGCCCAC
>CAZPTF010000444.1:0-3347 GCA_964589015.1 uncultured Anaerolineae bacterium
GATCCTGCCACGCTGCCGTTTGGGGTTCTGCCCGCTGACCTGGAGCCGATCACGCCGGATAACGCTGCGGCGATCAGGCGGTTGCAGCGACTGGGACGGGGGCGAGCGTTTCAGGTGGCTTACTCCCCGGATGGGCAATATCTCGCGCTGGCTACGTCGCTGGGTGTTGAGCTCTGGGCGTGCGATTCGTGGCACATGAAGTACATCATGCGCGATCATCCGTGCCAGGTAGCCGCCGTTGCTTTCAGCCCGGATGGCCGGTATATGGCCTCAGCGAGTTGGGATAACTCGCTGAGCCTCTGGGATATGCAGACTGGCGAGCCAATCAGTCGCTTGAACGGTCATGATGGTAGCGTTCTGGCCGTGCAATTCCATCCATTGGGACACCTCCTGGCCTCCGCGGGGGAGGACGAACGAATCTCGCTGTGGGATGTCGAAACCAGGACACGTCTCGGAGTGCTGGAAGGACACACGAGCTTCGTGCGGCGGCTGGCTTTCAGCCACGATGGCCGTATACTGGCATCGGCAAGCACTGATGGGACCGTGCGCCTGTGGGATGCCTCTTGTCTGCGCGCCGGTCCGGTGCTGCGCACGGAACAGGGCGGGGCGGTTTGGGCCCTGGCCTACTCGCCGACACGGCATCTGCTTGCCACCGGCGGCAGTGACAAAGAAGTCGTGTTGTGGGACACGTTGCAGGGGCGGCAGCTGTGGAGTCTGCGTGGACATTGCGGCATGGTTACCGCCCTGGCCTTCGATCCGTTCGGGAAGCTGCTGGCCTCGGCGGGCAGTGAGGGCGTCATTCTGTTGTGGGATGTCCAACGCGGACGGCAAATCGGGCTGTTGGAAGGCCACGTGGGTGGCATCACCGACCTGGCGATCAGTCCGGATGGGAAGATCCTCGCCTCGACCGGCAGAGACCGCCGGGTGCGCTTGTGGAACTTGAAGACCGGTCATCTCGCGCATTATCTCGACGGGTATACTCCGCAGATGACCTGTCTTGCGTTCAGCCAGGATGGCAAAGTGGTGGCCGCCGGCAATGACGAAGCGACGATCCAGTTGTGGTCTTTGGCGCAGCCGATGGAGGTCATGTCCGTCAGAGGGCATTCCGGGCTCGTGCACAGCGTTGGTTTCAGCGCCGATGACCGGACGCTGATCTCCGCCAGCAGGGATCAGACGGTGCGGCTGTGGGATCCGTTCAATGGGGGACAGTTGAGAGTTCTGCAGGGTCACGAGGGGCCGGTTTACGTCACCGCCATGAGTCCGGACGGTGAGCTCATCGCCTCCGGTGGGATGGATGGACAGGTGATCCTGTGGAATGCCAAATCGGGGACAATTTTGCGGGCGATCCGCGCGCACGTTGGCGGTGTGCTCTCGCTTGCGTTCGACCCCGCCGGGCAGACGTTCGCCTCCGGAGGTGCAGATGAGACGATCCGCTTCTGGCAGATCGAAACCGGCCGTCCGCTGCAGCAATTGTGGAGCTGTAAAGGCGTGATTCGCGGGTTGGCCTATTCTCGGGAGGGGGACATGCTGGCTTCTGCCGGTGGCGATGGCAGCGTGCGGCTGTGGGACGTGCGGCACATCGTTGAGCTCGGCATCCTGCGCGGGCACACGGCCGACGTCAACAGCGTATCGTTCAGCCCCGACGGGCGTCTACTGGCCTCCGCCGGCGACGACAACACGGTGCGGATTTGGGATGTACACGCCCGGCGCGAGGTGGTTCAGCTTGCCGCGCACACGGCCTGGGTCAATGCGGTGTGCTTCAGCCCTGACGGGACGTTGCTGGCTTCCGGCAGCATGGACGGGACGATTCGTCTCTGGGGCGTCTCCAGCTAGAGCGACGCGCTCACTGTTTCTGGATTGCAGCGGCGGTTGCTGTGCACGACGGAAGCGCGATACGCGCGGCGTGTGTCGGGAAACCGCCGTTTTTACAGCCGCAGCAGGCGGGACAGCACGGGCTGTTCGAGATCGATGGCATTTTCCGGACACATTTCGTGGCAGCAATAGCAGCGGATACACCGGCCATAATCCACGTGCGCCAGCCCGTCGCGGATCTCGATGGCTTCGCGCGGGCACGCGCGCAGGCAGGTGCGGCATGCCGTGCATCTGCCGCGCTGCGGGGTGGGCCGTACTGCCAGGCTGTTGACCAGCCGGGGTACGATGTAACGGTCGATGATTGGGATGCCGGTGCCGCTTTCGGGATGGTGGTTGGCGCGCGCGGGGACGAAATCGGGAACGCGCACTGCTTCCAGCGCGGCCCCCAGCACCGGAACGTCCTCGATCCGTCCGCTCCACCAGCCGCGCGCGGCGGCCTGCCTGAGCAATAGAATGTGCTCCGGCGGGATGCCGGCGATCTCCGCAGCGATTGCATCGAGTGCGACCCCGTCGCGCGAAGCCAGCACGACCCCCACCTGCCTGGGTTGCCCGCCGGACGGGCCGTTACCTTCCATACCGACAATGCCATCCATGATCGTCAGCACCGGCGCACTCCACTGCAGGATATCCAGCAGCGCGTCCACGAAATTGGCGAGTGTGCGCGGCGTAGCATGCAGCAGCGCCTTCTTCGTCCCGGGCACGACGCCGAACATGTTCTTCGTCGCGCCGGTGAATGTGGTCAGGATGTGGTTCTTGAACTTCGGCAGGCTGACGATCGCGTCGGCATCGACGGCCGCTTGAATCACGTCGATCCGCTTCAACAGCTTCCCTGCCGGGAATGAGATCTCTGTGGAACGCGTGTCGAGCAGCAACTCCGCACCGGTCCGCTCCGCCACATCGCTCATGCCCGTCACCGCGTACAACGCGCGCAGGCTCTTCTCGTTGAAACGCACACTCGAGCCGGGCGAATCGCCGATCGTCACGATACCGCCCGCGGATTGTATCGCCCGCACCACGGTTTCGACGACGGCGGGATGTGTCGTGATCGCTTTCTCCGGCGGCGATGCGCTCAACAGGTTGGCTTTGAGCAACACGCGCTGGCCTGGCTGGACGAAACGGGCCATGCCTCCGAGCAGCTCGATGGCGCGACCGACTGATTCGGCGACCCGCTCCTGTTCGTAGTTGGAGCAGGGTACAATGGCAACTGGTTGAGACATGGGCTAACCTCTGCAAAACCGAGAATGTGGAGCGGACAACACGCGCATTCTACCCGACAGTGGGTGGAGGCGCAAGTCGACGGTGGCCTGCGGTGAGTTCCGAGGCGGAGCCACGGAAACGGCGATTTAGCCCGCGCAGAGGCGCAGCGGGCGCAGAGATTCGATGTTCTGGTTCTTCTCCGCGTTCTCCGCGCGAGTCGTCTTCGCGTCTCTACGGGACGGCGCCCGATGGATCGGGCTGGGCGGTGCGGCAGCCGG
>CAZPTF010000445.1:0-3342 GCA_964589015.1 uncultured Anaerolineae bacterium
AGGTTAACGCGCATATCTTCTTGCCGGCCAAGACTGTGCCAATCAATCTTGGACACGTTCCGCTTGCGCGGTGATCCACGGGAACGGGCCAGCAGATCTCCGCACGGCCTGTGCGGAGATTGGCCCAATCAGACCTCACGCGCACGACTGGACTGCCCTGGCCGCACATCAGTGGACCAGTGACGGGCGACTATTGACGCCAGCGAGCGTGCTCTGCAGCGAACTCGTCACGTCGAAGGCGCTGCATTTGTCGCCGGGGTTTCTGGATACATCGGGTGCACGTGCGACGTTGAACAAAAGCGAGATTGACGGTATAATAGAGTGGCGTGCGGCCGTCTGGGCCGCCGGCGGAGCAGGGAAGACGCTGCGACGAGAATGCCTTGACGATGGGAGTTGAACTATTGAGCACACAAACGGTTGAATACATAAGTGACGCTACGGGCCGTCTGCTGGCGATCACCATATCTCACGAGCACGAAACACCGGACACCGAATTCATGACCACCTCCGATCTGAACATGCAGGTCGGGTTCATCAAGTATCCGGAGGGCGGGGAGATCCAACCCCACGTCCATTTGCCCATCGAACGGCATCTGGTGGGGACGGGGGAGGTGCTGGTTGTCCGGAAGGGCAAGATGGAAGTGTTGATCTTCGACGATGACCGCCGGTTAGTGAAAAAGCAGCTGATGAGTACCGGCGATATCCTGGTGCTCGTCAGTGGTGGACACGGCTTCCGGATGCTGGAAGACACCGTCTTGATGGAAGTCAAACAAGGGCCTTATACCGGTCTCAAAGAGAAGGAGCGGTTTGACTATGATCCCGGTAAATGAGCCAGTAATCGGCGATCTCGAAAAGCAGTACGTCAACGAATGTCTGGATACCGCGTGGATCTCGTCCGCCGGGCGTTTCATCAACGAATTCGAGAGCGGGTGGGCAGCCTATTGTGGGGTGAAGCACGGCATCGCCGTCGCCAACGGCACCGTGGCGCTGGACGTTGCGGTTGCTGCTGCCGGGCTGCAGCCGGGCGACGAAGTGATCCTGCCGTCGTTCACGATCATGTCGTGCGCGGCGGCCATCGTGAAGCAGGACGCCGTACCGGTGCTCGTCGACTGCGACCCACGCACGTGGTGCATGGACGTGAGCCAGGTCGAGGACAAGATCACCGCGCGGACGAGGGCGATCATGCCCGTGCACATCTACGGCCATCCCGTCGATATGGATCCGCTCTTGGAGCTGGCCGCGGACTACCACCTGCTCGTCATCGAAGATGCGGCCGAAGTCCACGGCGCTGAATACTTGACGGGACGGAACACGGATCACCCGGTGTGGAAGCGCTGCGGTGGCATCGGCCACATGAGCACGTTCAGCTTCTACGCGAACAAACTGATAACGACCGGCGAGGGTGGGATGGTCGTAACGAACGATCCGGCCTTCGCCGAGCGGGCGCGCAGCCTGCGCAACCTGTGTTTCCGGCCGGAGCGACGCTTCTACCACACCGAGCTGGGCGGTCAGTATCGCTTGACGAACATCCAGGCCGCCATCGGCGTCGCGCAGTTGGAACGGATGGATGCGATCATCGCGCGGAAACGCTGGATGGGCGAAGCCTACACCGCGCAGTTAAAGGATATCGCGGTGCTCCAACTGCCGGTGGAGGAACCGTGGGCGCGCAGCGTGTATTGGATGTACGGTCTGGTATTGGACGAATCCACCGGCATGGACGCGACGGAGTTCGCGCAGCGTCTGGCGGCGCTGGGGGTGCAGACGCGCCCGTTCTTCCTGGGCATGCACCAGCAGCCGGTGTTCTGGGACATGGGTCTGTTCGTCGGCGAGCGCTATCCGGTGACCGAGCGCATTGCCCAACAGGGGCTGTATCTGCCCTCCGGGCTGGCGCTGACCGAAGCACAGCTCGATCAGGTCTGCGCGGCGGTGCATGCGGTGTTGTCCTAGACACTGCGGGCGATGGGTGACGTGCCCGTCGCAGTGGCGCCAATTCTCGGGGCAGGTTGTTGATGACCTGCCCCTGTTTGTTCGTGTCGGTTCGTAGAGGAGATGCACGGGAAGCATGGAGAACTGGAAGATCAATCTGGCGGCATCGTGGGGCGCGCAGTTCCTGTGCATCGTCGGGTTCACGGCGGCATTTCCGTTCACGCCTTTCTTCATCCGCGAATTAGGCGTCAGCGAGGTCGATCAGGTTGCGCTGTGGGCCGGCATGATTGCGTCGGCGGGTTCTGTCGCGATGGCCCTGATTTCGCCGGTGTGGGGGATGATGGCAGACCGGCATGGCCGCAAACTGATGGTCGAACGCGCGGCCTTCGGTGGCGCGATCATCATGACCGTGATGGCTTTCTCCGCCAGCGTCGAGCAACTGCTGGTGCTGCGCATCCTGCAGGGCCTGCTCACCGGCACGATTCCGGCGTTCGTTGCGCTGGTGGCGTCGTTTTCTCCGCGCGAACGCATCGGATTCTCGTTGGGTTTGATGCAGATGGCGGTGTATACCGGGCTCTCGGTGGGGCCGTTGATCGGCGGGGTGGTGGCGGATCAGGTGGGGTATCGCTGGGCGTTTGTGGCGACCGGTGTGTTCCTGCTCGTCGCCGCGTTGCTGGTCTATTTCCTGGTGGAAGAGAAGTTCGAGCGGCCTTCCAAAGAAGCGCAGCGCAGTCATAGCCTGGCGTCTGCGGTACGCCGTATCACCGCATCTCTCCCCATGTTCGGCGCCATCGTTGCGTTGGGTGGCATCTATCTGGGCAACTCGATCCCACAGCCGGTCCTCCCGCTGTTCGTCGAGTCGTTGCAGCACGCGCCGCATCTCGTGAATACGACGACGGGCATCGTCTACGGTGCCAACGCCCTGGCGAGCGCCCTCTCGGCGGCGTTCGTGGGCCACATTTCCGATCGCACCAGTTACCGGACCGTGTTGATGGCCTGTTGTCTGGGGTCGGTGCTCGCTTTCCTCGGGCAGGCCGCAACTCCGAACGTCGGTTGGTTGCTGGTTGCCAGCTTTGCCACCGGTGTGTTCGCCGGTGGGTTACTGCCGGCTGCCAACGCGATCCTCGCCCGCCTCGCCCCACGCGACGAACAGGGCGCGATCTACGGCATCAGCAACTCGGTCAATTCCGGCGGACGCGCAGTGGGACCGATGATCGGTGCCGCGTTGCTCACGTTCGCGGGAATGCGTGCGGTGTTTGTCGGCGCGGCCGTGCTGTTCGTGCTGGTGCTGCTGTGGACGGTCGCGGTGATTGCCCCGCACGAACGAGCTGCCGAACGCACCGCGTGACGCCTTTCCCACCGGGCGACCGGCCGGTCGCCCCTACGGCAGGCTGACCGCGCGGACGGCGAGATCGG
>CAZPTF010000446.1:0-3341 GCA_964589015.1 uncultured Anaerolineae bacterium
GATTCCCTGGTCGGTAGGCGCAAATACAATCAACGAGCGGCCCGGTCCTGGGTTATCGCTGCTCAACACGTATGCAGATCTGGCCAAGCCCTTTTCTGTCAGCAGGCAAAGCATGTCGTACGCGGAGAACTTGTTCACCCCCAACGCTGTGGCGATCACAGAATAGTGAACGGGTTCCTGCGTTTGACCATACAACTCGACCAGCTTATTGAGAAATGTGAGTTGCCTGGGAGTCAGTTTCATGATCCTTGCTCGCAGTTGAGATACCATGATGTCTGTGACAAAGGTATGCACGACACCCGGTGCTTGCCGAAAGGATTGCTCACCCTTGATTGTATCCGCATCCTGGCGTTTTGTCAATCACCTGGTTGTATGATAAACTCAATTCTCGACTGCAAGAAATATCTCGCACCACCGCTCGGTGGCAACGGTCCGACAGAGGAGGCAGCGCAGAATGATGGTGACTGGCGATGAAGTTCAGCGTGTGGTGATCACGGGCATGGGGGTGATCTGCGCGCTGGGGGAAGAGCTTGACGAGAT
This sequence comes from uncultured Anaerolineae bacterium, assembly GCA_964589015.1. Lineage (GTDB taxonomy): Bacteria > Chloroflexota > Anaerolineae > DAOTYC01 > DAOTYC01 > CAZPTF01. Next base: position 541 of record CAZPTF010000446.1, read on the forward strand.
CTGGACAGGTTTACTGGAGGGCCGATCGGGTGTAGGTCCTATCCCCTATTTCGACACCAGTCAATACACCACGCGGTTTGCAGCTTGTGTGCATGATTTCGATGAAACGCAGTACGTCGATCCCCGCGAAGCAAAACGGATGGACCGTTTCGCTCATTTCGCCATCGCAGCGTCCCGCAAGGCGATCGAACAGGCCGGTCTGGATCTGTCTGTGGAAGATCCGACCCGAGTCGGTGTAGAAATCGGATCTGCGGTAGGTGGCATGGGTTTGATCGAGCAGCAGAGCGTGGCGTTACGGGAAAAAGGCCCGCGACGTGTCAATCCGATATTCGTACCGATGGTCATTCTCAACATGGCGGCTTGCCAGGTAGGCATTACTCTGGGACTGAAGGGGCCGCTTTCCTCGCCAGTCGCGGCTTGCGCGACGGGCCTGGTGGCAGTCGGCGAGGCGGCGTGGAGACTGCGTATGGGTGAAGCCGATGTGATGATTGCCGGCGGTACGGAATCGGTCGATACGCCGTTGGGAGTGGCCGCGTTCGGACGTCTGGGGGCATTGTCCACCCGTAACGACGCGCCCGAGAGCGCCTGTCGCCCATTTGACCGTGACCGGGATGGCACGGTTCTGGGGGAGGGTGCTGCTGTCTTCGTGATGGAGACATTGGCACACGCGCGTGCCAGGAAAGCGCGGATATTGGCTGAAGTCCTGGGTTACGGGTTGACCGGAGATGCCTATCACGTCGCAGCACCGGACCCATCCGGCGATGGCGCCGCCCGAGCGATGCGCGCGGCGCTCAAAGGTTCTCGCCGGGTTGCGAGCGATGTCGATTATATTGCTGCGCATGGGACAGGAACGCCGCTCAACGATGTGTCGGAGACGGTGGCGATAAAGGCCGCTTTTGGCGAACACGCCTATCGGGTGCCGGTGAGTTCGAACAAACCTGCGGTCGGCCACATGCTGGGTGCTGCGGGAGCTTTTTCGGTGATGGTGCTCGTTCAAACGTTGCAACACCATGTGATCCATCCGACAGCCAATCTGGACAATCCCGATCCGGCGTGTGATCTGGACTACGTGCCCGGCGAACCCCGTGAAACACCAGTCAATCTCGGGATGGCCAATGCGTTTGGATTCGGTGGGCAGAACGCCAGTGTAGTGCTGGCACGGTTCGCGGACTGAGTCGGGTTCCGCCATCTTGTCTAAAGGCCGATTCTGTGCTACACTTGGACCTGTTGCCTGGCAGGCAATGGGTGTTGAGCAAGAAATTCCTTGATGAGAATCAGAGGAGCGCGCTTTGAGGAAGTTTTTCATTCTGCTCGTATTTGTGGTAACGCTTTCATTGGTTCTACCTTTGGGTTACGTCATTGCCGGGCCACCTGCCCATCCGGCCCTTCAGGATGTTGAAGCCAAGATAGACTCCCCACTTCCGAATACGATGGTCCAAGGACGGGTGCAGGTAAAGGGCTCTGCGTTGCACCCACAATTCGATTTCTACAAAGTGGAGTTCGGACCGGGGGAAAGCCCTGCCGACGACCAGATGGCGATTATCGGAGCCATCCACAATGAGCAGGTGACCAACAATGTATTGGAGACGTGGGACACTACGATCATTCCGGATGGGACCTACACATTGAGACTGCGCGTTGTCGACATCACTGGCAACTACCAGGAGTCAGTCGTGACACGGATTTCGGTCAACAACACGATGCCGACACCGACTGCCACACCGAACGTGACTTCTACCCCTGTCCCACTGCTGCCGCCTACGGCCACGCCGACGATCATCTTGCCGAGTCCAACTATCATGGTCGAGCAACCGTTTTTGGACCAACCCACTGCTACTCCGCCTCCTCCGCCGACAATCGAGAGACCGACACAGGCCGCCGTGGTCGAAGCGGAACCGGTTGATACGCCGACTCCCGGACCAACGGATACCCCCGCACCAGCCATCACCGATCTGATCCAGCCGCAGGAGTGGGGGAACTCTCTCTGTTACGGCGCGCTGTGTATGTTCGGCGTTTTTCTCTTCTTCGGACTGCTATCCGCATTGCGCTGGTTGATTCTCGCCTTGTTGAACAGCCGTAGTTGAGAGGCATAGTCGGTTATGCTCTCCAAACGTCATGTGCTCGTTGTCGGGCTGGGCAACCCCGGTCCGCAATATGCCAGAACACGCCACAACGTCGGCTTCCAGTGTGTGGACCGGTTGGCCGAGTCCTTTGGCTGGCCGTTTTCCAAGCAGCAGGCGAAAGCGCTGCTCGCTGCCGGGATAAAGGGCGATGCAAAAGTCATTCTGGTCAAGCCGATGACTTTCATGAATCTCAGTGGACAGGCTGTGGCTCCCATTGCGCATTTCTACAAAGTTGTGCCCGCTGATATGCTGGTAATCTGCGATGACCTGGATCTACCGCTGGGACGGTTGCGTGTGCGTACGGAAGGGGGCTCGGCTGGTCAGAAAGGGGTCGAGTCGATCATCCAATCTCTTGGGACCAGTGCATTTCCACGATTGCGGATCGGTATCGGCCGGCCCAGCCACAACGATGCGGTAAACTATGTCCTGGGTCGATTCAACGAGGACGATGCCGTGACTTTTGCTCGTGTACTGGACCGCGCTGTCGATGCGGTCAATGTCTTTCTCGAGCGGGGCGTCGACGCGGCTATGAACGAATTCAATGGACTGGATGATCTGGTCGTGCAGTGAGCATGCTATGCATGCTGAAACCAGACGGAACGAGCAGCCGGTTCGGTGCATTGCGCCGGAAAGAACGAGCCGCCGGAGAAAACCCCGGCGGCTGTGCATTTTCCGTGA
>CAZPTF010000447.1:0-3325 GCA_964589015.1 uncultured Anaerolineae bacterium
GCGGTCTCAGCGAGGCACGGGCCGAGCTGGCCTTAGCTGTGCTTTCCGCACTCTCGCGGACCGTCAGGTCCGATTACGGCTTGTAGCCCGGCAGGATCACGAGCCTGCCGGCACAATATCTCAAGGAGGTCGATCTTTTGTCAATTGTAGTAGCCGGTTCAATCGCATACGACTATATCATGTCCTTTCCCGGGCGCTTTCGTGAACACATCCTGCCCGATAAGCTGGATACCGTCAGTCTGAGCTTCCTGGTGGATTCGATGCGCCGTGAGCGGGGCGGCGTCGCGCCCAACATCGCATACAGCCTGAGCCTGCTGGGCGAGCGTCCCCGCGTGATGGGAACCGTCGGACAGGACTTCGCTGACTATCGCGCCTGGCTCGAAGCCCATCACATCGACACTTCGGCGATTCTCACCATCGATGATGATTTCACTGCCTCGTTCTTCTGCAGCACCGACTGCGAAAACAATCAGATCGCCAATTTCTACACCGGGGCGATGGCGAAAGCCGCGCTGCTGTCCTTCAAGGATCAGGATCCCGCTTCGATCGAGATGGCCGTGATCTCGCCCAATGACCCCGCGGCGATGGTGCAGTATGTCCGCGAATGTCACGAGTTGGACATCCCGTATCTCTATGACCCCAGCCAGCAGATTGTCCGCCTGAGCGCAGAAAGCCTGTGTGAAGGGATCAGCGGAGCGGCCGTGCTGGTCGTCAACGAGTACGAGTTTGGCATGATCGAGAAGAAGACCGGGCTGTCGCTGGACGAGATCACCGACCTGGCCGATACGGTCATCATCACCCAGGGAGCGGAAGGCTCGCTGATCCTGTCCGCAGGCGAACGCTACGAGATTCCGATCGTCGTCCCACGCACGCTGGCCGAGCCGACCGGGGTCGGCGATGGCTTCCGCGCCGGCATCCTGAAGGGCTGTGTGCACGGTTATCCGTGGCCTGTCGCCGGCCGCCTGGGGAGCCTGGTCGCCGCCTACGTGCTCGAACAGCACGGCACGCAGAACCACACCTTCACATTGTCCGAATTTGTCCACCGTTTCAGAGCGGAGTTCGGAACGGACAAAACCTACGAGCCTGTCCTGAAACACCTATTAACATTTGCTAAGGAGAACAACGCATGACCGTCAAACATGATGTGAAAGACCTGAGCCTGGCTCCGGAAGGAGCACGCCGCATCGCCTGGGCGGCGCGGGATATGCCGGTGTTGGCCCTGATCCGTGACCGTTTCGAGGCGGAGAAGCCGTTGGCTGGTATCCGTTTGTCAGCCTGTCTGCATGTCACCACCGAGACCGCCAATCTGGCGATCACGCTGAAGGCCGGCGGGGCGGACCTGGTGTTGTGCGCCTCTAACCCGCTGTCCACGCAGGACGATGTCGCCGCCTGTCTGGTCGCCGATCACGGTATCTCAACCTTCGCGATCAAGGGTGAGGACAACGCAACCTACTACGCGCACATCAACGCTGCGCTCGATCATCGTCCCAACATCACCATGGACGATGGCGCGGACCTGGTCTCGACGTTGCATAAGGAGCGGCTCAATCAGCTCGCGGACGTCATCGGCGGGACCGAAGAGACGACCACCGGTGTCATCCGCTTGCGCGCGATGGAGAAATCCGGGGCGTTGCGTTTCCCGGTGCTCGCTGTGAACGACTCGATGACCAAGCACTTGTTCGACAACCGCTACGGTACGGGCCAATCCACCATCGACGGCGTCATCCGGGCGACGAACCTGCTGCTGGCAGGCCGCACCTTCGTGGTCGCCGGCTATGGCTATTGCAGCCGGGGGATCGCGATGCGCGCGCGTGGCATGGGCAGCAACGTCATCGTCACCGAGATAGACCCGATGCGTGCGTTGGAAGCAGTGATGGACGGATTCCGCGTCATGCCCATGCTGGAGGCCGCCAGGGTCGGCGATATCTTCGTGACCTCGACTGGCGACACGAGTGTGTTGGACCGGCAGCACTTCGCAGTGATGAAGAGCGGTGCCATCGTCGCCAACTCGGGCCATTTCAACGTCGAGATCAACATCCCGGCGTTAGCGGAGATGGCGGTCGAACGACGTATGGCCCGTCCATTCGTCGAGGAGTTCATCATGCCCGATGGCCGGAGCATTTCGCTGCTCGGCGATGGCCGGCTGATTAACTTGGCCGCCGCGGAGGGCCATCCCGCCAGTGTGATGGACATGTCTTTTGCCAACCAATCGCTCGGTGCGGAATACATGGTCGTGCAGGGGAAGGCGCTGGAACGCAAAGTCTATGTCATCCCCCGCGAAATCGACGAGGAAATCGCCCGGCTCAAGCTACAGGCGATGAAGATCGAGATCGACACGCTGACCGACGAGCAGGCCAGGTATCTGGATTCCTGGGAAGAGGGCACGTAAACAACCCTCCGGAACTGTAACGCCGTAGGATGTGTGCCGTCCGACCACGGCCTCTCCTTTGTGTGTAAGGAGGATCAGATGAATGAGGAAGATAAGCGGCTGATGCCTGAAGGCTCTGTCCCTGAAGGAGTGGTAGCGGAGAATCCGCAGTCTGCAGAGCCGGTCGCAGAAGTCCCTGCGTTGACGGGACCGGTGCCTCTGGAATCTGCGGAGGCGGCACACCGCCCCCAGGTCACTTTCATGGGCAACTCGTACGACCTGACGGCGGTAGTGGCGGTGACGGCAGGGGCGATGGTCGCGATCCCCTGTGTGACCTGCAACATGGGGTATTATTGTCTGCCGGTTGTGCCGATCGTGTTGGGCCTGGTCGGCCTGCTGTCGGCGAAAGACTCCGTGGATGCCGAGCGCACTCGCCTGTTGTCCTGGCTGGGTATCGGCGGTGGTGTGTTGGTTTTCGGACTGATGATTCTCGCCATACTGGCGTACTTCGGTTTCATCGCATTCGCGATCATGGCCGGTGCGGCATCGCAGGGACAATGAGGTCAATGCTGGCGTCGCGGGACCGCCTCTTCTGGGGTGGTCTGGGTGCACTCGTGTTGCTGTTTGCAGTCTGGCAATGTTGGCATCTGGATGGCTACCGCTGGGATTGGGATGAGGGCGTCTACGCTCTCACAGCCCGCAGTGTGGCCGAGGGCCAGCAGTTGTATGGGGACGTCTTCTCGATGGCCCCGCCCTTGTTCATCGTTTCGTTGCAGTGGGCCTTCCGGGTGTTGGGCGATTCATTGCCGGCCGGCCGGGCGGTGATCGTCTTCTACGCAACGTTGGGTCTGCTGGGGGTTGGGCTGTTGGCCCGTGAATGGGGGGGACGTCTGGCGGGTTGCGCTGCCGTGATCGTCTTGGCGCTAGCGCCCCATTTCTATGTGTTGTCACGGGTGA
>CAZPTF010000448.1:0-3324 GCA_964589015.1 uncultured Anaerolineae bacterium
GGGCTACGCCGAAGCCTACCGCGAGGTCGTCCACGAAGACACGGTCAAGATCGGCTCCGACGTCAAAGCGCCCGACTATTCCTTCCGCATCGGCGGCGTAGTCCGGCCCGTTGGCTGCAACTGGCCAAAAGAGAACAGATGTGTTATATTGAATCCAGCCATCTGCAGCAAAAGATCGATCATCTGTTTTCAGCCCGGCATCGACACGTGATGCGGTAACAATGAGGAAGCATGTGCGTCTAATAGACCTATTCAGCGGGGCCGGCGGATTCACGCTGGGATTCGTGCAGCACTTCGGCAAGCGGCTGAAGCCGGTTTGGGCCAACGATTTCGACGCGGACGCGGCAGCCAGCTACGAGACGAATTTCGGCCCGCACGCGGTGTACGGAGATATTCTGGAACTGCTGGCAGACCCGGAGATTGAAATCCCGGAAGCGGACGTGGTGATAGGCGGACCGCCCTGCCAGGGCTTCAGCCTGCTGAACAAACAGCGCACGGATGACCCGCGCAAACAGCTCTGGCGACCCTATTTCGACGTAGTGGAACGGTCGGGCGCTACAACGTTTGTGATGGAGAATGTGCGCTATCTGCTGAACACATTAGAACACCGGCTGATCATAGAGACTGCCGAATCGATGGGATTCAAGACGGCATCGGCGCTGCTGTGTGCGGCGGATTACGGTGTGCCGCAGGTACGATACCGAGCCGTCATAGTCGGTTCACGCAACGGGGACCCGCATGACGTGTTCCCTCCGCGAAAGACCCACTTCAAACCCAACGGAACAAAACCGCTGGACTTCTTCGAGTACGAGGTAGAGCCGGAGCCTTGGCGCACGGTACGCGACGCCATTGTCGATCTGCCCGAACCGCAAGGGACGGAGATTCGGGACGAACCGCCCCCCCTTAACTTACATTTCGGACGAAATCCCACGCCTATGAGCATGGAGCGCTACAGGGCGATCCCGGAAGAGGGGATGAATCGTTTCGATCTACAGCGATTGGCGCCTGAGTTGACGCCGGCCTGCTGGATCAACAAGAAATCAGGCGGAACCGACCTTTTCGGAAGACTGTGGTGGGACCGACCGGCATTCACGATCCGGACGGAGTTTTTTAAGCCGGAGAAAGGCCGATACTTACATCCCAAGCAACATCGACCGATCACGCATCGGGAGGCGGCTCGGTTTCAGTCGTTTCCCGACGATTTCGTGTTCAAAGGCAAAAAAATTAAGGTGGCACGACAAATCGGCAACGCGGTGCCGCCGCTGCTTGCCCGCAAGATTGCGGCCGCAATCGAAGAGTTGATCACGGACGAAGCCACCCGGACATGACGGATAGGGTCTCCGCGGCGGAACGAAGCCGCATGATGGCGAAGGTCCGAAATCGAGACACAGCGCCGGAGATCCTTGTTCGGAAAATACTGCACGCCGCGGGATTCCGGTTTCGGCTGTATCGGCGCGACTTGCCGGGCCGCCCCGATATTGTCCTTCCCAGACATCGAAAGGTCATTTTTGTGCACGGCTGCTTCTGGCACGGGCACGACTGTCCACGCGGCAAGCGCCCGACGACAAATATGGAGTTTTGGAACGCAAAGCTGGACAAGAATATAGCACGCGACGCAGCCGTACGTGCGGAACTTGAGAAGCTCGGCTGGAGCGTACTGACGGTGTGGGAGTGCGAGACGAAGGACAGGGTAACGCTTACCAAGACCCTGTTACGATTCCTTTCGACGAAGGCGAGCGAGTAGATGTCGAGGAGACCGCAGCCGGGCGACCCGGCACTACTGGTGGCAGAGGTGCGCAATTTCCTGGAGCACTTCGAGGAGGAGTTGCATAAGGGTGATCTGCGTCGAAAAGTCAAGGCATTGGTGGTGGTGCAGTATCGGATCAATGACCTGGGCGTCTCGCTGATTCCGGCGGAGATCGCGAAAAGCGCGCGGGAGCGCATCCTGCAATACTTCCTGGCATACCCGTTGACGGTTATTGCCGGTGACGAGCTATTTGTCGTCGCGGGTATTCAAGAGTGGGCCAGACGGGTGCGGGAGCTTCGGGTGGAACACGGTTGGGCGATTATTACCGGAGTCACCTTGCACCAGATGTCCGGCGAAGACGATTTGACCGCGACAGACCTGGACGTCGGGAGCATAGGGGCGGATGACTATGTACTAATCAGCACCGAGCAAGACCGAGAGGCGGCTTACCGATGGCATGTCGCGAACGAGATAAGGCGACAGAAGGGTGCGGCCCGAGACAAGATTTTGGCGTATCTACGAGCGAACGTGGGGAAACCGGTGTCGGGCGAGGAGTTGCGGTATGTGGCGGGCGAGGCGACGGAGTGGGCGCGGCGGATACGTGAACTACGCACGGAGCACGGTTGGCCAATCGCAACGGAAAAGACTGGGCGACCCGACCTGTCTATCGGATATTACGTGCTCGAGGAAGATAGACAGAGCCCGGAACACGACCGTGTCATCCCGGATGCAGTGCGGCGAGAAGTGTTGCGGCGTGACGGCTATGTGTGCGCCCGGTGCGGGTGGCACCAGGGGATGTGGAACCGAGACGATCCTCGGCATTTGGAACTGCATCATATACGCCCGCACGCAGAGGGCGGAAGCAACACCGAAGACAACCTGATCACCCTTTGTACGGTGTGCCATGATCTGTGGCACGCGGCAAACAACGCAGGGGACTTCGATGTTTGGTTGCATGCCGGCCAACAGTCCTGAGAATCGAACAACTCCCCATCCGCACCATCGACTTCAACGACCCCGCCGACGCCGCACGCCACGAACGCATGGTCGCCCTCGTCCAACGCATGCTCGACCTGCACAAGCGCCTTCCCGCAGCCTCGCTCCCCCAGGACAAAGATCTGCTCCAGCGCCGGATCGACGCTACAGACCGCCAGATCGACGCCCTCGTCTACGAACTCTACGGCCTGACCGCCGACGAAATCGCCATCGTCGAGGATAGCGCAGCATGAAGCCGATCCGGCGACGAAATCGCCATCGTGGCCGTTACCCCGAACTTCTCAGAACCCTCAAGAAGCCCCGCGCAATCCTTGTCAGCGCCCCAGGCTTATGCTAAACTGGCCCTACTGTACCAGGTTGTCGATCCCGAATTTTCGTTCCCCATCCCTCTTAGCTTGTCGAGGTTTCGCCCGCTCGCGAATCCCCAAGCGCGATCGGCGATCCCGCACCGGCGGAGATAACCCAAAGGAGTGAACTATGTCTCAGTCTGCATCTGTGACGCGGCGGAGCTTCCTGCGCATAAGCGGCGCGGCTGCTGCCGGTTTGGCGCTGGCTGCATGCGCGCCCGCCGCCCCAAGCCC
>CAZPTF010000449.1:0-3310 GCA_964589015.1 uncultured Anaerolineae bacterium
ATCGCCGGTCTATCGAGCAGCGCCGGCTGAATCCGCCTTGTGTGCGCCGATCAAGCCCGCTGCAGCGGGCGCCGTCCAATAGCGCGGGGAATTCATCCCCGCGCGGGCGCTTACCCCCTCCAACCTCCCCCGTGGACAGGGGAGGCATTGATCCTCCTCAATCCCCGCGACCTGATTCTTCCACCCTCCGCCGTGGACAGGGGAGGCATACCGCGCCGCGTCCGCCGCCGGCCCAACCGCTGCCCGGGAGCCGCGCATCGCGAATCACGGCGATTCTTCGTTCAGCAGGGCCACGGTACGTCGCGCATCGCCGCGCGGACGCGCGCGAATCGTCACATGACACTTACGGTACCCACGCGCATTTCGCGCTAAATGAACGGATTGCCCGTCTTCTCGTCGGCTATCGTGGTTTCGGGACCGTGGCCCGGATACACCAGCGTCTCTTCGGGCAGGGTGAGGACACGCGCGAGACTGCGCACGATCGCGTCGTAGTCGCCGCCGGGCAGGTCGGTCCGCCCGATGCCCTGATAGAACAGCAGGTCGCCGCTGAACAACACGTGCGCCTGGCTGTCGTACAGCGCAATGTGGCCCGGAGTGTGTCCGGGCGTGTGTAACACTTGCAGGGTGATGTCGCCCAGCTGCAGGGTGTCACCTTCCTGCACGTAGACATCCGCCGCCGGGCTCGCCGGATTCGGGATGCCGAATATGGCCGCTGCCCCGCCCTGGGCGAGAAGTGGCGCCTCTGCCGCATGCAGCACGAGCTTTGCGCCGGTCGCGGCGAGCACTGCACCGTTCGCGAGGATGTGATCGAAATGCGCGTGGGTGTCGATCACGTACACGACCTCCAGGCCCTGTGCCTCGACCTCCGCCAGTATCTCTTCGGCGTCCCCGCCCGGATCGATCACTGCGCCCTTCCGCGTACGCTCGTCTCCGACGACGTAGCAATTTGTCAGAATCGGCCCAACCGCCAATTTCTCGATGATCAAAGCACTCCCTCCGTGTGCGCATGGTTCCTGGTAACAGGTCCCCGCCATTATACAGCCGGAGAGGGTACTGTCAAACGGGTGCTGTGCTTGGGAGCATCCGGGAGTTTGGTGACAATTGCATCACCTGTGCTGCGACAAATTCTCTGCAGGGCATGCCCGCGCTACCAGACTGGGCCAATCTCCGCACAGGCTGCCAGGCACCGACACAGCCTGTGCGCTGGGAAACCTCACAAGCGGAACGCATCCAGGATTGGTACAGTCTTGACCGACAGGCAGAAGACATCCGTGTGCCCCTGGTGCTCTGGGGACAGCCCCCAATGCTCGCCGCCTTCCCCACAATTCCGGGCACAGTCGTCTCAGCGGACAAGCGGGCAGGTCCCTGTTCGCCAGCCGCCAAGTGTCCCGCGAGCATCCCCATCGACCGCAGACGTGACATAAAGACCGGAAAACCCTTGACACCCCTTCCGTTCGTGCTATAATCCGTTGCACGAGCCTTACGTTCAGTCTGGAGGAGAAAATCATGCGCTTGTCACGCTTGTTTGGACGCACCTTGAGAGAAGTACCATCAGACGCTGAAATGATCAGTCACCAGTTGTCCTTGCGGGCAGGGTTGATCCGGCAAATGGGGGCGGGGATTTACAGCTACATGCCGTTGGGCTGGCGCGTGATGAAAAAAATCGAGCAGATTATGCGCGAGGAGATGGACGCGGTCGGTTTCCAGGACATGATGATGCCCGTGGTCCACCCGGCAGAGCTGTGGCAGGCGACCCGTCGCTGGTACGACGTCGGCGATGCGTTACTGCGCTTCAAGGACCGCAGTGCTCACGACATGGTGCTGGCGATGACCCACGAAGAGGTCGTGGTCGATCTGCTGAAACGGGAGATCAACTCGTACCGGCAGTTGCCTGCGCTCGTCTACCACATCCAGACGAAATTCCGTGACGAGCCGCGCTCGCGCGGCGGATTGGTCCGCGTGCGCGAGTTCACGATGAAAGATGCGTACAGCGCCCATGCCGACTGGGAGGGCATCGACGCGTTCTATCCGCACGTCTACCAGGCCTACGTGAACATCTTCGAGCGCTGTGGGCTGAAGACGATCGTCGTCCAGGCCGACTCGGGCATCATGGGCGGCAATACCTCTCACGAATTCATGGCGGTGTCTTCACAGGGCGAGGACACGTTGATTAGCTGCACGGCGTGCGATTACGCGGCCAACGCGGAGATGGCGACGTTCGTCAAGCCGAACGCACCCGTAGATGCTGAACGGGCCATCGAAGAAGTCGCCACGCCCGGCTGCAAGACCATCGAAGACGTCGCGCGCTTCCTGGGGACGACTCCCGCGCACACGCTCAAGGCGGTCTTTTACGCGACCAGTGGCCAGGTCTTGTTCGTGATGATTCGCGGTGACCTGGAAGTGAACGAAGTGAAGCTGTCCAACGCCTTGGGCGCGCCGCCCGACCTGCACGTCGCTTCCGAGGAAGAGCTGCAAGCGGCCGGCGTGGTCGCTGGCTATGCGTCGCCGGTGGGATTGCGTGGCTTCCGCGTCATCGCGGACGATTCCGTACTGAAGGGCGGTAACTTCGTCGCTGGCGCCAACAAGGAGGGCTATCACATTCGCAACGCCAACTACCCGCGTGATTTCCAGGCTGAGCTCGTCATCGACATCGCGCTGGCGCGCGCCGGGGACGTCTGCCCCAAGTGTGGCGGGACGCTCGCCGTCAGTCGCGGAATCGAGGTGGGGCACTTGTTCAAGCTGGGGACCAAGTATAGCAGCGCGATCGGTGCGACCTTCCTCGATCAGAATGGCGAAAGCCAACCGCTGATCATGGGCTCGTACGGTATTGGCGTCGGACGATTGCTGGCGGCTGTCATCGAACAGCACCACGACGAGCAGGGCATCATCTGGCCCGTCTCTATCGCCCCATTCCGGATTCATCTGGTCTCCCTCGGCACGGACAAGCCGGAAGTGGTGGACAGCGCCGAGGCCCTGTACACCGATTTGCAGGCCAAGGGCTACGAAGTGCTGTATGACGACCGCAATGAAAGTGCGGGCGTAAAATTCAACGATGCGGATCTGATCGGCATTCCGCTCCGGCTGACGGTCAGCGCGCGGAACATCAAGAGCGGTGTCGTGGAAGCGAAGTGCCGCTGGTCGGACGAACGCGAGAGCGTTCCCCTCGATGCACTCTACCAGAAGATCGATGGCTGGCTGGCCTCCGACCCCAGCCTGGCGTAGCACAGCTGCTTCGTACCACAGCCCGAGACGATCACAGAGCCCTCCCTCACGGAGGGCTTCTCGATTTTCCGGCCGGCTGATACCCGCA
>CAZPTF010000450.1:0-3308 GCA_964589015.1 uncultured Anaerolineae bacterium
CATTGTGGAAATTCACGAACGGTATGGCGCAGTGATTGAAGCCCAGGCCGCTCTAATCGAGGCGCTGTGGGGTGGAGGAACGGAAACGTTCGGAATCCTTCGTATGATGGTCGAATCTCCCGACGAACCATTGACGGTGGCCTCCATCGATGTGGACAGCCAGGGATATATTCTGGTGGGAGGAGAGTCGATAGACCAGGCCGCGCTGCTCCGTGCCGCTGAAGTGAAGGTGAAAGGCATCATCGTGGGCAGCATTCATGCCAGACTAATCGAACTGGAAGCAAAACTGCCTTTCCCAATCATCGTTACCGAAGGCTTTGGGCAGATCCCGATGTCGGCAGTCATCTTCGACCTGCTGCAGAGCAATGATGGGGAGGCCGCCTACCTGAGTGGCTCACCGCATGTCCGTCGCGCGGGCGAACGCCCGGAGATCGTGATTTTCGCGGCGGCTCGTGGGCAAGCGGTTGCCACCAGTAAAAGCACAACTCTGCACGCGGGTGTCGCCGTCCGGATCACGCGAGAACCGTACATCGGCAAGGTGGGAACGATCAAATCACTTCCCAACAAACCCTGTACGACGGAATCAGGCATTGCTTTGCCGAGTGCTGAAGTGGAAATCAACGGTATGGAAAATGTAGTGGTGCCCATTGCCAACCTGGAACGGATCTAAGCGCATCGTGGGCGCCTGGCGAATGAAGGACGTGAAGATCAACTCTATTGTACTGGAGAAAGGGGACGTAATATGAACGAAGGCTTGTCTTTTGAACCTGTCCCAGAACCACCGGAACAGAATCGGCTCTTCATCATCATTGCCATTGGCTTGGTGGGCATGCTGGTCCTGGGTCTGCTGGGTATCGGCGGCTATGTGGTTTTTAGCCGCAGCAAGCGTTCCAGTCAGGCCCAGAAGATCATGCAGACGACACCGATTGTGCTGTTGGCAACCGAAACTCCGACGGTCATGGCCACCGGCACGCCCAACCCAACGAACACGCCAACGCCAATTCCGACGAACACGCCTGTGGTCTTGCTCTCCACCGCGACCGGGGTCGCCGTGAATGAAATGCAACAGGTAGCAACACTCACCCCGGCGTCAGGTCTCTTCCTGTCAGGAACGCCTGCGGCGCTCACACCGGGTGCAGGGGTTGAGGTCGTTCCCGGCGTCGTGCCGGTGGAGACCCAGATCGTGGTTATCCCAAACCCGACGGCGACACCAACAACCGCTCCCGCAGCGACCACTACACCTGATACCGGGCTCGGCCTTGGAGCACTCGGATTTTTGGGACTCGGCCTGGCGGTTGTTCTGTTCGTAGCCCGTAGAGCCCGTCTGGGACTAACTTGATCGGTCGTCATGCCAACCTGCAAGCGAAACGCTCAGGTTGACCATTCGCATATACGCCTGTCCCCCATCCTCCTGATCGCATTCCGGGCTTGACGGTTGGAGTCTACGTGGCATGCCCTGCACGTGCACTCACATCCTGAAATGCCCCGGATGAGTGTTGTGGTAGAACCACACGGCGAAGCAGCGAAGAAATCCCTCCTCTTCGCTGCTTCTGTTTGCGCTTTTTCGTGTGCGGTGAGAAAATATCAGGGAGAGGGTGAGATCTTCTCAATAGGTCCGGGTTCCTTGAGAGCTGGTCACCCCCAGGGAATGAATCACCAGAGCACAGGATACAGGACAAAGTAATGCGCAAAGATGATGTCGATTATGTAATCGATCGTGTGTCCAATGCCAAATGCTGCGCTGTGGTTGGGCTCAGCAACATGGGCAAATCCCGCCTGCTCAGAACACTGGCTGTGCAACCCAGCGTGGCGCAGGCTGCTGACAAGGATAAACTCCAGTTTCTGTTTGTCTACATCGACTTCAACCTGATGCTGGATTTGTCTGAACAGGCATTCTACGAGATCATCCTGCGCAGCGTTCTGGCAGAATTGGAACAGAAAAGCGTGTCCCCGCAGTTGGTGCAAGATGTGACCCGGGCATACGAGGGCGTCATCCACCCGGTGAACTCATTCGCAGCGTCACTCTGTTTCGTTGAAGGGATGATGGCGCTCAGCACCGGCTTAGAAGTGCGTCTCGTACTCTTGTGTGACGAGTTTGACGAGCCGTTCGAGGCATTGGATGATCGCGTGTTTCTCAACCTGCGGGCGCTGAAAGACCGCTATCCACAGGCCATCTCTTACGTCGTCGCGACCTGCAGAAGGCTGCGTACGATCAGACAAGAGCACGGCGCAGCAGAGTTTGCCGAGCTCTTCGCCCACAACGTGCGGTTTCTGCATCCGCTCAGCCAGCGTGATGCGCTGCTGTTCCTCCACGAACTCACCGGAGAAGACGGGACAGTGCTGTCTCAAGTACAGCTGGATTTCGTCTGGGACCAGGCGGGTGGCCATCTTGGCCTGCTCGAATCTGTAAGGCGGGAAATCGCGCAGTATCCGCAGGAAAACCTGCAAGGCATGAGTGAACAGCACGTCCTGAAACGGTTCAGAGAGCTGCTGGACGACAATCTGAACATCCGGACCGAGTGTGCGAAGCTGTGGAATGGGCTGACAGAGCTCGAACAACAAGCACTACAGCGGTTCCTGTCCGGTGACCCGCTGGACGGGCAAATAGCTGACCTGGATTCCTTGCGGGAGAAAGGGATTGTGGTTGCGACTTCGGATGGGAACGCGCGTGTTTTTGCGCGATTGTTTGAAGACTTTGCTCACCGGCGTTATCTGATACGGCAGAAGAACGTCCGTGGGGTACGCATCGATGTCAACTCGGGTACGGTGTTGGTGGATGGACAGCCGGCCCCCGAACTGACCGCCCTGGAGTACAAGTTGCTGCTTTTGCTGTATGGTAACCTCAACAGGACGTGTGACAAGTACCAGATCGTCGAGGTCGTCTGGTCCGAAGAATTCCTCGACGAGGTAGACGATGCCCGGATTGAAAAACTCATCAGCCGCCTCAGACAGAAGATCGAGCCGGATCCGAGTCAACCACAGTACTTGTTGACGGTCCGCGGGCGCGGCTACAAGCTGATCGATCCGACTGGCTGAAGCGGTAGCGCGGAGGAATGCGTTCGCAAGTTTCCGCTTGGCGCAACACACGAGTCAGCTTTTTGTCAGTCCCGCGTCATGAAAAATGCGCCTTTCTGTGTTATGATTCAAGCGATGAGATGCGAGAATCCGATGACTTGTCGGTCATCCAATTATCTAAGGAGGGACAGGAACAATGGCAAGCTTATTGGACAGAGTTGGCACGTTGATTTCGGCGAACATCAACTGGCTGGTCACTTCGGCGCTCAAAGCCAACAGCATGGCTGTGTTGG
>CAZPTF010000451.1:0-3300 GCA_964589015.1 uncultured Anaerolineae bacterium
CCCGGCTTTCTCTCATGGCAGCATGGTCATGACACAGTTTCCAGCCGACGCTGTTTGCCAGAATTGTGGGCAACACGTATGGACAGCCCTGACCCGCCCCAATTGCATACACCGGCAGACTGCCAATCATAGCCTCGCCACACAACCCACAGCGATTTCCATTCTAGCCATACAGCAGCCGGACTCCCAACTTTGAGTGCTCCAACCCGACCTTCCGCAGAATGATACGCAGGCCACGCCTGCCTACGTTGGATAAGTGGGCGTGTTCGAGCGCTCGCTTCGCCAATGGAGTCAAGTCGCTTCGAAGCGGCTGCGCCGAACGCGTCAACGACTCCAGCTTCTCCGGAAGATCGACGGCGTTCTTGCGCCAATCCAGACGCTCTTGAGCAAATGCACGCGCCTCCCGCTTGAATTGCGGCAAACGCGCCTGCTCATCAACATAGAACTGCATCGCCTCAGTCACACTTTCCGGACGGGAGTAAGCTTCTGCCCAGTAATAACCATCGAAACGACCACGATATTCGGCAGGGGACACTAAACGCCCGTTGACGCCATGATGCACGAACTCGTTCATGGGAGGGACATCCGTAGTGATGACAGGCAGGCCACAAGCCAGAGCCTCGGCGATGGTCAGGCCAATCCCTTCCAGGACAGTGGGGTAGACATACACGTCACCCAGATGATACAGCCCCGGTGCGGGGACTGTCCGATGGATCACCTCAATACGGTCGTCCGCCCGACAGATCCTCTCGACTTCAGGGTCTGTCGACAGAGGAACCTGAGTATGAAGGACAAAGCGATGATTGCCACGCAACCTGTGGAACGCTTCGAGGGCTATGGACGTTCCCTTACGTCCAGGGCTCATTCCCACGGAATGAAAAAAGACCACACCATCCTTTGACACCGGTTCGCACGTCCCGGCGAATAGCTCACAATCGGTACCCCACGGGACATGGAGGACGCCAGGGTGACTCCGGAAGACCGAATAGTGCCGGAGCGTGTTGCAGAGCAGCACATCATATAACCAAAAGAAGGGGACCGTAACCGATGTGTAGTAATCGACATATGCAGCGAGCCAAACGGGCAGTTCGTTGCGGGCCATGACAACAGCGGGCCAAAATTGCTGTTCGTTGAACATGACCAGGTCTAATTGATTATCTAGAACCCATCGTTTGAACTGTCGCCAGTCAACCGCTGTCGAGATCGATTCCCGACGATCCCACGTCACGAATTCCTGATCCCACTGAGGGTTCCCCCGGGCATACGCCTCTCCACCTCGGGCATAAACCAACACTCTGTGCCGGTGGGCTAAAGCATCCATGTATGCACGTGAGACCATGGCTGCGCCTCGTTCAAACCAAGTGGTGACAATCCCAATATTCACGCTGAATATCGCCTCCGCTACGTGAACGTTTCACAAGCCAAGCAACTTGCGGTGATGTAACGCCCAGCGATGTGCTCTGAAATTCATAATGGCATACTTCATATGCTGCACGACATTCCACTCTGGAAATTGCGAATCCGCTTGAGGAGAATCTGGCACTTCACCTCTCAACAGACTGAGCAGTTGTTGTATGCGCAAACCAGTCGAATGGTTTTCTCGCGCGAAACGATAGCCTGCCGCGGCAATCTTTTCTCGCTCTTGATGATGGCACAGATAGTATGCGATTTTCTCAGTGAGGTCCACAGTATCACCCAAACGCCAGTATACCAAGTGCTCACCGTCCTTGAACATGTCCGGATACGATAGTTCCTCGGACAACAGAAAGGCTCCAGACGCCAGAACTTCTCCGATACGCGTCTCGATATTAGGCACAGCTGAACTGTGGATATTTAGAATGATCCGCGCTTGATTGAAAACTTCATTCAGTGCCTCAGGACTCCACACTGTGAGCCAGTGCACATCGTAATGCGCCGCAAGTTCAGCAATGATCCGTTTGCGGCGTGGTGTCGGCGACCCAATGAATAAGACATCAAATTTCTTGGGCACGTCAAGCCGAGAAAAACCCACCGTGTCAACCATAACGCAGGACAACCAATGAACTTCCCTGGCTCCCAGACGTCTGCAAACCGCAATACTCGATGGATCATGAATGAGAACCTGATCGAATGCACGACAATTGTAGCGCAGTACTTCACGATTCCGAAACGCTGGCAAATCTAAATCAGAAACGCGGCCGACGTATTCCGCGTACCACAAGGTCTTGCGGCAGGAGACGGTCTCAATCGCGCTTGCTGGAACCCAATCCCCTTTGAACACCAGCAGATGGTCTGCATGCGTACTACGCAATTTGTCGGGCAAATTTGAACGATCCTGGCGAAAATCAGTACTGATAATGTTATGACCGATGGCCTGGAGCGCTCTAATGATCCGCAACTCAAACGCCCACGGAGCATTGGTCTCCTGTGCGCCAACAACATGAATCCGCATAGGGAATGCCTCCAATCGGCGGATGGGATATATCTTACTCAAACATATCTGTCCTCACCATCCCGAACTCCAGAACAGACAAAGCTTGAGTGGGTTGTTGTGTTACGCTCGATCATTGCTAGCAGTACCAACAGCAGGTTGAATTCAGAGAGATGTTTCATCCGAACAAACAAGGCGCTGAAACAAATTACTGAGTAGTGAGACAACTCCCGGCTGAATAACAACCACCAGACCGGACATACCTATTAGCTGCAAACAGTCCCACGAGATGAGTCTTGGACATCAATGATCGCTGTTGAACTCCCAATGATGCATCGAAAAACAAACCCCACCATTGTAACTATCGGGCAAGACACCAGTCCCATAGACATCTCTGGCTATCACCGAGACCATTGCGACATGTTCGATGTCGTCAATACATTGTCCCGGCCTACCCAGCCAAAGAGCGATTGAGTAAGTGCCATGCATCAGAGGCAGGTTCTCGAATGTGCATCTGACGGTTCCTGACTCCGTCGGACGAATCGGCACATATTGGCCGCTCTCATGAGAGTAACCTCTCAGTATGGTCCGCGCAAAAATGTCTTTGAAAAACACTCCGAAAATCGGATATTCTATTTCTTGAAAGGCTTCATAACCGATCTCAAAGGTCAGAATTCCGTTCATGGGAACCATGTCCGTAGGGTTTCCCTGATCGTCAAGCATTCTCATCGTCGTGAACCTGGCGATGCCACTCCCTACCCTGTCGGTTCTGTCGGCTAAGAGCGATGCTACATCGATGTTCTTTCCCATAGCTTCTTGATAGGCATCCAAAACCGCAACTGTAGGACCATCTTCACACAATTGTCCTTGATCGAACAACAGTGACCTGC
>CAZPTF010000452.1:0-3295 GCA_964589015.1 uncultured Anaerolineae bacterium
CCATAGAATCCCGCCCACAGCACGTGCCATACCGACAGGCCCTTGGCCTGGATCAACATCCAGCCAGATAGCGGCATCGTCACCTCGCTGGGAAGCGGGATGCAGGCGCTCTCAATCGCCATCGCAACAACGACCCCTAACCAACCCACGGCATCGAACAGATTACCCAGGAAAAGAACGACCTGTTCTTCAAAAGCGTGCAAGTTTAACCCTCCTTGGACATTCATGTCTGGTATTGAACTTCGATTTTACCCGGTTATCGTCAAATCGTCAAAACAGGACTGAGCGGTAGAGGTACCCAGACCCGTTTGACCGAGTACATGAGCGTGGTATAATGGGTACTGAAAACATAACCGGAGAAATCAACAGATTATTGCGATTGAGGAGGCTATCAAAATGGATTGGGGAATGGAAAACCGTCTTGCAAGTCTGATCCCGGACGGGCGCTGTTTCTTCCTACCGATTGACCACGGATACTTTTTGGGACCGACGCGTAAGCTCGAAAAACCTGGCGAGACCATCAAACCGCTCTTGCCATACGCCGATGGCCTGTTCGTCACGCGGGGTGTCCTGCGCGCTTGTGTCGAGCCAACAGAGCAGACGCCGATCATCCTGCGTGTGTCCGGCGGCACGAGTGTCATCGGGAAAGATCTGTCCCACGAAGCTGTCACCACGTCCATCGACGACATCATCCGCCTGAACGTCGCGGCGGTCGGCGTGTCCGTGTTCATCGGCAGCGACTACGAGCACGAGACGATCATGAATCTGGCCAATCTGGTCAACGAATGCGAACGATACGGTATCCCCGTGATGGCGGTCAACGCTGTGGGCAAGGAGCTCGAAAAGCGAGATGCCCGTTACCTGTCGCTGTGCACCCGTATCTGTGCCGAGATGGGTGCGAAAGTCGTGAAGACCTACTGGTGCGAGGACTTCGAGAAGGTAGTTGAAGGCTGCCCCGTTCCGGTCGTCATCGCCGGTGGGCCGAAGGTGGACTCGGAGAAAGAGGTCTTCGAATTCGTTCACGACGGGATAGAGCGAGGCGCCATCGGGCTAAACCTGGGCCGTAATGTGTGGCAGCATCCCCACCCGGTTGCGATGATGAAGGCGTTGCGGGCGATCGTCCACGACGACGCCACGGTGGAAGAAGCCGTAGATATTTTCGAGACCAGCAAAGGTTAGACGCTCCAGGAGGACACGATGCGCGTAGCTGTCTATTACAACAACCACGATGTGCGCCTGGAAGAACGTCCCGTTCCAGAGATTGGCCCTGGGGAAATGCTGGTCAAGGTCATCGCCAGTGGCATCTGCGGCAGCGATGTATTGGAGTGGTATCGCATCAAGAAGGCTCCTCTGGTACTGGGGCACGAAATGAGCGGGGAAATCGTCGAAGTCGGCGCGGATGTAGACAAATACCAGGTCGGGCAACGCGTCTTCGTCACCCATCATGTACCGTGCAACACGTGCAAGTATTGCCTGGATGGGAATCACACGGCCTGTGAGTTGCTGCATTCGACCAACTTCGATCCCGGTGGTTTCTCCGAATACCTGCGCATCCCGGCCATCAATATCGATCGCGGGACCTGGGTGTTGCCCGATGAAGTCTCCTACGAGCAAGGCGTGTTCATCGAGCCGCTCGGCTGCGTCGTTCGTGGCCAGCGCTCGTCCAACCTGAAGCCGGGGCAGACCGTTCTCGTGCTGGGTGCCGGTCAGGCGGGCCTGCTGCACATCGCACTGGCAAAAGCCTACGGCGCGGGTCGCATCATCGCGACCGACATCAGCGATTTTCGCAAAGAAGCAGCCAGGCGCTTTGGTGCGGATGTGGTTCTGGACGGGCGGGAGGATATCCCACAGCTCGTGCGCGAAGTTAACGCCGGGTGGCTCGCAGATCAGGTGATCGTCTGTACGGGTGCTTATCCTGCGTTCATGCAGGCGCTGAAGTCCGTGGAACGGGGTGGAACCGTGCTCACTTTCGCCACTACGGACCCGGGCGTCGATCTGCCCATCCCGGCGAACGAGTTCTGGCGCAATAGCATCGCCGTTCTACCGTCCTACGGGGCGGCGCCCATCGATCTCGATATCGCTCTCAGGTTGATCCAATTCCACCGGGTTCCGGTAGACGACATGATCAGCCACCGCTTGCCGCTAGCTGACATCCAGGAGGGCTTCCGGCTGGCAGCTGAAGCACACGACTCCATCAAAGTAGTGATCAAACCACAGGAGTAGAATACGCATCACCAGGCCCTGACGGCCTATGGAATGGCAAGACACAGGGATGGCCAGTACTCAGCCGTCCCTGTTTCATGTACGGTCCAGTTCGCGTGACTGCATCGGCGCATCCCAGCCAAGGGCGACCCGCAAGCTGATACCGGATTCAGCCAGGCCACCGCAAAATGCAAATCAGCGGGATGCCCGGCCAGCAGCATCAGCTCTCCGTGGTGCAGGATGGTATTGCTACGCCGCACTAACACGTCACCATCACGCCGTAGCCCTACCACCAGCACAGTGTCTGGCAATTGACTCCGGCACATGGGTTCGGAACAAAAAAACCACCGGTTCCCGATCTTTCCACCGCTGGTTTTGTTCAAACACTGTAAAACCGATATGATTGCACCCCGCTGTGCCGTGTGCTAAGTAGTTTTGAACCTGCATACGCAGGTGGGAGCATATCTACAGGTTGTTGCCTTACCCTCAACAGGCTACCGCATCCCCTCTAGAAGCCAGCCCCCTCATCCCAAGTGTTGGCTCAAAACAACAGTTCGCATCACGAACACAGCAGGGATTCTTAATTTGATGGTATCATAACTCCATGCAAAAAGCAAATTTGCACATTTGCACTGCGACGCTGATCCTTGCCTGCACACCGCTCTCGCCGCGCGAACCCCAGGCATCAGTGCGCTGCGACAACCTGCCGTCCGGCCCGCAGCCGCGCCGTCGCCTCCCGATCCACAGTATACGCGTGTCCATCCGAGACAACACGCACGCCGTAATCTCGTTCGGCCCCTTCGACAGACACGTACCCTTCCCGGACATCTTCGAGCACTTGTTCCACATCCCGTTTCAAGGGGTCTCCATAGCCGCCCCCTCCGGGTGTGCGCAGGCGGATTTGATCTCCCGTACTGACGATCACATTGGAAAACTTGGTCGCGATTGGAACCCCACAGGCCGTGGTAAAGGGGCGAAACTCCGTGTCACCCTTCTTTTTGATGAAGATTTCCGAAGTTCCGCCAGGCCGGCCGCCAAAAACGCCCCAGGGCGGCACATCGGAGCGGTCGAACAGCGCGCTCACGATGATCTC
>CAZPTF010000453.1:0-1571 GCA_964589015.1 uncultured Anaerolineae bacterium
GTGATTAGCGCGACCGAGGCGCGTGTCCACTTTGGCGAGCTACTCAGGCGTGTCGCTGAAGGCCGCCAGGCAGTCATCGTGGAACGGGACGGGAAACCGCAGGTCGTCGTCCTGGCTGTGGAGGAGTACGAGCGCCTCAAGGCAACACAGCCCCGCAACGACTGGCGACAAACGATGGAAAAGGCGATTGCCGTCGCGGACGGTGTCAGAGCGCGGCGAGCAGGGCGTCCTTTGCCGGATCCGGCGGATGTTATCAGCGAAATGCGAGAGGAACGAGATGAGCAATTGCATCTGCCTTGATGCCAGTAATGGCTCTTTCATCGACAGCCCGTGGTGCCGGCAGTCGTGCCGTCCTCGAATGGCACTCGATGCCCACACATCGCCGGCCAAGTACGCGAATGACACTCGGCAGCGATGCGCTGCACACGAAACAGACGAAAACGAGTGGATTCCGCCCGCCTGGTGAGACGGTATCCTGGAAGAAAGGCAGCGGCCCTCGTCTTGGCGCGCCCATTCGCGTATTCAAGCCTGGCTGGTGTTCACGGCTTGCTCGTGCGGCCTCATGCCGCTATCTTGGCGCCGCTGCGCGTGAGACAGCCCCAGTGGCATAGCACACTGGGGCTGTTGTTTCGGGTATTATCAGCGGACGTGCGCTCAGGTCACGGAGCGGGTGCGCCAGGCTCTCCCGTCGGGACGGTTACCGTGTATGGCACCGTCACTTCGAACTGGCCGTCCGCTGTGCGTGCGACTACCAGCACGAAGGGCGTCAGCTCCCAGCCGCCGTCCCCGGGCAGCCAGATCGGCAGGTCGAACGTCCCCAGCTCGCCGGTCTGGGCCACCTCGGTAAGCGGCAGCGTTACCTGTGGCACGCCTTCCTGCGTGAGCGGTTGTGCGAGCGTAAAGCCGACCTGCTCTCCGGCAGGCCACGCTTCGCCGTGCGCGGTGACCGTGATACCGACCGTCCCGCTGATCGGGAACAGGGACAGGACCGGCAGCGAAACACCTGGTTCGGCAGTCGGTTCGGCGGGCTGCTCGGTTGGCGCAGGTTCCGCGGTTGGTTCTGCGGTCGGTGGCAGTTCCTCAGTGGGTTCTGCAGCCGGCTCGGCGGGTTCGACCGTCGCTGGAAGCTCTGCGGTTGGCTCGGCAGTCGGTTCGGCGGGTTGTTCGCTTGGCTCGGGTTCTGCGCTCGCCTCTGCCGTCGGTTCGACGGTGTGCGTCGCCACAGCCCCCGGCACGATTGTGAACTGCGCGACAGCCGATTTGCTGAAGTCGGGCGTGTAGGCGACGACGAGCGCGCCCGGTTCCCCAGCCCAGCCCTGCTCCTCGGCCACGGTGATGTTGCCTGCGAACGTGCCATCCTCCCCTGCGGTTACACCGACGGTCGCCATCGCCGGGTCGAGCTGAATCTGGGCCATGCCCGGTTGTAGTTTCGCCAGGGTCAGGACCACCTGCTGTCCCGCCGGCCAGTTACTGCCGTGCACGACGATCGTCGTTCCGACAGGTCCCTCGGTGGGCGATAGGCTGAACGCTGGCGCGGCGGGTTCGGCCGTTACCGGCGGAACCGCTGTCTG
>CAZPTF010000453.1:1671-3290 GCA_964589015.1 uncultured Anaerolineae bacterium
TCCTTGCGCGTCCAGCGGACGGAGAAATTGTCACTGGGTATGCCCGATGCCGGAGAGCCGCTTCCCCAGTCGAAATCCGGCCGTGCGTCGTTTCGCACCACCAGCGGGTCGCCGCTCAACGACCGGTTGTTGTAATAGGCCCCTTTCCAGTCGGGGTAGCTGGATTCCTTGCGCTCCCACCACAGGTGCGCTTCGGCGCTGCCGACGTGCTCGTAGTATTCCAGTTTGACGCGGTAATCACCAGCCGCCAGGCGCAGATCGGCCGTGTAGGTCGCCGGGCCGGAATCGTGCCATTGGTCGATGACGAGCTGGTTGTTGACCCACAGCCGTGCACCATCATCCACCTGCAGGTAGAAGCGGTAATCGCCGCCATCGAAACGACTGGTGCGCTCCCAGCGTACCGAGAAGCTGTCCGCTGGGATATTCGGACCGGGCGAACCGGATCCCCAATTGAAGTCGACCCACGCGTCGTCCCGTACCAGGACGGGGTTACCGCTCAGGCTCTGGTTGTTGTAATATTCGCCTTTCCAGTTCGCGTAGCTCGTTTGGGTGCGTTGCCAGCGCAACTGCGCCGTCGACCAACCGACGTGTTCGTAGTAATCCATGCGGATGGTATGTCTGCCGGGTGTGAGATAGACGTCCGCCACGTACGTGACCGGGCCGGAATCGTGCCACTGATCGATGAGCAGCTGATCGTCGACCCACAGCTTCACGCCATCATCGACGACCGTCGCGAAGCGGTAATTGCCGCCCTCGAAGTCCAGCGCGCGTGTCCATTGTACCGAGAAGTTATCGACCGGGAAATCGGGCGCCGGCCCGTCCATACCCCACTCGAAGTTGATGTCCTGATCGTCACGGATCAACGAGGGCTGTCCCTGCAAATGCGGATTCATGTAGTACGCGCCCTTCCATGCCGTGATCGGAGGCGCGGGCGGTGCAGTCGGCGCCGGTGTCGGCGGAATCGGGGTGAACGTCGGTTCGCCGGGCAATGGTGTCGGCACCAGCGGGCGAGGCGTCCAGGTCGCAGTCGGTTCTTGCGTGGGCGTCGGCATTACGGTCGGCGGGACGAGCCGGAAGGGTGCGGTTGCCTGCATACCCGATGCCTCAGACCGTGCGACGATCTGCACGGTGTCCCCTTGCAGCCACTGCGGGTCGTACGGATAAAAAAACGACGCCGTGAAGCGTCCCTGCTCGTCGACTACCGCACCGGCATACGCGTAGCGCTCGTCAGTTTGGCCGGTCGGGCCTTGCAACCGGATGAAGATGACGTCACCGGGTCGCCAATCGTGTCCCGCAATGGCCAACTCGGTGCCGGCGTAGCCTTCGTTCGGCGTGAGCTCGATGCCAGTTCCGGTGACCGGCAGGCCGGTGGCCGCGGACAGGTTCAGCCCGCCGCCAAATTGAAACAGCGCCAAACCGACAACCAGTGCGCTACAGATACACACCGCGAATGTTGCCAGCGCGGCGGTAAAGATGATGCGTACGTTGCGTTTGTTCCAAAATCCACCCATAGAAAGACCACTCCCTCCTGATTTGTGGCATACCGCGATCGCCTCTCTATTATACCCTGAAAGCGACGCAGAACACAATTGGGCCTATGCCTATCTTTGCGCTATACG
>CAZPTF010000454.1:0-3283 GCA_964589015.1 uncultured Anaerolineae bacterium
CCGAAACAATTGGCCGCACACAGCGAGATGCGACTACCGCGAGGGGTCGCATCTCGGATGAACGGTTTAGAGTTGTTGAGAAGTTGGAGAGGTAAACCCGTAATGGTAGCTATGGCATCTACAACTGAAACAGACAACAACCGCGTTCTTGAACTCATCGGCGTTCGCAAGCGATGTGGTGGCGTGGTCGCTCTGAACGGTGTTGATTTTGACCTGCGAAGGGGCGAGGTGCATGGCCTCGTCGGCGAGAATGGAGCAGGGAAGAGCACGTTGGTCAAGATCATCGCCGGCGTGCACAGTGACTATGAGGGCGAGATGCGTCTCAACGGACAGCCGGTTCGTTTCCGTTCGCCAGCCGAGGCTCGCGACGGCGGCATCGGCATGGTCCATCAGGAACTCAGCATCGTTCGCTACCTCAGCGTCGCAGAGAATGTCTTCTTGGGCACGCGACTAATTACTCATCTGGGTGTCGTCCGGTGGCGCACAATGTGGGAACAGGCCGTATTTCGACTGGCAGAGCTGGGCATCTATCTGGATGTCAAACAGCCGGCAGGATTGTTGAGCGTCGGTGTACAGCAACTGATAGAAATCGCGCGGACCATTTTTTCCGGCGCGGAAATTATCATTCTTGACGAGCCGACCTCGGCTCTGTCACCGCCTGAAGCAGAACGATTGTTTGCATTCATCGATATGCTTAAAGAGCAGGGCAAGACCATCGTTTTCATCTCACATTTTCTCGAAGACGTGCTGCGCGTGTCAGACCGTGTGACCGTGCTCAAAAACGGCGATCTGGTATGTACGGTGAACAGCGCCGAAGTGGACAAAAACTTCCTCGTCGAGTCCATGCTGGACGCAGATGCCGGCCTATTGCGAAGTGCCTACACAGGTGAGGCAAGTGATGCGAAGCATGAGAAGGGCGAGTGCGTTCTGAAAGTCGAAGGTCTGGGCAAGTATCGGCGTTTCTCCGACATCAATTTCGAGCTGTACCAGGGGGAGATATTAGGTCTCTATGGTTTTATGGGCGCTGGTATAACTGAAGTAGCAGCGTGTCTTTTTGGCTATGACCGGCCAGACCAGGGGGTGGTTTATGTGGATAGCAGGCCGGTACGTATCAGAAAGACATCGCAGGCCAAGAAACTGGGGTTGGCATACATGTCCGACAATCGAAAAATGAGCATTTTCCCAGGGAAAGAGGTCTACAAGAATATTACGATCGCCTACCTGGAACACATTACCGGATGGTTTATCCGGAGACGGGCGGAAATCGCCGCGACCTATGGTCAGATTGAGCGAGTGGGGATCGTTCCGGCAAATCCCTTCCTGGACATCACCAATTTGAGCGGTGGGAACCAGCAGAAGGCTGTCCTCGCCAAATGGCTGACCTGCATGCCCAGAGTACTGATCCTGAATGAACCGACCCGTGGGATCGATGTGGGTGCCAAAGACGAGATCCTGCGTCTGATCCGCAGCCTCCGTGAGGAAGGCGTATCGATCATCCTCATTTCCTCAGAACCCGAGATTGTGCTTGGGAACAGCGATCGCGTCCTCGTTATGTCCAAGGGACGAATCACCAAAGAATTCGTCAATGATGGCTTGACCAAAGACACTCTCATGAAGTACGCCTGACAAAATGGGCGATTTGGAGGAAAGCATGTCAACGAAACCAACCGCAGGTTCAGCCCAGGCTAAGAAGAAAGGTTTCGCTCGTTGGCTTAGGGTCAATGGGCGTTTTCTCGCCCCCTTCGTTACCCTGGCCGCCTTAATAATCTTCTTTTCCATTTTCTCCGAGGGTGGGCGTTTCCTCACGGTCATCAATTTCCGTAACATCCTGCAGCAGGCGGCTGCCCTGTCCCTGCTGGCCATTGGTGTGACCTTTGTGTTGCTGGCCGGAGAAATTGACCTGAGCATCGCCAGCATTGCAACCATGACGGGCGTAATTGCGTCGTTTCTGCTGATCAATGCCAAATTCCCCGGCTGGGTAGGTGTGATCATCGCTTTGCTGGCCGGTATCTGTCTCGGGTGGGTCAACGGGATCGTGACCACCAAATTTGGGCTGCCTTCGTTCATTACGACGTTGGCGATGATGCAGATCGCCAACGGTATCGCCATGTTCTTGACCAAAGCGCGTCCCTTCTTTGAAGTACCAGAACTGGAAACGTTCTTGGGCAGCGGCTATGTCGGCCCAATTCCCACGATTTTGCTGGTATCCGTCATCAGTTTGGCGGTTGCTCACTTCGTCTTGGTTAAGACACGATTCGGTCGTTACGTCTACATGGTCGGCGGCAACAAGGAGGCGGCCGAATTGTCGGGGGTGGACTCCAAATTCATCCGGGCCATGGCGATCATGGTCTGTGGCGGCTGTGCCGGCTTCGGTGGTATCGTCAACACCGGGCGGATCGGCAGCGCACAGGCAGCCGGGTTCGAGGCGATGCTGATGGACGCCATCGCGGCCGTTGTGCTCGGCGGCACCTCCCTGTTCGGCGGCGAAGGCGGCATTCCCAATACCATTATCGGGCTACTGATCTTTGGGGTGCTCAAGAATGGGCTGAATATGGTCAACATCGACATCTACTTGAAGACGTTTGTGACCGGCATGACGTTGATGGCCGCGTTGCTCCTTAACGTCTATTCCCTCAAACTGGGTTCGCGAGACACGGACGAGGGCTAATCGCGGAGGAACGAGCCATGTCATCTCGGGAACGTGTATTACAGTCCCTCGATTTCCACCAACCCGACCGTGTGCCCATCGACTTGGGTGGACACCGCGCGGGAGGAATTATGGGTATGGCTTACGTGCGACTCCGGGATTATCTCGGCCTGCCCAAGCGACCGCCTCGTATTTACGACTTCCCCCAACAATTGGCGATTGTCGATGAGGATGTGCTGGAGCGTTTTCAGGTTGATGTGATCGAGCTCGGGCGTGCCTTCTGCCAGGATGACGCGTGTTGGCAGCCCTGGGTGCTTCCGGATGGTACGGAATGCCTGATTCCCAATTGGATCCATCCGGAAAGGGAAAATGGCGATTGGGTGGTCAAGCATCGGGATGGGACGCCGATTGCGGTCCAGAAGCAGAGTATGATCTATTTTGATCAGACCTGTTTTCCCCTGGCGGAAGACCCCGAGTCCAAGTTGGCCCGCCTGGAGGAGATGATCGAATATGACATGTGGGCGGCATTGCCTTCACCGCCCGGTCCGCTGCGGTACGATCAGGATGGGCTGAACTATCTGGCGGAAGGCGCCCGGCGGTTCCGTGCGGAGACGTCGCGGGCCATCGTTGGCCTGT
>CAZPTF010000455.1:0-3274 GCA_964589015.1 uncultured Anaerolineae bacterium
AGATGTCCCGGCGGAGGACCATGTCCCGTTGACCTTCCACTTCCACGTAGACTTCGTCCGGTCTGTTTACCATGATTTCGGTGATCGTCGGATCCGCAAGCAAGGGCTGAAGCGGTCCATAGCCCACCGTCTCGTCGAGGATTGAGGAGACCAACTCGAGACGGTCTTCGGACGATATCAGGCGGCTGTCGTCCTGCAGCATGCGTGCCACTCTGGATTCGACGTGGGCACGGAGGGCTTCGTGAGGAAGATTGACGAGTTGCTCGAGATTGGATTCTCTGAGCAGCCGATCTCGATAGTGACGGACGAGATCGGTCAGATGGGGTGAGCGACGGCGGCTCATTGCCCTGGATGCGTCAATAGTAACCTGATAGTCACCAAGCCGATCTGATACTGGCACCCAGCCACTCCTCTTTGTGTAACGCCCAGGGCAATCTGTACAGCGACAATATGCATCTGGCGGTTCTCACACTTCAGAGACCACGATAACCAATACCCACCATGTAGATTATAGCACAAAAAATGGATTCTGTCTGTAGGGAATTCTAAACAATTTCTGTAGGGAATTCTTGACACTTTTGGTGGGATCGCCCGGAAACAGGCATGCTGCCCCCTGCAGCGTGGTCGGTCTCGTGTAGCTGGACAAGGAAATGGCGGATGTCTCGCGCGGTGACCTGGCCCGGTTCGCCGATGCCCTGATCTTCGAGGTATTCGAGAAATGGAGTCAGTTTCTGCCGGTGGAGCGTGAGACTGCCCGGCGCGGTGTTGCGTGCCTGGCGGTCGAGAAGGAACTCGCGGAGCGTCAGATCGAGAAGTGAGGGACGTTTGCCATCGACAATTTTAAGGAAAGTCCGCAGCATGCGGTTGGTACTGGTCATCGAGCCACCCGCTGGATGTAGCAGGGTATTGCTCGCAGACCACAATACATAGGGCGGGAGAGATTCGAACTCTCATGAGGTCACCCCCAGCGGATTTTAAGTCCGCAGCGTCTGCCATTTCGCCACCGCCCCGCGCGATTCACAAACACAGAGGGCTGATAGCCATGTACTCCACTACCAGCCCCAAATCAGTTCCTCCATTCAGAGGCGACGGCCGGATTCGAACCGGCGAATAAAGGTTTTGCAGACCTCTGCCTTGCCACTTGGCTACGTCGCCTGACACAAAACCCCTGAAAATAAAATGGAGCGGAAGACGGGATTCGAACCCGCGACCCTCTGCTTGGCAAGCAGATGCTCTACCGCTGAGCCACTTCCGCTCGTGATGCCGAAGCCCAGACTTGAACTGGGGACACCTTGATTTTCAGTCAAGTGCTCTACCAACTGAGCTACCTCGGCATTCAGTATGTATATTGTATAATAGTTTCCCGAGTTTGTCAAACCCTCTGCGCGATTAGCAGCCCGGCCTGGTAGACCTCTCGATTTGTTTCCGTAACGTGAGCCACTTTATACCACAAAAACCGGGAATTGGCAAATCCGATGTGCGTCGCCCACGCTCGCCGGCATCAATCCCGAATGACCAACCTGCGCCCGTGTGGTTCAGTCCGTCTGGAAAGGCTGTATCCCGGCGGTTGAAACCGCGTAATCGTCTTGACACCCGCACTCATGCATCCATACCTGATTCGCGGACGGCGCAACCATGCGAGGATGCAATCATCGCCGCAAATCCTGCGTAAGTTCTGAAACTCGCGGAAGTTGACAAAGGTTTCCATCTGTGGTATCCTGAAACTGGCAGAGAGGATATTCGGTTTCACCCAGAGTTAGCGCGGTCATACCCCTTTTAGAGAGACGAACTTTCAGCAACTGACAGGCGGTTCATAACTATCCGATGTTGGTCACTATGGTTGCTCTCCGTTTGCCTGTCAGATGATTTGATAAACGTACATTCAAATCTATATCTCATCACAGGTCATGGATGACAGGTAGGAGGGTGGCATGGCATCAGTCAAGTATTCGTCCGTCACTAAGCGGTTCGGTGATGTCGTCGCGGTGAACGATTTGCACATCGATATCGCCGACAAGGAATTCTTGGTCTTCGTGGGGCCTTCCGGGTGTGGCAAGACAACCTCGTTGCGCCTGTTGGCCGGGCTGGAGGAAGTTGACGAAGGGGAGATCTACATCGGCGATACCGTCGTCAACGACATTCTGCCCAAAGACCGCGACATCGCGATGGTCTTTCAGAATTACGCGCTCTATCCGCACATGAGTGTGTACGATAACCTCTCCTTCGCCCTCAAACTCCGCCACACTTCCAAATCCGAAATCGACACACGCGTGAAAGAGGCCGCATCGATCCTCGGCATCGATCGTCTGCTCAACAGAAAACCGAAACAGCTGTCCGGCGGTGAGCGCCAACGCGTCGCGCTGGGACGCGCCATCGTACGCCACCCCAAGGTCTTCCTGATGGACGAGCCATTGTCGAACCTGGACGCGAAACTGCGCGTGCAGACGCGCGCCGAGCTCATCAAACTGCACGACCGGTTGCAGGCGACCTTCGTCTATGTCACCCACGATCAGGTCGAAGCGATGACGATGGGCACGCGCATTGCGGTGATGAATGGCGGGCTCCTGCAGCAGGTCGACACGCCCCAGTACCTGTACGATGCACCTGCGAACATGTTCGTTGCCGGTTTCATTGGCAGCCCAGCAATGAATTTCTTCGCTGCGACCCTGGTTGGCTCAGACGACAACATGGTGGTAGAGACCAGAATCTTCCGCCTTCCGGTACCGTCCAAAGCAGTCGATGTGCTGAAGCCTCACCTGGGCAAAGAGGTTATCCTGGGCATCCGGCCGGAGGACATCTACGTGGCAGCGGAGGTCCCCGCCGGGATTACCGGTACCCGCGTGCAGTGTAAACTGGACTTTCAGGAACTGATGGGCAACGAAATTTTTCTCCATTTGACTGACAACGGCGACAATTTTACAGCTCGCGTCACACCACGCGCGGTGGTCACGGCGGGTGAAGCGGTGGACATGGTCTTCGACACGGAGAAGCTCCACCTGTTCGACCGGCAGAGCGAGATCGCATTGATTCCCCGGGAGGTACGTCCCAACAACCCCAAGCCGCATGTCTAGAACATCATGTGGCTCTGGTGACTGAACCAACAACATACCGGCAACAGTGCGGAGGACCAGACCGCATGCTGTAAGTGCACAGAAGCTTCACCGACTACATCTTTCGAAGCCACGACGGATCAGGAAGAGGAGGTGATGTGACACAGCAAAAAAGCTAGAACTGTCGTGTGTACGATGTCGTTTCGTGTGATGGCAAGGTGGCC
>CAZPTF010000456.1:0-3260 GCA_964589015.1 uncultured Anaerolineae bacterium
CACCAATCTAACGCGAGAGTGCCGATTTTACAAATTACTCGACGTTTATAAAGTGGGTAGGAGCCAGCCTGATTATCCCTTGACACGACTCGGCTTCCGTCTATTGCGAACTCTTGCCCGTTGCTTCACCACGATTACCCCTGGTTGTCGATTATCGAATAGGTTGAAAGGTCGAACTCCAGGGAGGGTAAGTTGTTCGACTTTTCGGTTTCTGCCAGTGTCATGCGCGTCCATTAGCGGTTCCAATTCTTTGAACGCTTTTTTGCATCTCGATACTCCTTCAACTATAATACTTCTGCGGATGGTTCACCCTGAACGAACACTGCAGGAAAATGCCAGTGCGCACACTCTATCTTGACATGAATATTTACAAACGCCCTTTTGATGACCAATCCCAGATGCGGATCCATCTGGAAACGGTTGCTATCACGATGATTTTCGTGTTGATTGAAGAAGGCCACTTCTCCGCTCACTGGTCGTTTGTTCTGGACTATGAGAATAGCCGTGACCCTGTTTCAGGACGGCGGGCATTCGTGCAGTATTTATCGCAGTGTTGCGCGGACACCATCGAACCGGATGACTCTATCAGAGAACTGGCTCGCAATCTCTCCCTGACCCATCAAATTCGCGGGCGAGACGCTCTGCATCTGGCGTGCGCTGAATTGTCCGGATGTGAGTTTTTGCTCACTTGTGATGACCGCCTGGTGAAGCAGGGAGAAATGATCAAAGAGCAGGATGTCGTCAAGGTGAAAGTAACGAATCCCGTCGACTTCTTGCAGGAGACATGAAATGGCCCTGGCAAATCACAAATTCACGCGCTCCGAAGCGACCGTGAGGCAGGCCGGCTACATGGCCTTGATACAATCTCTTGGATACGCCGACGCCATTCGCTTCCTGGTTCAACTCGACCCGGGCACGGGAGACTACCTGGAATGGCAGGATGACCTGTTCGGCGATACCAGCGCCGATGATCTCTACGAGCAGGCATCCAGTCATTGGCAGCGGACCAGGAAATAACCCGCGCCGAACAACGTTCATCCCCACCTGGACAAACCGTCTCAACCGTGCTACAATCCACATAACATATCGCTACACCCTCTCCGCTGAGGGAACAGGGGACCTCACGGAGTTGTCTCGTTACGACGCCGCCGGATCGGGGGGGAGCCGAGTGCGCCGCGCTAGAGTTATGCGGCGTTTTTCCATTCCGTGCCAACGACAGCGAGGAACCATGCCGAAACCAGCCAATGGCAGCAACGGCGCCAATCTCGGGTTCGAGAGCGTTCTCTGGGCCGCCGCCGACAAACTCCGCAGCAACATGGACGCAGCCGAGTATAAGCACGTCGTCCTCGGGCTCATCTTCCTGAAGTACATTTCCGACGCCTTCGAGGAATACTACCAGGTGCTCAAGGCCGAAGCGGACGATCCATCCAGCGAGCGTTACGTCAAGGACCCGCAGGCGCGCTACGACACACTGGAAGATCGCGACGAATACGTCGCTGAGAGCATCTTCTGGGTGCCTCGCGAAGCGCGCTGGTCGTTCCTCAAGGACAACGCCAAGCAGCCCACCATCGGCAAGCTGCTGGACGACGCCATGATCGCCATCGAGCGCGACAACCCCAGGCTCAAGGGCGTGTTGCCCAAGGATTACGCCCGGCCGGCCGTCAACAAGCAGCGCCTCGGTGAGCTGATCGATCTGATCAGCTCCGTGGGCCTGGGCGATAGGGAGAACCGCTCCAAGGACGTCCTCGGCCGCGTCTACGAGTACTTCCTCGGCCAGTTTGCCAGCGCCGAGGGCAAGAAAGGTGGGCAGTTCTACACGGCACGCTGCGTGGTACAGGTCCTCGTCGCCATGCTCGCTCCGTACGGGGGCCGCGTCTACGACCCCTGCTGCGGCTCGGGCGGGATGTTCGTGCAAAGTGAGGACTTCATCCGCGCCCACGGGGGCAGGCTCAACGACCTCAGCATCTACGGGCAGGAGTCCAACCCCACCACCTGGCGGCTGGCCAAGATGAACCTGGCCATCCGCGGCATCGAGAACAATCTGGGCGGCGAGCACGCCGACAGCTTCCATCGTGACCTCCATCCCGACCTCAAGGCGGACTACATCCTGGCGAACCCACCGTTCAACATGAGCGACTGGGGCGGCGAGCGCTTGCGTGACGACGTGCGCTGGCAGTTCGGCGTTCCGCCGGCGGGCAACGCCAACTACGCCTGGGTGCAGCATTTCATCCACCATCTGGCCCCCACTGGCATCGCCGGCTTCGTCCTCGCCAATGGCTCGATGTCATCCAACACGAGCGGCGAGGGCGAGATCCGCAAGCAGATCATCGAGGCCGACCTGGTGGACTGCATGGTCGCCCTGCCGGGGCAACTGTTCTATTCGACGCAGATACCGGTGTGCCTGTGGTTCATCGCCCGCAACAAGCGCAACGGCCGTTTCCGCGACCGGCGTGGCGAGACGCTGTTCATCGACGCGCGCAAGATGGGCACGTTGATCGACCGGGTCCATCGCGAGCTCACGCCCGAGGAGATCGCGCACATCGCCGCCACCTACCACGCCTGGCGGGGCGACGCGGACTCCGGCGAATACGCGGACGTCCCCGGTTTCTGCAAGGGCGCGGTTCTCGACGATATCCGCGGGCACAACTACGTGCTGACTCCCGGCCGCTACGTCGGCATCGAGGAGAGCGAGGACGACGGCGAGCCGTTCGAGGAGAAGATGTCCCGGCTGGTGGAGACGCTGCAGGAGCAGTTCGCCGAGTCGGCGCGGCTGGAGCAGGCGATTCGCGAGAATCTGGAGTGGTTGGGTTATGGCGAGTGATGGCGGCGTAGTGGAACTGAGCGAAGTCGCAGATCTCGTGATGGGACAGTCCCCTAAGGGAGATAGTTATAACCAGGCGGGCGTTGGAAGCCCGCTGTTGAACGGGCCAACCGAATTTGGCCCCTCCCACCCGACACCGGCTTCATGGACGACAGCACCAACAAGGTTCTCACGGCAAGGGGATATCCTTTTCTGTGTTCGCGGTTCGACAACTGGTCGTATGAATTGGAGTGACAGAGAGTATTGTGTCGGTCGTGGAATTGTTGCGATCCGCTCGAAATCACCTGTTGATACCAGGTACATCTATTATTCGCTTGTTCATAATCTTGACCGGTTGCTTGCTTTGTGTGCTGGCTCGGTATTTCCCAATCTTTCTCGATCAGATTTGGAAACATTTCTCATTGAATGGCCTAGTGCGGGTGAACGCTCAGCCATCGCC
>CAZPTF010000457.1:0-3244 GCA_964589015.1 uncultured Anaerolineae bacterium
GTGTCCTGGATGGATTGAAGCCATGCGGGCGGTTCCGGCTCTTGCGCGTCGGGCTTGAGTGGCTCTGCCTGGGGCATTGGCTGCGTCTCGGAGATATCCTCGTAGGGAACTTCCCCGCTATCCTCGCCTGACGGGCTGGAGAGTCTATCCTGCAACCAGGCGGGGAATTCTCTTTCGTCGTTTGCTGGTCCTTGCGCGAGTTCCGGAACTCCGTCAGCAACGGTACTGCGCAGGTCGCTGAGCCAATCCGGCTCCTCGTCCGCAAACTCGGCGATCTCGTCCGCCGGAGTTGCTTCTCGCGCAGTGCCCGCGTCTGCTGGCTCCCGGCCGGCTGAGGCTAGCAGAGAATTGAGCCACGCCTGCTGCTCATCCACGGAGTCCGCGTTCCCGGCAGTCTCTGCGGATGGCCGCAGCGAAGTCAGAATCGAACTCAACCACTCGTCGCTTTCCGCCTCGATTGGTGTGGGGATGCTCTGGTCCGTGGGCGACTCACCCATCTCCGTTACTGCGTGTGAGTCTACAGTCCGTTGCGCAGCCGAGATATGCCGGGCCTTGACGATGCCGTCGAGTTCCGGATCGCGGAGCTCGTCTGGCAACGCGTTCTGGAGGTTCAGCAACCAATCTGGCACGGGGTCATCTCCCCATTGGACGCTGCCAGACCGCAGATGCGTCGCAGCATCAGCAACAACGGTTGGCGAGAGAGCCTGCCCGCACTGCTCACAGAATTCGTTGCTATCCGGATTTGCTGTTCCACATTGGGGACACAGCATCACACGACTCCTCATTCATTCGCGATCGCCGGCGTGCGGCTATTTGCTGTATGGTCGATCGATACCCATCAATACGCGCAACCCGGTCACCGCGGTACCGAGTGCCACGCCTAAGATCAAACCTCTGACTCCAGCCAGAGCGGGTACAGACAAAATCCAGTCTTTCAAGGCCGTCACCTGGGCTGAAAGGGGGATTTCCCCAAGCAACACAATGACGACTACGCCAACGAGAAAGAGCGATTCCAGATTGCGTACCTTCAAGGTGCGAAACGCT
Source organism: uncultured Anaerolineae bacterium (assembly GCA_964589015.1). GTDB lineage: Bacteria > Chloroflexota > Anaerolineae > DAOTYC01 > DAOTYC01 > CAZPTF01. Next base: position 1,045 of record CAZPTF010000457.1, read on the forward strand.
GCGGACGCGATGAAAAAGATCAACAGCGAAGCCACGGTAGCTTGCAGCGGATATTGGACGGACCTGAACACTTGTTGTAGAAGTGGGGTCGATGGCCCAAACCAGCCAATCACGAAGACGGAGAATGAAAAACAGACCAGGATAGTGCTGTAAGGCCAGCCGGGGCGGCGCGCGCGGATCTTCCGCACGTGGACCGTGAAGACATTGACGAACCCCACCAGCAGCGCGAAAGCTGCCAGGATGACGGCTGTGTCCAGGAAGAACATGCCCAATGCGTCCAGATAGAGATTGGTAATGAAGCGATCCAGAAGAACCAGTATTCCGATCCCGATCGCCATTGCCACTGGGAGTCTGCGGCTCACGATAGGCTCCTTGTCTCACGCGTTTCTCAGAAAACCGTATTCCAGATGATACCTGCGATGATGATCAGCACGATAAGAAGGCGCATCCAGTCTTGAATCAACAGGCTGGCAATATGCGTCGGCAATTTCGCCAGATAGGCCCCGCCCGCAAACATTTCTTCACCAATCAAAACTTCGTCCGCAGTCGCCAGCATGAACGGCAATGCCTGAGGGTTGCCTGTTCCGACCACCTGGTGAATGCCCATACGTACCCCGGTTTCGCCGATGAGCAAGTATTCAGCACTGAAGGCGCCGGTCATGATGTTGGCCAATACATCCTCGCGCGACAAAATGCCCATGACGCCGCTGGCATAGGCGACCGGGTCAGGTGCAATCATGCGGACTGCATCGCGGGCGAAACGGCCGGTTTTGCTGCGGCCCTCGAAAGCGCGGCGAAGCACGTCTTGACCGACAATGAACGCTGTCGGATCGGCCACCGTTACGATTGGTGGTGCTCCATATACGGCAGTCTCGCGGGCCAGATATTCCAAAGTCGTGAGCCCGGCCAGTGTCTGCGCCGCATTTTGGTTTCCCACACCCTGAATGCCAACCGACAGGTGCAGCGGACGTCCTGTTTCCATCGATTGCCCGGTCATCTGCTGCAGGGCTTTGAAGCCTGGGATGGGACGCAGTGTCGGACTTGCGCCGTCGATGATTCGTCTCCGCAAATAGGGAAGGGCCGGGACGAATATGAGCAGAAAAGCCAGCAACAAAGCAGCCTTTGGCTCTATTCCGGATTCAGATAAGATATTCGCAATTACCTGCATAGCGAACGCCCCTTAGCTCACGTCACCGGCATCGGCTTCCAATTCCTGAATCAACCGGTCTATGCTGTTCCGTTCTTCCAGCAGTGCCACGAGCTCCCTCATGGTCGCCGGCGCGATGAACAAGTCCAGAAAGGGTTGCGCAAACAGGATGAGTTGGCTGCCCAGAAAACCAAAGGGTTTGTTGGCTTCCAGGAAGGCGATACTCGGGATCACGAGCTTCCATCGTCTGATGCGCTCGGATACTTCCGCGATCAACTGTTCCTGCCTTTCAGGATCCACTTTTCACCTTCTGAACATTGGTACTTTTTTGTACCATCCAGTGCACAGTATATCATCTCCTTACGGCTTCAGCAAAACCTGCGGTGACGAACTCACGGGCTGCTGTCAAGTTTCGATGCGCAACAGGGATGGTCTAGAGTGTCATAACTTCTCGGCGGCGTTGTGTGGTCAAAAAGACAATGTACTCCTTGACCTGCTCCAAGTCGTCTCGTCCTAAGTCCATCGTCAATGAGCTGATCTCGTCGATGAAGTCGCGGCGTTCCTGGTAACTCTGGGGGTGTTCGCCGATCTGTGGCGGTATGTAGCGTCTCTTCACCAGTGAGTCCAGCAGCACGCCGTAGAAATCAGCCAGGATAACTGCGGTCTCCAGCTCCGGACGTTGGATTTCCATTTCGATCTTGGAAATGATAGAATGGCTCCCCAGCCCACAACGCTGAGCGACCTCACTCTGACTCAGTCCCAACTCCTGGCGCAACGCGCGGAGTTTGCGACCATCCAACACGACCCGCTCTTCTCTCTTCTGTCTGGACATAGGACTCCTTAGTAACCTGTTAGTTACCTTCAGTTACCTTGTGTTAATATTGTACCACAAAAACGAAACTGTGTCTAGTAGGAACTTTTGTGATTTTTGAGAAACAAATTGTTCTTGACACCTATTCTGCGGTACTCTTCTGTACCGTATTCGATATGCAGACGCGAATGGAGTGACTGGAGGTACAGCGAGGGATCGGGAGAAACAAGGCTTCCCCTACG
>CAZPTF010000458.1:0-3230 GCA_964589015.1 uncultured Anaerolineae bacterium
CAATCGAACTGCTCGACATTATTATACCATCACGTTCCAGCTAGTGCAACCGGACACATTCCCCGAGACGTCACGCCCACGTCTGCGTTGACCTTCGCTCGTGCCTTGCGTGTACCATGCCGCCCATTCACACGGACCGCTACCCAATCGGAGCGCGTCTGAGATTGGCCCAGCCTTGACCCGCGAAAAAGATAGCCGTATGAACACGGTAGATCACGTTTTCAACGTGATAAGGCCACTTGACCGTACCTGCCATCATGATATAATTCGAATTGTCATTGACACACCTGGGGCCTGTGCCAAGTCGCGTTCCTGGACAGCGCCGGCGGCTGGCTCCAGCTCCCTGCCAGACGAGCACAGACGTGCGCCAGTTCAGACCTGAAAAGCGGTTGCTTTGGATGTAGGCCCGCCCCTCGGCAGGCATCCGCAGTGATCGGGGGCCTATCGTCCGAGTCAGCCTGATGCAGGATCGCTGCAGTCCGCGGGCAATGCCGCAGCCTTCCTGCACGAGAAAGGGCATGGTGAAGATGAATCGAGGGATAAACCGAGGATTGTTCCCCGCACCAGTACCAGAGCCTCCCGAGCAGCGTGGCGCATTTGCTGCAATTGCGATCGGTCTTGTCGGTATGCTGGTGCTTGGTCTGCTGGGGATCGGCGCCATCGTGATCCTCAACCGTGCAGGGGGGCAAAACCAGATGAGCGCGACCGCAGCATGGCTTGAGGCAGCAGGGAGCCACCTGGGCCGAGCGAGCGGCGCACTTCCTGCGGGCCCGGACGCACTCAACCTCCTCGCACTGACGGTGTTGGCGTCGGTCCTGATCGCCGCACTCGTGGGCTACATCGTCGCGCGCGCCGCCGGGCGCAGCACACGCAAACGGCTAGACACGCTGGAAAGGCAGGCCTGGCGATCAACTGTCGAGATGGGCGCTGTTCCCGTTGGCGACGAGCGCGAGCTCGATGAACTCCGCGAGCAGCTCGAGACGCGCAACGATCAGCGGATGGACGCACTCGAAGCGAAGATGATGGCCACCCTGCGCAGCTGGATGGACGACATCTCGCGGTCCCGCAAGTAGCACGATTCCTCCTGCCCCGCGGCAAGCGATCAGACAGTGCGGAAGGACTGAAATAGCGCGTGTCGTAGTTCCGGTCCTGCGGAGCGCAGTTCGGGCCGGGCCTCGGAGCGATCCACTTCTCCACGAACAGGCTGCGCACCGTTGATTCGCACCTATTTAACACCACATGTGCATGATTGTCGCCCATTTCCCCAAACTTGTGGTATAATATTATGGTGAATCGATTGTTGGTCTGCTGGTGGCAGCGCGTCACCACGGGTACCTTTCTGTGGCGCTTCTCGCTGGATGCAGCTGGCATCGCGAGGGACGCAAGCGATTCCGGCAGACATCTGTGTCAGTGTTTGCTACAACACGGAAAGTCGAAGCCGGTGCTGGGGGGCGCCGGTCGCAGTCAGAAGGGGGAGAAGGCGAGCCATGACGTGAAACAGCGGATCGTCGGTTTCATTCTTCTACTCGCACTGCTAAGCCTCACAACTCCTGTCCTTGCCCAGGAACCTGGCATGCCCTTTGTCGCCGATGTCACAATCCCCGGCGACACGGTGGTGCAGCCGGGTGAACGATTTCATATTCACAATGATATGGATACGAGAGAACAGCAGAAAAGCAGTTGGGCAGGTACGCTCGGTCTTGTCGTGGCCATGGATGCTACCATGAGTGTGTTGAATATTCGTGCAGTTGCTCATATCCGAGGAGGCGATTGATGGTCTAGCCAAGTTGCTGAGTACCGGCCTCATGGCTCCGGTCCGAAAGCCTATGATGTGCTCATATTTAGGTGGACTGCGCATTGATTGGTGTGTGTTCCTGGTTGGGATCATGCCTACCGTCTCGTGGATGATCGCGGTGGCATTGAATGTGAAAGCAGTTCTCACCGCGGAAATGAAAGCGAGAGTGGAGGTGAACGTGACGAAGATCATCTCTTTGATTTGTGTAGTGGCGGGGACAGCGCTGCTGGGGCGGTCTGGAGACGTGTTCCCAATACTGCAGGGGAGCGCACGAATCGGTGCAAGTCCCGCCGTTTGAGATATGGGAGTGGCGCTTGGGGGGTTCGATTCCCCCCGCGCCCCGCCGCCGCTCGTCTGCACAAGTGGAAGTGGCAACATAATCCATCGAGTGTGACGGTGGTCCGTCGGTTCTTGGATATGCAGGTTCGACTCTTCGCTAGAGCGGAGGCTGAGCGAAAACATCGTGTTTCATTGCGAGGCAGGATCCGGTTGATCGCCAGGCGGTCTTCCGGGTTTGGGGTCGAGTATCTCATCTGGGGGGAGGGGCGTGATTATTGAACGTACGACAAAATACTGGCATTGGTGGGTGATCGCCTTCTTCGTCTTGACACTCGTGTGTCGCGTAACGTCATGCGTGGCAGGTGCGCTGACGTCGCACTCCCAGGACGTTGACGTGCCCGAGGAAGTACAGGACAACAGCGAAGAATTCATCGCATTCATGAAGTTTTCGAGTTGGTTCCCGTTCTCCTTCTTCTGGTGGATAGCTGGCATGGTTGGGGTTGTGATCCTCACATGCATTGTCATCATCCTCACGATCTTCATCAGGTAGGAGAAGATATGCTGTGGTTCGGTGCCGGCACAGGGCCGGTGCCGAACTACAAACACCTCGTTCCCCAAGTCGTCCCAACACGCGGTGCAATCTGACGGAGCTTTTCCGGTCGGGGTGCCAGACTTCAGGACACAAGAGGTGATTATGTGGCCAAGTTATAGCTCATCAAGAGCGCGGAACATGGTCGGGCGGAGAAGGAGTCCTTTGATGAGCCATCGACTGCTCCGCGGAGCGATTCTTGTGTTCACCATGTGCACAGTGCTCGCTTGTGTACCCGCAGGTCTGATCGAGATCCGGCAGAGGTCGCTGCCTGACGTTCAGGTACTCATCTCGCCAACGGCCACCGAAACCAACACGCCCACGCCGCCCCCCACACTGACCGAGACCCCGATGCCGACCACCACGCTGACGCCCACCGCGACCAGCACATCCACCCTACAGCCACCACTACCGTCGTCCACATCCACCGACGCCAAGGTCCTCCGCGTCGTCGACGGCGACACCATCGCAGTGGAAATTGATGGCAACGCCTATCCTGTTCGCTACATCGGCATCGACTGCCCTGAGCCGCAAAATTCGAGCGGTCAGCCCGATCCGCACGCAGAT
>CAZPTF010000459.1:0-3225 GCA_964589015.1 uncultured Anaerolineae bacterium
GTGTGCGTAGAGCTCCTCGTTGGCTTGTTGGACATCGCGCCGGCGGATCAGATCGACCAGCCGGCGGTGTCCTTCTGCCCCTCGCTCGGCAAAGTCGCCGGGATGCTGGGTCTGGTGTCGCAGGAGCAGCGCCCGCGTCTGGGCGCTCAGCGATTGCCACGCTTCCAGGGCGCGCCCATGACCAGACAGACGGCATAATGTATGGTGGAAATCCAGGTCTAACTCGGTGACCTCCCACGGCGTATACTCGCCCTGTGCCATGTGGAGCATCTTCTGGACGTGTGCTTCCAGCTCATCGATCTGCTCCGCTGTGGCATATTTGATCAGGTATTCCAGCGCTACCGACTCGATAGCCTGTCTGAGCGTGTAGATCTCTTCGACATCCGCGATGCTGAACTGAGCGACGAAGGCCCCGCGGTGCAGGTAACGGACGACGATGCCCTCGCTTTCCAACAATTGCAAGGCGTCGCGCACGGGGCCACGGCTCGTATCCATCGCTTTCGCGATTTGACTCTCGACGATCTTCTGTCCCGGGGTGAGTTGGCGGTTCAGGATCGCCTGGCGCAACTGGTCGGCAATATGCTCGCTCAGGGTACGGTTGGGTGGTGCCGATATAGACAAACCGGATTCTTCGGCCATTGTCTGCCTCCTCGTTATCCGATCTCGTTGCCTGCCCTGCGCGTGTCGTACTTCGCCATCTGCGGTGGAGAGAAAGCCCTATCGGATCCGCTGCAATCAGTATACCATAGAATCGTCGAATTGCCAATTGTCAACATCCGACAATAAACAGTTTGCTGTTGACAACCAGGGGACATTGTGCTATAATGATTGTTGCCGGATGATGACAGTCGACAGGACCACAAGAGGTGATTGCAGATTTGGCTCAAAATGATGTGCTGACGTTCGAACACCTTGCTACGATCCTCGCCCCGCCGCCCAAGCGCTCGCTGGCAGATGAGGTCCTGGAACGTCTACGAGACGCGATTCTACGCAACGAATTGGTCCGTGGCCAGCAGTTGCGTGAGCAGGAGATCGCCGAATCCATGAATGTCAGCCGGGGGCCCGTCCGTGAGGCACTGAACCAGTTGGAACGCGAAGGACTGGTGATACGGCGCCGCAAACGGAGCGCTCTGGTCGCATGGCTGTCTCGCGAAGACCTCGAGGAAATCTACACACTGCGCAATTCGATAGAGCGTCTGGCAGTCACATACGCCTGTCGCTACGCAACCCCGGCACACCTGGATGCCATGCAGGCCATCGTCAATGCAATGGCCTCATCCGTCGAGAGTGGGACCACGGAGGAAGAATCCGCCGACCTGGATCTACGTTTTCACGATATCCTCTACCAATCAAGCCAGCACGAACGCCTCATCGCACTCTGGTCCAGGCTTCGCCCCCAGTGTTACTTGCTCCTGCTGAACCGGAATGCTGCGAACCCGGATTTCATCGAGACATCGGCCAGTGGACATCAAGAGATCGTGGACGTGCTCCGTGAACGTGATGAAGAACGCGCACGTTCCGTCATCGAACATCATGTGCGTTTCGCCTACGAAACGGTGCTGGCCCGCCAGCACTAACCAGCGCTCAGACCCACAATCCTGAGATAGCTGTGTGATGCTGTCTCCCAACCGACAAAGAGGTGGCGACTAATGAGGGTAGTCACGTTCGTCTACGCAGGGAAGACCCGCCTGGGAGCTGTGCAGTCCACACCAGGCGGGCAGCAGGTGTTCGATCTCAACGCGCTCGACGCGCGTCTGCCAGGCGATATGCTCGGTTTCCTTGAGGCGGGGAGCGCGGCCCACGAGCTTGCCAAGCAGGCGCTGTCCTCCGCATCGCCAGCACAGGGTCTGGATTACACAGCGGTGACACTGAAAGCCCCGATTCCCCGTCCCGGCAAGATCCTGTGCATTGGCCAGAATTACCTCGCCCACGCAGCCGAAGCCAATGCCGGTGCCTCACCTTATCCAATCATCTTTTCCAAACATGCCAACGCGGTCATCGGTCCCGGTGAGCCTATCGTTGTGCCCGTGGAGACCTCCGAGCCCGACTACGAGGGCGAGCTGGCTGTCGTGATCGGCAAGCGCGCTCGCCGCGTGTCCGAGGCGCAGGCGTTGGACTACGTGGCGGGCTACATGCCGCTCAACGACGTCAGCGCGCGTGACTGGCAGGGCCGGACGAGCCAGTGGCTCATGGGCAAAACCTTTGATACGTTCGCGCCCATGGGACCGGCACTGGTCACCGCAGACGAGATTGCCGATGTGCAGGATCTCGTCGTCCGCACCGTAATCGGTGGCGAAATTCTGCAGGAGGCGAGTACCAGCCTGATGATTTTCTCCGTGGCCAACCTGATCGCCTATATTACGCAGGTGGTGACCCTGGAACCCGGGGACGTGATTGCGACGGGCACACCGGCCGGCATCGGCGCGGCGCGCAAGCCACCACGCTGGCTGTGCGATGGCGACATCGTTCGTGTCGAAATCGAGCGGGTAGGCGTGCTGGAGAATCCCGTAGTCGTGCAATCATAGCCCACTGAGGAGACGAATCATGGAACAAAGTCGAGTCATGCCGAGGCAATTCCCGGTCATCAAAACAATCCGCCGTGTACTGAGTATCCCGGAACTGGGTGTCATTTTTGCTCTGGTAGCGTTGTTGATCGTCTTCAGCCTGGAGAATCGGACGATGCTCAGCCGCAACAACATAACGACGATGATCCAGACGATGTCGTTCACCGGGATCATCGTCGTCGGAATGACCTTTCTGATGATCGCCGGGGAGATCGATTTGTCGGTCGGTGGGGTCTACGCACTGGCGTCAGCGATCGTTGGTTATCTGACGGTGACCGTCGGCTGGTCGGTCGGAGCGACGGTGGTGGCCGTCGTGCTTGCCGGCATCGCTGTCGGTTTGTTCAATGGGGTAGTCACCGTCAAACTTGAACTCCCGGCCTTTGTGGTTACCCTGGGCACGATGTTTGCTGCCCGGTCGTTGGGCGATGTCCTGACCAATGGCAACTACATCTGGGGACTGCCCGAAGATTTTGTTGCTTTCGGCAGAGCTGCGCCGCTCGGGTTTAGTTGGAGCTTCTGGACGCTGATCGTGCTGGTCATCCTGGGCGAGTTCATGCTGCGCTGGACGATCTTCGGCAGTATGGTTAAGGCGACTGGTGGCAACAAACAGGCGGCGCGCATTGCGGGCATCCGGACCGATTGGGTCAAGATCGCCTGTTTC
>CAZPTF010000460.1:0-3200 GCA_964589015.1 uncultured Anaerolineae bacterium
CGAAATGCCTTCCGTTTCCAGGCTTGGTCTTTGAATCGGCTCGCATGCTCTATGTGTCTATTACTCGTGCGAAAGCGGCGTGCATTCTGAGCTATGTCAAGCGAAGACGCCTTGGCAATCGCGTAGGCAATACATCACCTCCATACTTCGGGGCCCATCTAGGGGGCACGTTCATTGGCAGACGCTCGGGTCTATCGGCAAGCGAAGTTCATCAGATAGCCACGTCGTGCAGCAACCTTTGACAAGACGACCTGGCTTGACCTTCCCGGGGCCACAGAGTGGGAGAATCAGGTAAGTCACCTGGTTGTTCGGGGGTAAGCGTTTTCATGGAGATCCGATGTCGATCGAGCCTGAGCGAATAACGATTTGCCTCCTTCACCCATCGGGTGCTCCTGTCTCTTTTGGAACTCACCCTCCATATTGCGGGCGGTTATGGACCGTGACGGGTACCTGGCGGTGGCACTGGCACCAAGACGGGGGAGCGGACTCCAATTAGTCACTACTGCCAACGCGGAAATGGACCCTGGTATCCTGCCTCCTTGATGCGCTCGCATTTGCGTCACATCATTGCGCTTGCTCCATATTCATGTGGGAAGGCACATCGGAATCCAAAGACGAACGCGCAGCGATCGAGCTGGGAGAGAATGGCTGTCTGTAACCCGCGCTCCCGCTGGCCAGTATTCGGTGGCCCGCTTGGGTGAATTGGCCCGGGATACTGCGTTTGAGCCGCAAGGCAGACTCCGCTCTATTGCGTTCGTTTCGTGTGCGGTGACCCGGTGTGGTGCGTCATTCGAGTATTCGTGTCCCATTCGTGGACGGCTGGCATGCTAGACGCGATCGCAGAGTCCCCAATGCTTCCGAACCTTTTGGGAGAGCCTCCGAGCGGCTCGCCATTGCCAAGTACCTAAACCGCATACGAGAGCGCGCCATGGCACGCTCTCGTATGCCATGCCCCCCACCCCTCCACGAAAGCTCCACCCCATCTCCGCGCGCGCTCCATAATCGTCTGCTATCGTAGAATCAAGGGCACGTTCACCGAACGCGATGCGACCGCGACATTTCCTTGAATTCACAATGGACAGGATGGATGACATGCAGACTACTGGAGTGGGGACGAATCGTGTAGTACGAAAGGGCTTCTTGTTGACGTTGCCGGCGCTGCTCGGACTGCTGTTGCTCGGCTGTCACGGAGCGGGGTTCTTCCCGTTCGTGGGCAGCGGCGCGAGCCTGACCTCGGGCACGCTCACGGCGGAGATCGTCTCGCCGGCGAACGGCACGACAGTCGTGGCCTATGCGCCGTTGGTCGTCCAGGCAACGGCCACCGCTGCTGGGGGCGTGGAGAGTATCGAGCTATGGGTCTCCGGACACAAGATCGGCGAGCTGACCGGCATGGACGGTCACGCCCAGCGTACAGTGCTGGCGTCCTTCCAGTGGGTGCCCGCTGCTCCTGGCTGGTACACGCTGGAAGTCAGGGCGTACACGGGACACGGCGCCATCGGCTCGTCGGCCCTGGTCACGGTCAACGCCGTGTCTGCCTGGCCGGTACCTGCGGTGGTGTCCACGGCGACGCCGACACCGGTACCGACGCTCACGCCGACGGCCACGCCGTGGCCCGTGCCGTGGCCAATCCCGCAGCCGGCACCACCGGAGCGCGAGGAGCGCGCACCGCGTCCGCCCGAGCGCGAGCCGGAACAGCGGCAGCCGCCGCGAAGCGGGCCGGACGACGGGCACGATGCGCCCCCGCGGCCGCCCGCCGGACCGGGAACCGAGCCACAGCCAACACCACCTCCGGTCGGCCCGGGAGAAGGCGCCGGGCCTGCTGGTAAGGCACGAGAACCGGCAGCGCAGTTGCGTTAGGCTAAAGCACGGTTTGCGCTATCGCTTCGATGCGCTACAATAGGGTCATGAACTCGATTCGTTGATCGAGTACTCGACTGCGATTTGACTGCGAAGGAGAAGACGCACATGACCCTCGATTGGTTTTCCAGCCTCAGCCCCATTTGGCAGGCGCTCGGCGGGACTCTGTTCACCTATTTCATGACGGCGGCGGGAGCTGCCGTCGTGTTCGTGTTTGCGCGGATCGACAGGCGCGTGCTGGACGGTATGCTTGGTTTCGCGGCGGGAGTCATGATCGCCGCCAGCTACTGGTCGTTGTTGGCCCCGGCCATCGAAATGGCGGAGGAGTCGACAACGCTGCCGGCGTGGGTCCCGGCGGTGGTCGGGTTCCTCGCAGGCGGGGCGTTTCTATGGCTGGTAGATCACATCCTGCCTCATCTGCACATTGGCCTTCCGATGTCCGAAGCGGAAGGCATCAAAACGAGCTGGCAGCGCAGCATCTTGCTGGTGCTGGCGATCACGCTGCACAATTTCCCGGAGGGGTTGGCGGTTGGTGTCGCGTTCGGAGCGGTGGGTGCGGGGCTACCCGGCGCCTCGCTGGCAGGCGCTGTCGCACTGGCGATCGGTATTGGCATCCAGAATCTGCCGGAGGGCATGGCGGTGTCCGTGCCCCTGCGCCGGGAGGGTTTCAGCCGCTTGAAGAGCTTCTGGTACGGGCAGATGTCCGGCCTGGTCGAGCCGGTGGCTGGCGTGCTGGGTGCAGCGGCGGTCTTGCTCATGAGGCCCTTGTTGCCCTATGCTCTCGCTTTCGCCGCCGGGGCGATGATCTACGTCGTCGTGGAGGAACTGATCCCGGAATCACAGTTGGAGAAGCACACCCACATTGCTACCATCGGAACGATGATCGGATTCGCGGTCATGATGCTGCTGGACGTGGCACTGGGGTAGGTACACGCTCGGCGCATCTCGCAAATATTTGACAGCGGCGCTCAATCGCGGTATACTTTGCGTGTATCGACAAAGGCTATGAGCAGGAGCAGTAGGTCATCTCCGGCAGAGAGTCGAGGAGGGTGGGAACTCGACGGGGCACCTTCCGGAGAGTGCCGCAAGGCTGAACTCGCCTGTGAGCTGCACTGGGGAATGGGCTGGACCCGGGTAGTCAGTGCCGGTCGGCGACCGTTATCGCGCTATGAAGTGGAACTCAGCGGCAATCGTGCAGAGCCGTCCGGAGCCGCTGCGTTCAAATAGGGTGGTACCGCGGAGAATTGATCCCTTCGTCCCTGGAGGCGAGGGTTTTTTTAATTTTGGGAGGTTTTGACTGTGGCTGATCGTTACGTGCCCCAAGAGATTGATCCGAAGTGGCA
>CAZPTF010000461.1:0-3200 GCA_964589015.1 uncultured Anaerolineae bacterium
ACGGCTGGCAAGCCGTTGCACAGGCATGGCCGCTGCGGTCGGGACAGACCCTGATACTCGAAACTGTTCGGACATTTGGCGCGGCGGCTGCCTGGTGCTTTTGGGACAGCCCGCTGGACGTATACACGCCATGCCCGCGATACAGTAGAAAATGTGCGCCGCTGGCAGCCGCTTTGATTTGTTCCCAGTCGTTCTCCGGTGCGTAGAATTTGTAGACCGTCACCCCGTTGGCCTACAGCTCAGCCACAGCCAGATCCATATCCCCCTTTTCCTGCGTCGTCCAGGAACCGTAGTCACCATCGATCGGGCCAACAATCAACACGGCCTTTAACGGCGGCAAAGACAGTGCAGCAGGCGGCGCCGCACCAAGATCTGACTGCTCCGCGGCGAGATCCAATGGCTGTCGCGGCGGATAGGCTTCCCACTACATCCCAACTTCCCATCGGAGATTTCCTCGACCTCTATCAAAAGTTGACCGCAGGTGGCGATGAGGTCATTTCGATTCACATGACCGGGAAATGGACAGGGACCGTTGACACGGCGCGCAGTGCAGCCAACGCCTTTCCGGACGCCCGCATCCACGTCGTCGACTCACAATTCACGGCACTTGCGCTGGAGTTGATGGTCCGCAAATCTGCCCAGGCGGCTGCGGCTGGCAAAGACAGCTAATTCATTCTCGAACGGTTGGAGCGAATGATCCAGCATACGTCGATAGCACTGACGCTCGACACGTTGGAGTACTTTCAGAAAGGCGGGCGCATCGGTCCAGTCCGCGCGCTTCTCGGCACCCTGCTCAGCATCACACCGGTCCTGATATTGGAGGCCGGCATCGTCGTTCCCAGCGCAACGGTCCGCACAAAAAGAAAGGCCATCAAATTCGTGGCCAACTACCTGATCGAGCAGGCTGCCGGTCGTCCGGTCTATCTGTCGCTGGCCAATGGTGGCGTACCGGAGGAAATGGACGCGTTGCGGCAATTGATCACCGAGCGCGTGGTATGCCTCGAAATATACGTTAACTCAGTGAGCCCGGTGATCGGGACCCATGCTGGCCCCGGAGCCGTCGGCGCTGGTATCTGCCCCGCCGATATCGTCGCCTGGGACGATTGAAAACAGAACCCGCGGCGGGATTGGCTGGCAGCGAATTCCCTGAGCGCGGTGGCTAAGCCCCAAACACCGCGGATGCCTCAACATTCCCTGGGCCTCTATGCCATTCTTCCCAGCAGAAAACCACTCCAGCGGTAACGGACAACCATTTGCCGATCAGATCGCGAAGCAGTGCAATCCGCCATCGACCCGTAGAATTTGCCCCGTGATGTAAGATGCGGCGTCGGACGCCAGGAATTCGACAGCACGTGCGATCTCGATGGGTTGACCGTACCGTTCGAGAGTTCCCGTCTCGATCAGCTTTTTCTCATCGATCGGTCTGCTATGGAGAAAACGTGGTGTCGCCGTATCCCCGGGCGCAATGACATTGACGCGCACGTCAAAGGGACGCAACTGCACCGCCAGGCAGCGCGAGTATTCATGGACCGCAGCCTTGGCCGTACAGTATATCGCGGGACTTGCCAAACCGATTCCTCCGGCGATGCTGCCAATGTTGACCACGGAACCTGACCGGCGTTCCATCATCTCGGGAACGACTTCACGGCACACCAATATGCAGGTCATCAGGTTCCGGTCCAATACGGTCCGTATGTCATCCAGGGAGATGAATACCGCGTCGTTATGTTCAGGCTTGCCCGCATTGGGAGCGGCCAGCCCGGCACTGCCGACATCCCCACCCGCATTGTTGACCAGAATGTCGATCCGCCCAAAGCGTGCGCGGATCTCTCCGACGATACGGCTGACCTCGCCGGGGTCGGTGAGATCCCCATAGACAGGCAGTGCCTCGACGCCGCATTCATCCGCGATCATGGCCGCAACTGAATCGAGAGAGTCCGCTTCGTCGAAGGCACGTGTCGAGTAGGGACTGGTACCCTGCACGACGACCGCCGCGCCACAGGAAGCCAAATGCTGCGCAATGCTTTTTCCGATACCCCGTGAGGAACCAGTCACCCATGCCACTTTCCCCGATAGATGCCGTCCTGGCGCAACATGCAGCCGCGCAGCAGCTTCACTTGCACGTGCAAGGTCTTCAGCAGACAACGGCTCATCCACGGGCGAAAGACCCAGCGATTCGGAAAGTGCGTTTACCAGTGCGACCAGCGCCTGGACGGCGTTCTCGATCCTCTCCGGCACAGCACGGAAAGGCTGTGTCTTAGTCGAATCGCTCCGCCGCTCCGGGATGCGCAGATGCGCGTTGATCTCGATCTGCACTGCCGGCACACCCAGTTTTTCGGACAGGAATCGGGCAACCGACCCAGAGGATCTGGAAGGGAAAGCATCGTCTACGTCCAGGCGATTCAGTCCTTCCGCATCCGGTTTCAAACCGAATTTGCCTAGCGTTTCGATGATCAACTCCAGCTCGCCGGGACAGCTTCGTCCATCATTCGTCCCGAGAGCCATCCCAAAGTCCCGGTGACTGACTGCGCCGTGAATATCCAATGCGAAACGAATACCCGCGCGCTCGACAATCTCCGTCAGATAGGCCTTGTAGGGCGCATCGACATGCCAGTTGGGATCCTTCATCGACTTTCGCCGCGCATACAGCACGTGCGCGCCACTACGCTCAGCAACCAGGCGCGCCAGGCCCGCCGTGAACTCATCTTCCTCTTTCGCTTTTCCAGCACGCACATGGGCGGCAGCATGAGGAGCGGAGATCAGAATAGGGATACGCCCTGGCGTATAACCCCACTGCGGTTCACCCGGGCCTGGGGGTTCCTGGTACCGGACATCTGCTTCCAGCTCTTTTAACCGAGTAATCGTATCAGCCATGCTGTTCTCATCCTCCTACGTGTAAGGGCACTTCGCCGCATGCTTGTTTCGCCAAGCTCTCGCGTGCCAGCAGTCAACTTCAGAAGTAAAATCACCGATATACTGAGCAACCTCTATTCTCAGATCAGGGAGCGCATTGCACGCCTGTGACTTCTACGTCTTCGCCATAGGTGAAAAGGTCTCCCAGCGAAAGCCGGAAGTAGTTGCGCCTGATGGCATCGGCAAACACCGTTGCAACCGACAAAACCGTCATATTCGGCAGCCTCTTTTCCTGTGGAATGGCGACCGTGTCGGTAGTGACAATATCCACGATCTCGGGAATGGAC
>CAZPTF010000462.1:0-3192 GCA_964589015.1 uncultured Anaerolineae bacterium
TGGAAGACGGATCGTTGGCAAAGGAAAAAGGCTGTGTTGCCGTGCCTCGGGTTCTCCTCGACGTATGGCCGAACGATCTTGTCTCTCGCCTGTTCACCGACAGCGCCCGACCGATTCTCTCTCATCACATATCGGCCGAGAACCGAAAGAAGCTGATCAACTGGAACAGCATAGACCAAATCAGCAAGGAAGATGTGCTGACCACACTCAAATCGAAGCACCTGCCCAAACCGGATTCCTGGGCGCAGCTTCTGCTGCTGTGGGCCTACGTCGCGGAAGATGTTGTCGGCTATCACTACAATCGAAATCATAAGGATGTTCGCATACTTCCGGTCCACGGCAAGGATGTTCTGTATGCCGCCAACGAAATCGTGCGGCTGGGAGAGAAGAAACTGCTCCAGTCTCAGGAGGATTGGGAGTTCCTGGCGGCGTGCCTGCTTGTGCTCAATCAGAATTGGCCGCGATTCCTGGCTGAACAGCGCCGAAGGGCCGAGCAGGACAAGGATGATGATCTTGGGCGGCAAGTTGAATCCGCCTACAAGGTCTTCGACGCCGCGAACCTTGGACAAGCCAGCGACGTGAGCCAGGTGATCCAGCAAGCCGCTGAGAAGTTTTTCAGTGAGCAAGAATGCGATATGGAGGACTGCATTCGGTTGGCACAACTGGCTGCAACTTTGGGGGCTTCAGTATCGGAAAGCTTTCAGTTCGTCACCCGTGATGGTTACCGCAGGCCAGTGAGCGAACGTATTGTTTACGATGCAAACAATGACCTTGATGCGTTCGTTCCCGATCAATGGTACCAAAGCCATGTGCTGCACGAGGACTATCGTGTCCTTCTGTCTTGCACCGAAGAAGACTGGCAGCAATGGGTGACATCAGGGCGAAGCGGACTTGTAACCTTTGTGCCCCTGGTCCCAATGCAGAATCAAATATGGGGCCGCGAAAAGTTAGAGAAACTACTACAGGAACGAGATTACAATAATAAGCCTTATTACCCTTACGTCACTCACGAATTCATCATTGATGATTGGGATTTTGATAACACTCATTGGGCTCATTGGAAACTTAGGCAAAAAGAGGATGGAGACTTTTGGGGCCGCCTTTTTCAAAGAGTGTTAGATCAGCCCAAAGAGTACTGGGCCAATGCTATCTCCGCGAAGGTGTCTCAGATAGCTACGACAGGAACAAAACGGACGATTACGTATGAATCGGTATTGCCTTCATGGATAGTCAAATTTCGGTCTCTGCCTTGCCTGCAGGACACACGGGGGCATTATCGACAGCCCGCAGAACTACTTTGCCGCACGCCGGCTACCGAACCTCTGCTGGACGTAGAGCCATTCGTGCGTGCCGAGATCGACTCTGAGACAAACCGCCAGCTTTTAGTCATGCTTGGTGTTCGGGACACACCTACCGGCCCCAGACGCCTTCTGGATCGGCTTCGCGCCCTTGCCACAGTGGAGGGTCCGCCCGTCTATGAGGTGGAGAGATGGTGCCGCCGACTCGATCAGTTGCTCACCAAGTGCTCTACTCCGGAGTTCAACGAAATCAAGTCTGCCTTTGTGGACGAGAAACTGATCCTCACTGCCGAGTCCGAATGGGTCACGGCCGCTGAGGCGTTCCTTGCCTCCGACGAGGACGACGCTCCCGGGGCGGCCATAGTCCACCCCGCCATTCACGACCTGTCGATGTGGCGAAAGCTTGGCGTTGCCGATCGTCCCACGGGCGACCTGGCCATGCGCTGGCTGGCCAATATAGATTCGGGCAAGAAGCTCTCAAAGGACGAGTTGCGCCGAGTTCGAGCCCTTCTTCCCCGCTATCCCGAGCGTATCTGGCGCGAATGCGGACACTGGCTCAACCTGGAAGGCGAATGGGTCAAGGTGGAACAGTTGTCCTACAAACTGACCATGCAGACGCTCATTCCTTGGGCGAACCTGTTCAGGCCGATCAAGCAGAAGACGGCCGACCTCCAGAAGTTGACAGTCGAGATGTGCGGACAACACCCTTTCGCCGAATTGCCGACCCTTGCCGAGTGCATTGAAGACCGCTTTGACGAGCGGATCGAAGATTCGACCGAGTCGCTACGGAAGGTTTGGCTAACTGCGCTGGGTGATGGTTTGGCGCGCATCCAACTCGACGACCC
The DNA here is from genome assembly GCA_964589015.1 of uncultured Anaerolineae bacterium. Classification (GTDB taxonomy): domain Bacteria; phylum Chloroflexota; class Anaerolineae; order DAOTYC01; family DAOTYC01; genus CAZPTF01. The sequence goes on from CAZPTF010000462.1 coordinate 2,144, forward strand.
CGCGGAAACCGCTCGCATGCGCGAGTTGGGATGCCGCTTGGCGAGAACGCAGTTTCGTTTCGTGACCGCCCTCGAAGCCACGCCCTACATCAATGGGGTTCCATCCGGCACGCCGCGACATGTCGATGTGCTGTGGAAGGACGACGCGCTTTACGTAGAGAGCAAGTCAGTCGCAAAGATGGCGAAAGCCATCGCCCTTGAGCTGGGGCGACATTTCGGCCGTCCCGACATCGCCGATGCCATCAAACTCTGCTTCGAGCGAGAACGGGAGTTCATCAACGAGTACCTTGAAGAGAACTTCAATCTGTTGCCGCCCGCACCCGATACGGTGACGCCGGAGGCTGGTATAGAGATCGAGCCGCCAGATCAACCGGGGGCGGAGAAGGTAGACGATGCGGGGCATCCGCCAACATCACCCGCCGGTGAAGGCGATGTTGGGAGGACAGGTGAATCTGTTCCTCACGTACCCGACAGTGAAGCGGTTGAGAAGCCGTCAGAGTCCGACTTGGATGATGATGGCGAGAACGACAAGAGCTCTATCCCCGCGCCGCGCAGACCTCCCCAGCAACCGGCGAAGCCGAAGCTGATCGAACGATTCGCGGTCGCCAACGGATATGTCAGGAACAACTCCGAAGGACGCTTCTATCGTGAAGACGGCGGCTGGCTCGAGCGCGTGTCCGGTGCCAGTTTCCCCTGGGAGCGGTATTCGCCCTCCGGCGAGCTGCTCCAATGCTACTGGGTCAAGGATCATTGCATTGAGCGCGAACCGCTTCAGATCGAGGCGGAGGTATGGGAGTTGTGCGCCAAACATCCCGACAAATACTCGCTCCTGCTGGCGACCCCGGACGAGATGCCGGTCGAGTACTCCGGCAAGCGGCTCTGCGCACTCCGTGACAGCGGCCGGGTGACGATTTTCGCAGCAAGCTACCGGTTGGTTTACGAACGTGACGAGCAGGAGGACACAATAAAAGAAACCGCTACTGGAGGTTGGGAAGACAATGGGTAAACCGCTCTTCGACAGCCTTGAAATACGCCAGTTCCGGGCGTTC
>CAZPTF010000463.1:0-1383 GCA_964589015.1 uncultured Anaerolineae bacterium
CACGCTTGCACCGGGCGCATAACAGATCAGCGGCGATGACAGACGCCAGTTTTTGGTGGAGTTATCCGTGTTATCACGCTCCCAACCGACCAGCGGTTCTATCGGTCCAACGATATCCTCACACTGCCCGGCCGAAACGTGGGCGAGGATGGGATCGCCTTTTGCGACCACGACCGTTGGCTCTTCACAGAAAGCCTGGGCAGAGAGAGATTTCGGGCACAGGCGCAGCCGCCCCCAGCCGTAACCGCGCTCACCGCCCACTTGGATTCGCTCCAAAGCCATGCTCCAGCCGGCCAGCGCGCCGCCCAAGTTCTCTCGTACGTAGATGGACCCAACCAGATGGACCGGCAACGGTTGGCTATCATCGGACAACGGCTGTGCCCATGGACGGATGAATTCCGTCTCGTGCAATAGCCCCTCCGCTGCAACCTGCCGGCCATGATCCAGCGCCGTGCTGGTATAGCTGCTGAGGAAGCGATAAGCGAACAGATCGTCTTTCCAGGGATAGTGGGTCTCCAAATCCCCTACGGATTCGACGTCCTGGTTCCCGTCTTTGGGCACAGCCGGATAGAGATAGCCAAAACGGAAGCCGCTTTTGACGGACTCGCCGATAGCCTGGTAGCGCCGGCCGTCGGTACCATCGTCGAAATCGCGCGTCAGGCGCACGGTGAGAGCCGCCCACAAGTTCTTGCCCGGCACGTAACCGCGCGTTTGCTGCAGGTTGCCCACTCGCCGGTAACCGATATGCAAAGGAGACAGCAGGCGAAAGACCAGCTCATACTTGTGCCAGACCATTACGGCCTCTCCGCTTTCGCCCCATAGCGGGCGTAGATCAGCGTTTGCTCATATAACTCTTTCACGAGCAACAGCGTATCCAGATTGCTGCACACGTGATCGGCGTAAAACGGCAAGACCTGTTGAGCAGCAGTATTCTCGGCGAACCCGGTCAGGTCTTGGGAATTCTGGAAAAGCGGCAATTCCTGCAACAGCCGGTAGAGTGGTTGCCGCAGTTTCGGCGCAATTTTGTCCTCGGCGCTGCTGCGCGAGAACAAGAAGAGCATCATGGCATAAACGCCTTGCTCCTGAAGCACACCGAGCGTCTTGGTGATCAAGTTCTCAGCGGCTTTGGCGTCCTTCACCTCCAGACTGCCCTCGACCATCTCCTGGGCGTAGTGTGCCGCTTTTTGGTCCAGGTTGAGTATGGTAATGGTCATGAGCTCACCTCCTCGTCGGTTGAACCGAGGAAGCGCACCCGGCCGAAACCGCGTGTGCCCATGCCACCGATGCCCAGGTGTTCGGCCAGCCGCAGACCTGCGCGGACGACATCCAAAGGGCTTCTCCACTTCTCACCATTCGGAAAGGCGTTGCCCAGTTTTGTCTGCG
>CAZPTF010000463.1:1483-3177 GCA_964589015.1 uncultured Anaerolineae bacterium
CGGTGTTTGATCTCGTCCGGCACACCTTCGATCGTGTCCGGCAAGACGAAGGCGTTCTCTGCTTTTTCCAGCATCAACCAGCCCAGGTTGAGGTGCTCGTGCTTGGCGAGGGCTTCCGGCAATTGCACGCGCTCACCAGGGTCAGCGATGCCAGTGACGCCGAGATCGCGCAGGATGCTGGGGCAGGTGACCCACACCGGTCCGGCCAGGGAGTACACCGGGAAGAGCAGCAGCCGGGCATCGCCGATACTGACCGTGCCACTCTGCCCCCCGTCCTGGCCGCGCAGATATCCGAATGTGTAGCAGATTGGGCATTGTTCGTGACGGTGGTCATTGGCGCCTTGTCCTTGCCCTGCCCCCGCGCAGCTCGGGCTTCCGTAGCGCCAGGCGGCGTATTGGCGAACCGCCCCGCTCAACGACGTGCCGGGGATCTTGGGCAGGCGCGTGCCCGGTTCGCGCGCGATGCTCAGGTCCACCCGGCCCAGGTGTTGGCCGCCGGTACCGATGTGGACAGGATCGAGGGTCATCAACAGGAAAGGCCTTTCTCGATAGAGATCGTTGGACGTATTCATGGTCTCACTCCTACACGTTCGCCACGTTCAGGTTTCCGTTTCATGATCTCCATATACAGCTCGATGACGTCGGACAGCAACCCGCTGCTGGCCCAGCCGCTGAGTTGGTCACTCTCATGGTCAGCGAGCTTCTCTCCCCACTTGGCGTTGCGGATGGCAGCGCGACACAACCACTGGAAGGTCTCCTCTTGCAGCGAGTCCCGCCACATTTCACGCCGGGATTCGATGATCTCGCGCAGAGCGTGAATCTGGCTGGCTGTCAGACCGTCTGCTCCAGCGATGCGTGACCACGCCTCGCGGATGGTCTCCAGATCGTCGAGCAGGTAAGGGCGATTCTTGCGCCCAAATCGTCGTCCCTGTTCGTCGTAGGCAATCTCGAAACGGCGCGACGCGCTGTCCAACCACTCGAAGTCGAAGGTGGCCGGGGTGAAATAGACCCGGTCGCCCTTCCGCAGATCGCCCGCGTGGACGAGCCAGCAGGTTTCGCTGCCGTTGGCTGTGGGGCGCACGCCTTTGAAGGTACGTGCGCGACCGCCTGGCTCCTGGTTGCCATCTCTGTCCGCGTGGAAGAAGGTGTAAGGATACCAGTCGTCACACGTGTGTCCATCGCCCATAACAGCCGGGACATACCAGGTGAGGCTGCGCCCGTTTTGCTCCAGATGCACCCCCACTGTTCGCTGGAACTGCTGCGGGCCGCTGGCCAGGCATCGCTTATTGGACGGCAACCCGTTTGCGGTGACATCGATCACGGTCCAAACCTCTTGCCCGCCCAACGGTTGCTGTTGCAGCATGCGCCGTCCGGCATCCAAAATGGCCTGCAGCGGCATCCGCCGGTGGGCATAGACCGCGCCCACATGAAACGGCAGGCGGTTGCGCACCTTGCCCATCTCGCGTTCGTACCTTTCTTTGATCGCACACAGGATATCCAGGGCCTTGTCAGCCGGGACGAGTGCCATGAACGTGCGCGGCTCAGCCAGGATGGGGATGGCGGGCACGTAGGCGCTGCTTTCTAGTTTTTCTGCTTTTTCAATCGTCACGGTCCCCCAAGTCTTGTTTCGGCTCCCGTAGCCAGACGGTTCCTCGATGGTGACCGTTTTGCCTTGGGCCAGGAAGTCGAGCACC
>CAZPTF010000464.1:0-3157 GCA_964589015.1 uncultured Anaerolineae bacterium
AAGACCAGCTCGCCAAGCGTCTCCGCCGGGCGAGCGCGGGTTCACGATGAGGCGCCGGCCCCTCAGGTGCAACGCCAGACCACCCAGGTGTTCGCCGCATCGCCCCAGGGCATGGACGCACTGGAACGAGAATTTGTGCCGTCTCGCCAGCGTGAGGAGTTCATCCGCAGCAAGGCAGTGGCCGAACGTGAACCAGTCACCGGCCACAAACCAGGAACCACGACGACACAGAAGGCGGTGTCACCACGCGGCGCGTTGCGCCAGGAGACAGTCGCCCAGGACATGTTACCGCTCTCGCAGCGCAGGCCGCGCGAGACGGTGCAGCCGGCACCCACCGAAAAACGCACCGGGTGCTCGCCGGTCGGCGCAGCACGATGGGTCGCCAACTTGAGTTTTCTCGGTAAGGTACGGTTGTTGGGACTGATCCTGATCTTCGTCTGGTTGTGCGGCATCACGGCGCCGACCACTATGTTGTGGGGCGTGAGCGCGCTGGGCGAAGGCTGGGACATCGAGCTCTTCCCCGGCTTGTTTGCGGGACAGAATCCCGCCGAAGCCGCGCCCACCGCGACTTTCGCCGTTGCGGGCAATTCGAGCGCTGCGGACGGAGAGGGGGAAACTGCGGGGATTCCGCTGCCGACGGATACACCGGTCCCCACCAATACTCCCGTGCCCACCGACACAGCGCAGCCGACCGCCACGCCGGCCCCGCCAACCGATACGCCGGCGCCTACGGACACACCCATCCCGCCGACAGCGACACCCGATCGGCGCGCCACTGTCTCGAGCACCGTGGTGTGGGTCCGCGGAGGCCCCAGTGCGGATTTCAAGGCCGTCGCCAAGGCTGAGGAGGGCGACAAGCTCACCGTTCTGGGTCGCAATGAGGATGGGACGTGGCTGCACGTCGAGCTGGAAGACGGAACAGTCGGCTGGGCCGAAGCCAAATACATCGAAAGCGACCTGGACATCGACAACCTGAAGGCGGTCGAAGCTCCAGCCACGCCGACGCCGAGGCCAACCGAGCCGCCGACCGAAGTCCCCGTGTCCGATACGCCGACACCCGAGGGAACGCCGACGCCGGAGATCAAATACACGGCGCCCGTTCAGACCGCACCGGACGATGGGTTCATCTGGGGTAACGGGCCTTTGGCGAAGAACTACCTCGAATGGGAATCGCTGGATATCGCATCCGACGAATTCTACAACGTGACGATCATCTACAAGAAGAACGGGGAAGAGCAGTATTTCGGTGATTTTTCCATGGAGCCACGTTACCTGCTTCCGGAGGGGCTCTACGACATCGCCGATCAGCACTGGTACGAATGGCGCGTGGTCGTGCGCAAGATCACCTCGACCACAAGCGAGGGCAGGCCGGACGGTCCGACGATCAGTCCGGAAAGCGGGCTGCGGCGCTTCAAGTGGGATTGAGTGTAGTTGATTAGAAATTGGGAAGGCGGTTCTGACAGACCGCCTTTTCGTTTTCTAACAACCATTGCTTGAGCGCCATCCCACCGCCATATCCGGTCAGGGAGCCATCGCTCCCAATCACGCGATGGCAGGGCACGAAGATCGGCAGCGGGTTTGCGCCGTTGGCCGCTCCGACCGCCCGAAATGAGCGCGGTCTGCCTATTGTGCGCGCAATGTCCCCGTAGGAGCAGGTCTCTCCGTACGGAATGGCCGCCACGGCCCGCCAGACGTCCTGTTGGAACGGCGTCCCTGCACGCATGTCGAGCGGCGACTCGAAAGCCCGCACCTCGCCGGCGAAATAGGCCAGCACCTCTTCAGCGGGATTACTGTTGCGCTCCGGTGATTCCGCAAGCAACGAATCAGGCCACGCCTTTTGGAGGCGAGCCAGAAACGTCTCGCGGCCCTGATTGGGCAACGCCAGGTAACAAACGCCGGCCTCGCTCGAAGCGATCCAAATCAATCCGATGGGCGTTTCGAATTGGGAATACGTGACATCTGACATCGTACTATCGACCCTCCTGACCCCAGAAAACGGCACACATCAATAGGCGCCGATTTCCCGCAGACGCTCGTCATCGATGCCGAAATAGTGGGCGATCTCGTGGCGCACCACCCGCTGCACGGTCTCACGCACCTCAGCCGTCGTGCGGCAATGCAGCAGGATCGGCCGCCGGTAGATGCTGATTTTGTCCGGCGCCACCAGATTGTAGCCGGCCGTCCGCTGGGTGAGAGGAATGCCATGATAAAAACCCAACAACCCGGCCGCGTTCCTCACTCCCGCCAGTCGCAGTGTTCCGGAGTCCGGCCAATCTTCGACGACGACTTCTACGTTTTCCATTTTCTCGGCGAAGCTGTCGGGAAGCGACTCCAGTGCTTCGGCCACGAGTTGGGTAAATCGGTCTCTTTCCATACCCCTATTATAGCATCACAGGGACAAACAAGGGAATTCGTGATCACGAAACCTTTGACCGCAACGCACAGTCATGGTAAACTGCAACAGGATTCGACAGATCGAACTGCATCACGAGCTCACGCACTGTTCACCAGAGAAAGGACAAGCAATGAAGCTGACGAAAGCAGAACTGGCACGCTACCTCGAAACGACTATTCTCAAGCCGGAAGGGACACGTGGCGAGGTCATTGAGTTATGTGAACAGGCCATCTCCTATGGGTTCATCCTGGCGTGTGTCCATCCCCAATACGTATCGCTCGCGAAAAGCATCCTGCAAGGTTCCGCTACGATGGTCATGACGCCCGTAGGGTTTCCATTCGGGGCCAATACCACGGCGTGCAAAGTCTTCGAGGCGCAAGATGCGCTCCGCAACGGGGCCGATGAGCTGGACATGATGATTTTCATGGGCGCGTTCAAAGACGGGCTCTACAATATCGTGCGCGACGACATTCGCGCCGTGGTCGAAGTTGCGGAAGGGCGGACCGTCAAAGCGATCATCGAAACTGCTCTGCTGTCGCAGGAGGAGATCATCACGGCCTGCCAGATTGCGGTCGAAGCCGGCGCCCGCTTCGTCAAGACATCGACCGGCGTCGGATTGCCCGGCGCGACGGTGGAGGACATCGAGATCATGGTGCAGGCAGTCGCCGGCAGCAACTGCGGAGTCAAGGCGTCAGGGGGCATCAACGAGCTCGCCCAGGTGCTGCCGCTCATCGAAGCGGGAGCCACGCGCATCGCGAGCCG
>CAZPTF010000465.1:0-3121 GCA_964589015.1 uncultured Anaerolineae bacterium
ACCAGGACGACCTTATCGGTCATGCCGTGAGCCGCCAACGCCTCGCGCGCACCACCGGCCATCTCATCATTGTGGCAGAAGACTGCGTCGAATTCCTTGCCGGACTGGATCACGTTCTCCATGACTTCCATGCCCTTGGCGCGCTGGAACTCACCGGTCTGCCGGAAAATAACCTCGATCTCCGGATAGGTGTCGATCACTTCGTTGAAGCCAGCGCCACGATCCAGGGTCGGACCCGCACCGGGCTGCCCCTCGATCTCGACGACCTTCCCCTTGCCATTCAGACGCGTGGCAATGTAATCGCCGGCAGCACGCCCAATCGCCACGTTATCAGTGCTGCTGAAGTTGATGTACTCCCCACCGACCAGGCGACGATCCACCACCACCACCGGAATCCCGGCGGCGTTCGCAGCCTCGACGCTGGGCGTCAGCGCTTCGGCCTTGACGGGAACGACCAGCAACAGGTCAACGTCCTGCTGGATCAGGTCTTCGATCTGCGACATCTGCTTCCCAACGTCGGCCAAAGCGTCCAACACGATCAGGTCAACGCCCTGCCGCTCGGCTTCTGCCTCGAGGTGTAGTTTCATGTTGGTGAAGAACGGGTGTTGCAGACCGACAATCGCCATTCCAACGACGTACTTGTCTCCATTCTTCGGTGGAATCGGATCTGCAGCAAAGACAGGTGTCACAGCCATCAACAGCACTGAAACGATCATCACAACAGCCACGAATTTGGCGAACTTCATTGTTTCCCTCCTTGTCAACCAGACAATTCAATATGCACACTCTCTGCAAGAACACCGCACGACATCAACTGCTCACAGGTTATGTTGCGGACTCCACCTCCTTTCGCAGGCTCGCTGCAATGCGAGCTCCCTCACTACCGGCAACAAGGACCGGATGAATTCAGCCGCTCAATGTTGCTTGTATTGATCGATAATCACCGCGAGAACGATGATGCACCCTTTGGCGACCATCTGCCAGTAAGAGCTGACGTTCAGCAGATTCAAACCGTTGTTGATGACTCCGATCACCAGTGCCCCGATGATAGAACCGATGACCGTACCCTGTCCCCCGGCCAGGCTGGTACCGCCGATGACCACCGCAGCGATCGCGTCGAGCTCGTATCCTTCCCCCGCAACCGGCTCACCGGCATTCAAGCGTGCGGAAAGCACCACGCCAGCGAGTGCCGTGCAGAAACCGCAGAACACATAACACCACAGCATGATCGACTTCGTCCGCACGCCGGACAGACGCGCGCCTTCCTCATTGCCACCGATCGCGTACACGTACCGCCCGAAGCGCGTATGCTGCAGAATGATGTACCCGACGATCGTCATGAGCACCAACACGATGATCGGAATGGGGATACCGAAGAAATCGCCCTGCCCCAGGTTCTTGAACCACGTGGGTAAGTTGTAGATCGATTGCCCATTGGTGAACAGGAATGTCACCCCGCGCAGAATCGTCATCATGCCCAGCGTAATGACGAAGGCCGGCACCTTGAACTTGGTCACCACCACACCGTTGATGAATCCCGCGAAGGAACCCACTGCCAGCGGCACGGCGAACACCAAAATCGGGCTGTATTTGTGCATGTCGGCTGCCAGGACCCCAGCCAGTGCCACCCCAGACCCTACCGACAGGTCGATGCCGCCCAGCAGAATGACAAACGTCTGTCCGATGGCGAGAACCCCATTGATCGAGACCTGGCGCAGGATATTGATCAGATTCTTGATATTCAGGAATCTGGGTGCTGCCAATGAAAGAACAATGATGATTAACAGGAACACCACAATCAGGCCGTTTTGCGACAGAAAGCGGCCCAGCTTACTTCCAAAGCCCTCAACCGGAACAGCTGAAGATGACGATTTTGCAGAATTACTCATCGGTTCTCTCGCCTCCACTTGCACATGCCATCAGCTCAGATTCAGTTACTGTCCCATGTTTGAATTCTTGCACGATGCGACCCTGGCGCATGACCAGAATCCGATCGCTCATCCCCATCACCTCGGGTAACTCCGAAGACATGAGCAGAATGCTGGCCCCATTCGCCGTCAGCTCGTTCATCAACGCATAGATCTCCTGCTTTGCACCTACGTCGATGCCGCGCGTCGGCTCGTCGAAGATGAACACAGAGGCATTGGTAGACAACCATTTTGCCAACACCACTTTCTGCTGGTTTCCACCGCTCAGGTTCATGACGAGCTGCAGCGGGCTGGGGGTCACGATATTCAGATGCTTGATGTAGCCATCCACCAGGCGATGCACACCTCCCCAGTCGATGAAGACTTCCAGTGCCTTGAGTTGCCGGAGCGCCGGCAACGTGATATTGTCCCGCACGTTCAGGATCGTGATCAACCCCTCGTGCCGTCTGTCCTCCGCCACCAGAGCAACCCCTGCGGCGATGGCCTGCCGCGGCGTTTCCCACCGGACGGCCTGCCCGCGCAGGAATACCTGGCCGCTGGGATATGGGCGCGCACCGAAAATACACTTCGCCAGCTCGGTCTTCCCGGCCCCGACCAGGCCGGCGAACCCGATGATTTCACCCTGGTGCAGTTGAAAAGAGACGTCTCGCAACAACTGGCCATCGCTGAGGTTCTCAACCCGCAGCACCTCCTCACCACTGGCCACTTGTTCGCGGACGAAGATGTCTTGCTCGGTGTCCAGATCGCGTCCGGTCATCATCGTTGCGATGCTCTTGGTCGTTGCGCCCTCAATCGGAAATGTGTCAACCAATTGCCCATCCCGCAGGACCGTCACCCGGTCGGCGATGGAAAACAGCTCGTCCAGGCGGTGGGAGATGTAGATGAACGCCACGCCGCGACTACGCTGCTCGCGGATCCACTCGAAAAGCATGTGCAGCTCGTGCAATGTCATCGCCGCCGAAGGCTCGTCCACTACGATGATCTTGGCATCCGCAAACAGCGCCTTGCCGATTTCGATCATCATTTGCACGGCGAGCGGCAGGCGATTCAGTACCGTGTTCGCTGCCACCTCAATCCCGAGCTGCTTGAGCACTTCCGTCGCCTGGCGGTACAGCAGACCGTGATCGATCAGCGGGAGTCCGGCGCGCAGCGGTTCGTGACCCAGAAACAGATTCTGCGCCACCGTCAGGTAA
>CAZPTF010000466.1:0-3093 GCA_964589015.1 uncultured Anaerolineae bacterium
CCTCGGTCATGACGCGCACTTCTTCCTCCCTGAACGCTTGCGCGAGATCAGGCGGATAGAGATCGAAATCGGTCTTGCCGATCAGCTCGCTCTCCGCCAGACCGTACAGATCACACGCCTTCTGGTTGCAGACGCGGAAGACGGACGCGGTATCCTTGAACACGATAATGTCCGGCAAGGTGTCCAACAACGTCTTGAGCATCCGGCGCTGCTCCTCGCGATCAGTTTCCATCTGAACCTGCTCGGTCACATCGCGTGAGATGCCGGCAATTCCACTGACGTTGCCGAGTTCGTCCATGATCGGCACTTTCGTCGTCGTCCGCCACAGCACGCTGCCGTCTTTGCGCGTTTCACTTTCCCGTTTACTGATGAGCGGTTCGCCTGTCGCGATGATGTGTGCCTCGTCGGCGGCGGCTGAGGCACAGTGCTCGCGGGGAAAGAAATCATGATCCGTCTTGCCGATCAGCTCATCCGGAATTGACAGCCCAACCAGTCTCGCCATCGCCCGGTTCACACGGACGAAACGGCCTGCGGTATCTTTGAAGTAGATGAAATCGAGCGTGTTGTCCATGAACGTGCGGAGCAAGTGCTGCTCATGCCCGAGTGCCTCGCCGGTTCTCTGGTGGTCCGCTAACTCTTTTTCCAGTGCTGCGTTGGTCCGAGCGAGGTCTTCCGTTCTCTGCTGGACGGCGTGCGCCAGGCGTAACTGGCGGTCGGAGATCAAGTAGGTCATACCGGCGAGCAGGGCAGCAATCACCAGTACGAATGTCCACATCCGCAACGCTTGCGAACGTGATTCTTCGCCCCATCCTCCGCGCGGGATGGCCCCCAGCTCCCAGGCTCTGTCCGGTAGACTGACGCGAGCGATGACGGGAGCATCGTCGAACACGCTGGCATTACCGTAGAAAACAGTCCCGCTGCCGTCACGCAGCGCCATTTGCAGCGGTGCGGACGTGCCCTCTATACCAGCTTCCTGCAGCAGGGGTGGCAGATCGAGGACGATGGCGACCAGTCCCCAGAACGCATCGTTGTGGTAGACGGCCTCTCGGGCGACGAGCCCCAGTCCCCCCTGGCGCAGCTCGTACGGACCGCTCAGCACAGTCCGCCCGGAATCGATAGTGCGCTGGACATCCGCACGCACGTCGGGCCGCTCATCGTGGATCAGGTCGTGTCCTGGAACGTTCTCATTGCCTTGCAGGGGATACACGTACTGCATCACACCGTTCGGGGCGACAGCGAGATTGCGGATACCGGGTGTGCCGGCGTACAGGCCGCTCGCGAACAATTCGAAATCTCTTGCCGTTTGCTCTCTTCCAGTCTCCAAGGAAGTCTTGACACCGGCGTGTAAGCCGCGCAGCAACGCCAGCCGGCGGTTGATCGCCTCCGAGAGCCCAGTCCCATACAACATAGCATTGGATAAGGTCTGTGTACGGTGTCCCGCCATCTCCCAGCCGGCAAACCATTGTCCGCCGAACCACAGACAGATCCCCAACACCACGAAGACGATCACTGCGTTTCGGACTGCGTTTTGGGTGGGGCCGGGAAATAGCGTGTGCGATTGGAGCTCGGGCGTTGCGCCTTTCTTCATGCTCCCCTCCGTAAACTCGGTTGTCACTGTGCCGGCTTGTCGCATCGGTCACCCGGCTGATTATTATACTACAATCCACAAAAAAGCACGTAACCGGCGGGGCAAAATACCCTCGATCAGCGGACTTGCCACGCTGGAGACGTGACTCAGCAGATTCGGACGCAAGGTTTGTTCTTGCCTGCCACCCTTAGCGTACTCTGCTTGTGCGACCAGTCACGTGAACGGACCGCCAGGCAAGTGCGGAGATTGGCCGAGTCAGACCTCACGCCTGCTACTACGGCAATCTCCGACGCCACCGTCGTTATGCCGGGGCTGATGCGCCTGGGTGGACCGCGCGCTGGTCTGCACTGCAATAGACCGGCATAGTCTGGTAACGCGCGCACAAACTCCTGTGATTTGTCACGTCGAACGTGATGCGCTTGCCGCTAATTGTCCTGGATGCACTCATTCGACGAATAAACGTTGACATCACCATCGACGTGTGATACAATAACCGTGTGGTGCAGCGATTGCCCCGCGGATAGGTTTTCCCCTCTCAATTGATGGTTCGTGAACAGCTCAAGTCCGGTGCCAAGCAAGGAGGAGATTCAATGAGACGTTACGTTCCTATCGTTGTGGCCTTGTTCTGCATAATTGCGCTGGTGACGGGATGTGGACCGACGCCAACGCCGACCCCCATTCCGACCGATACTCCCACCGTAACGCTGACGAACACCGCAGTACCGACCGATACCGCAACACCAACCGACACACCAACGCCAGTGCCAACCAATACGCCGACACCCAAGCCGACGAATACAGCGGTGCCGACCAACACGCCGACGCCTAAACCGACGAATACGCCGGTACCGACCAACACGCCGACGCCTAAGCCGACGAACACGCCAGTGCCGACCAACACGCCGACACCCAAGCCGACGAATACGCCGGTGCCGACCAACACGCCGACACCCAAGCCGACGAATACGCCAGTGCCGACCAACACACCGACGCCTAAGCCGACGAATACGCCGGTACCCAAACCGACCGATACGGCTACGCTGAAACCAACCGTGGCCCCGACATCCACATCGCTGCCGAAACCGACACAAACGCCCACGAAAACCAAGACACCGACACCGACCAGGCGTTCCGCCTGAGAGTGCCATTGCAGGTCGATTCGGTTGATTGATGGGGGAAATGAAACTGGGCAGTGATTCCATTTCACTGCCCAGTCATATTATTATGCGGGTGACTGAAAAACGCAAGGGCCCCCTTGCACCATGTCAGGTTGCCCTTGTTTGCAGATGCCCCTGAGTGGACTCGAACCACCACGCCCGAAAGGGCACAGGCCCTCAACCTGCCGCGTATGCCAATTCCGCCACAGGGGCTTATCCAATTGCTGGGGCTATTATATCACCAAATCCGGCGGCTGTCAAAAACGCAGCGGTATCAGGATGCATTCAGGCTTTCGGGTGACAAGTGTAGCTTCTTTGACACGACCAATGCGCTAGAGAGCACGCCCA
>CAZPTF010000467.1:0-3063 GCA_964589015.1 uncultured Anaerolineae bacterium
GTACGTTGACCGAGCCGATCCGAGAACGCGTGTCCTGGCAAGCATTTGACCTTTCACAGCCGGTCCTTCATGAATAATCCGGGTTAATAACGCAGAGCGGTTCAGTAAGGTAGAGCCGGATCGACAGCCATTCGCGACAATCGTCAGGAGGCCGCCATGATACGCCCTCGTCACCTCGCCGTAGCCTGGTTCCTCATGATGCCGTTCTCGGCAACCGGCTGCTCCAGCGACAACACCAGCATCGTCGCGACGCCACCGCCCCCGGCGGGCCTGCGCTTTGAACGCGACCCCGCGACCGTGCCGGTGGTGTCTTCCGGCACCGCCGGCTGGCCGATCTTTCCGACCGATCCCGGGATCATCGCAGACAGCGACGGCTACCACCTGTTCTACTGTTCGTACTTCTGCAATGCCGGCGGCGAGTACTATTACTCCTGGAGCGCCGGCGATCTCGGCGCCTGCAACATCATGGACGTGGTCACCGGCATCGGCTACGCCTTCTCGGACGACAGCGGCCGAACCTGGGAGTTCCGCGGTCGACCCGTCCTGCTGCCCGGCGAGGAGTCCTGGCAATGCGGCGACCTGGAAACTCCACATGTCGCCATCGTGGGAGATCGTCTGCTGCTGCTGTACTCTGCCACAGGCATCCACAGCGGCGAACCATTCCCGCAACGATACCAGGTCGGAGCCGCGACGCTGGACCTGAACGGCGCAAGCATCCGCCAGCGCCTCCTCGTCGACGATGCAGATTTCGTCGCTCGCAGCGAACCCTTGCTTCCGTACGATACAGGCGCCACGAACTTCGACAACAACACCCAGGAACCCAGCGTGGTGGTGAATGACGACGGCAACCTCGAGGTGTTCTACGTGGGCGTGGGCCTCTCCCGTGCCGACCTACCGCCCGAGGTTCCGGGTCAGGATATCGTTTCGGTCGGCCTGGCGCGGGCGGTGTTCACGCCGGATCTCGAACCTCTCGAACTACCCTCGGGGTACCTGCTCGCCGAGGCCAACATCACCGAGGTCAAACGGTTCGACGGGGCGTACCACGTGTTCGCGACCATCGGCACAGCAGGAGAGTTTCACCGCGAGGAACGGATCGTACTCTACCGCTCTCACGACGGCGTCACATTCTTCGGTCCGTTCGACTTGCTGCTGCCGGAGGCTGAGTTCGACGCCTGGGGCCTGATGGCGCCCACCCTGGTGGTGGAGGACGACCAGCTGGTGATGTTCTACTCGGGGTGGAGCCGCGAGGATGGGCCGTGCTTCCCGGAGCCGTTCCACGCCGGCATCCGCTTCGGCCGACCGTCGGAGGGCGACACGTGCATCCACGGGGCGATCGGTCGTGCTGTAGCGGTGCGCCCGTGATTCAGGTGTACGTCACCTTGAAACCGGCGCCGCTGCCGTGAGGGGGTGAACCGCCCCGGCTTTCCTAGAGGCCACTTCACGATAATCCGACCACCCCAGCCGTACGCCTGCGCCCTTGGCCAGCATACCACATTGTCGTAGCCTCGGAGAAGTAGCCGCGATTGCACCTATACAGGACCAGTTCGCTACCGGTCTGTGTAAAGCGGAATTTCACCCACCGCACGAAACCTAAGAAACGGAGCATCCAGGCAGCCCAAGACTGCCGGCCGGCGGAACCCCAGAAATTCTCAGAATCCACCCCCGAATCGCATCAACCAACCCGACCCCCGTAACTCTTTTACCCCAACCACTTATCCGCGCACGAAAAACGCGCCCTGAGCGGCGCGCCGTCAACAAGCGTTGGTCTGGAAGGCCCTTCGACGAAAGCTGGCTCCCCATATTGGACGCAAAAGCGGAAAATTCTAAGAATTTGACGTTTGCGCCTGCCCGCGCCCAAGGACACCCGACACTATTCCCTGAACAGCCCCTTCACCTCGCTCCAGGTCTTCTGCTCTACCGGCACCGGGCTGTCCGCCATTGGCACGAAATCGATGGTGAAATGTATCTCCGGGTTGTCGTGGTTGTCCAAGATCCACTGCGAGATGTAGTCCACGTCCGTGGTGCCCCAGTAGTTGCCCGTGAAATCCAGATTGAGCAACGGACCGGTGTAGTTCGTTGTCCCTATCGCCAACCATCCCTGCCCGTCGCGTTGCAAGAAATAGTTGTTGCGGCAATCGAGGTTGACAAGAGGCGACCCGACTAAAACCACACGCCCGTTTGATTCAAACATGTTGTTATGAACTACGATTGTACCATGTCCAGGATCCCATATACCCAGTGCTGTCGCGTAGATACCAGTCGATGCTACAGAGACAAAACTATCTTCAATTATAACAAGCCCAAACCGATTCAACACGATCCCCCATTGATTCTGCCCTGTGATGATACAATTACGCACTGTCCCTGAGGCCCCGCTGTAGAAGCCGATCCCTGCTCGTCCCCCCGTCATCACGCAGTTCTGAACCGTGATATCCTGGCATCCGCCCCAGTCCGCCCGAAATGCCTCCGAACAGTTCGTGAACGTGCAATCCTCGATCATCAGATCGCGCGCCGGCGTGTAGGCCGCGATGCCCTGGCCGAAGCCGTTGTAGTTGACGTTCAAGAACTCGCAGTTGCGCACGAAACCGCCGCCGATACATGTCGTAAAGATACCACCCGACAACCGCGTGAATCGGCAATTCTCGACTTCAAGCCGACTTCCTTCATGCCAGATCGCATTCCCATGGAACCCAGGCATGTCGAAGCCGATGTCTTCGAATCGAGACGTGCCCTCTCCACCGACTATGTAAAATGCGACACCAATGGTCGAACCCGAAAACGGTGGCGCCTCATGGCCGATGATCGTCGTCGTCTGTCCGGAGCCGATAAACGTCAGCTATTTGTCGTTCACCCGAGTGTAGAAAACCTGGCTATTGATCACCACCCAGTGCTCATACCACCGCCCAGGCCCGATCCGCAGCGTGTCGCCTGAGGCCGCCGCGTCCACCGCCTCCTGGATCACCGTGAAATCGCCGCTACCGTCCTTCTCCAGGTACCACGTCCGCGCAGCGGACATGTCGGCGCTGGCCGACAGGATCGCCACCGTACCGAGCACCCCCAACA
>CAZPTF010000468.1:0-3058 GCA_964589015.1 uncultured Anaerolineae bacterium
GAACACGAAATTGTGTTATCATGATTGTGCGGTCAGACCACCAGGACACCAGATATGAGGATGGTATTATGGACAACCCGCATTGGACCAACGACGATATGTTTAGTGCAGTCAGCACGGAACGCTTGCATGAGGTCGTTGTACGGCAGATCGAATCACTGATTATCTCCAAGCAGCTCAGTGCCGGTGATGCAATTCCGCCGGAACGTCGTTTGGCGGAGCTCCTCGGTGTGAGCAGGTCGGTGATTCGCGAAGCGATGCGCATTCTGGAGCGGGCGGGTCTCCTCGAAATCCGCCCCGGGAAAGGCGCATTCGTACGCAATCCGTCATCCCTCAGTGTTTCACGGCCTCTCTCGTTTCTCGTGCGTATGCGGCAGGGCACGGTTGAAGACTGCCTGGAGTTTCGCCGCTATCTCGAGCCGGAGATCGCGTATCTGGCAGCCACACGTGGCTCCGCGGAACACATTGCCAGCATGCGGCGATCCCTTGAAGCGATGGAAGAAACCAAATACGTCCCGGAGCGTTTCATCGAGCACGATCAGGCTTTTCATGCGGTGCTCGCCGAATCCACCGGCAATCCGGTGTTTTTGCTCGTGTTGGATTCCACGATTGACCTGCTGCGTGAAATGCGCCAAAAAACGATGCACATCTCGACGCCGTTCGTCCAAGACCGGCAGGAACACGCCCGCATATTCGAGTGTGTCGCGGGGCGTGATGCGCCAGGTGCACGGGCAGCCATGATCGCGCACCTGCAATCCGTTGAGCAGCAGTTGAAGGATTCCGACGCCTTGGCTGCAGCGGGCGGTGTCAATGGTCTGGCGGCGCTGTAGTTCCACACCGTTCTTTGCTCGTGGCAAAATAACCTCTTCTGCACTGGAAGGAATTGAAAGGAGCTGTGTACGATGAAAGTACCCGACATCAAGGTAACGCCTCCTGGTCCCAATGCGCGCAAGGTGTTGCAGCAGCAGGACCAGTACCTTGCCCCATCGATCTCTGAACCGTTGCCTCTGGTATGGGATCGTGCTGAAAATTGTGTGGTTTGGGATCCGGATGGCAATACATACATTGACTTCTCTGCGGGTGTGTTGGTGGTCAATACCGGACACTCCCATCCCAAGGTCGTAGCTGCGCTGCGCGATCAAGTCGGGAAACTGATCAATTGCTATGATACTGCGCACCCCCTCCGCTCCGAATTTGCTGCACGTGTCGTTTCGCTCATGCCCGAAGATCTCAAGCGGATTCTTTTTCTTTCGAGCGGGTCGGAAGCCATCGATGCGGCGGTGAAGATTTCGCGCGCATACACCGGGCGCTACGAAATCCTGTCGTTTTACGGGGGGTTTCATGGTCGCACCTACATGCCGATGAGCGTCGGCGGGAAACGTTCCATCAAAGCACCGTTCGGCCCGTTCGTGCCGGGCGTGTTGCATGCGCCGTTCCCGTACTGCTATCGCTGCCCGTTCGGCAAGACCTATCCGGAGTGCGATCTGCTGTGCTACGATTTCATCGAGCGCGTGCTCGAATCGACGTCGGGGGGGAGCGTCGCGTGCGTCCTGACCGAACCGTATCAGGGTGCGAGTGGCGGCATCTTCCCGCCGAAAGAATGGGTACAGCGCGTGCGTAAGCTGGCGAGCTCTTTGGGTGCGCTGTTCATTTTCGACGAAGTGCAATCGGGATTTGGACGCACGGGGACTATGTTTGCTTTCGAGCAATACGGTATCGTCCCGGACATCGTGTGTCTGGCCAAGGGCCTGGCGAGCGGTGTCCCGGCAAGCGCCGTCGTTGCGCGCAAGCCGATCATGGAAGCGCTCCGTCCGGGTTCCATCTCCAGTACCTATGGTGGAAATCCATTGGTTTGTGCATCAGGGTTGGCATCTCTCGAGGTCATCCAGGAGGAGCATCTTCCAGAGAATGCCGCCCGTATCGGCAACATGATGCTGGGACGGCTGAAAGCCATTCAGCAGAAGTATCCTGTCATCGGCGATGTCCGTGGTATGGGATTGGCGCAGGGTATCGAATTGGTCAACGATCCGGTGACGAAGGAACCCGCACCGGAAGCAACCATCGCCCTGATCGAGGAGTGCATCCGCAACGGATTGGCGCTCATTCCACCCATCGGCTTTTACTCGAACGTGATTCGTTTCGCACCGCCGCTGACCATTACGGAAGAGCTGGCCATGAAAGGTCTCGATATCTTCGAAGTCGCGCTGGCGAAGCTCTAAAGGGGGGAACGACCTCACTTATCGGTCGATGGTGACTGCCGTCTGCCTGATCGGCATCTGAGAGGAGGTGATGACACCACAAGCAAGCTGGGATGTACCGTACCACTGTCCTGTCGTCATCTAACACGGAGATGCAATATGGGTTGCATCGAAATAGGAGAGGAAAATGAGTCAGAATAAGCTGTTTCGTCTAGTGT
Source organism: uncultured Anaerolineae bacterium (assembly GCA_964589015.1). GTDB lineage: Bacteria > Chloroflexota > Anaerolineae > DAOTYC01 > DAOTYC01 > CAZPTF01. The sequence continues at coordinate 2,417 of CAZPTF010000468.1, forward strand.
CCGCGATGCTCTTGGTTGCGCTTGTCCTTGGCAGCCTGGGCGCCATCCCGTTGGCAGCACAAGAGGCCACCACGGAGGCTGTTGTTGAACCCACCCCGACCATCGATCCGACCACCGGTGGAGTTGCCTGGGGCGGCGACATCGTTCCAGACGTTCCGAAAGAGGAAGTGGCGAAGGCCATTCAGGACGAAGGGGCCAAGCTCATTATCAGTGGCTTCCCTTCGGGCGAAGTGCGTTCCCAGTACCAGCCATCCTGGTTCCAGGCCTGGGTGAAGGAAGTCTACGGTGTGGACATCGAATTCCAGTTCGTGCCTGCTGAGGGCGATGGGATTATCGAGCAGCTCAAGGCCGCCAAGGACGATGCACAGGCCCCGATCGACCTGATGGGTACCGAGAACCTGTTCGTCGGTCAGGCGATCCAGCAGGGTCTCGTGGCGCCGGACGTCATGGCCTCGCCCCTGATCCCGCTGGCCTCGTTGTTGCCGGACTACATGAAGATGGACAACACCGCGTTCCGTATCCAGGGCGCCGAAGGCATCTTCATGGTCTACAACCCCAAGTACGTCGATCCGGCGGAAGTGGCCGAATTGAAGACATGGACCGACATCACCGAGCTGTACAAGAAGCACGCCGGCAAGATTC
>CAZPTF010000469.1:0-3034 GCA_964589015.1 uncultured Anaerolineae bacterium
TTTCGTAGCGATACAGGGCCAGATCGATGCGCAAATCTGGTCGTGCGCGCAGCAAATGACGGAGGGCGTCTTGGATCACGTCTTCTTCGCTGCCGTATAGCCGTGCCCCGACAAAATCTCGTACTCTGAACATGGTCGAGAAGCCTCACTTATCGTGCGGTAGTAAATCAATGAACGAATTATACTGCCGGTCTTCGCCGATGTCTAATTCGTCGTACGGTGTGAGGGTCGGACGAGCGTCGTTGGTCCTAATAAACTTCGGGCAGCCCATTGTGGCTGCCGCTAAGCTGGTGGCGGGGCGGTGGAGCTGCGGATGGCGAGGCGGCTGGGGATGATGTGCGCGCGAGGGACATCCTCGCCGGCGAGCAGGGCGATGACAGTTTCGACGGCGTGTGCGCCGAGTTCCTGTGGTGCCTGGACGATGGTGGTCAGCGGGGGCTGGAAAAACGGCGCGAGCTCGATGTCGTCGAAGCCGACGACGGAGACGTCGCGCGGGACGTGCAGTCCGGCGGCGAAGGCGGCGCGCATCGCACCGAGGGCGAGGCCGTCGTCGTAGCAGAACACCGCGGTGGGCGGCGACGGCAGGCGTAACAAGCCGTGCATTGCGTGGACGCCGTCGGCGGGCTGACCAGCGCTGCTGACGATCAGGTCCGGGTTTGGGGCGATGCCGGCGGCGTGCAGCGTCTGCGTGTATCCGGCGAGCCGCTCGGTGTTCCCCCAGGTGCCACGCGGTCCCGAAATGTAGGCGATGCGGCGGTGTCCCAGGTCGAGCAGGTGCTGCACGGCCAGGCGTGCGCCGTCGAGGTTGTCGACACGGACCGAATGTCCGTACCCAGTGGGACCCGGGTCGTTGACGAAGACCAGAGGAATACCGCTCCCCTGTAACAGAGAGGCGTAGGGTCCGCACGCGCGCACGGAGATGAGGATGATCCCGTCGACGCGCCGCTCGCGCAGGGCTTCGATCTCCGAGAACTCGCGCTCCGACTGCCGTCCCGATTGCGTGAGGATGACGCTGTAGTCGTGGGCAATTGCGCGCTGTTCGACAGCCCACACAACCTCGGCCTGAAACAAGTCGGTCATCGTCGTGGCGATGATGCCGATGGTGTGCGTACGGTTGGTCACCAGGCTACGGGCGACCGCGCTCGGCGAATAGCCCATCTCCGCAGCGAGACGCTGAATGCGCTCGCGCGTTTCCGGTTTGAGTCTGGGGTTATCGGATAGCGCCCGTGAGACCGTGCTGTACGACACGTTCGCTTCTCTGGCAATGTCCTTGATGGATACGGGCATTGGAATTCTCTCCGCCGGTCCGTGTTGTGCCAATCTGCGACAATACTACCACCAGTACAGCCCCCTGTCAATTATCGTGAAAATTCTTGACAAACGTTTGCACGTATGGTATAATGATTGTGCAAACGTTTTCCCAGACAATTTATGACGGAATGGATGGCTTCCCTTTCATGAATCCGCACCAGGTCGCCTGACCGTGCCGGGCTGTCAGGAGGTCCGCATGACGTACTCTACCGCGTTGCAGACGATTGCCGAAGCTCTGAGCGGCGTGAGTTTGATCGACACGCACGAGCACACTGCGCGTGAGGCGGTGCGCCTCGGTCTGGACCTCGATTTCACCTACCTTTTTCCCCACTATCTGAGCAGCGATCTGATTTCTGCAGGAATGCCGCCGGATGAGCTGGAGGCGATCCGCAAGCCGGCACGCGAGATGAACGACTCGGTCGGACGGCAGATGGACCCACGCGACGAGGTCTACCCATTCGCGGAGCGGCTGCCTGCTGCGGAACTAGCGCTCGCTGCGAAGTGGCGGATGTTTGCCCCGTACTGGACGAAGACGCGTAACACCGGCTATGCACGCTGTCTGCTGGTTGCGGTGAAAGATCTGTTCGGGATCGACGATCTCAACGAGGGGACATACCGTGCGTTGTCTGAGGCGTTGCAGGCATCGAATCGGGTTGGGTGGCATAGGATCGTACTGCGTGAACGTGCCAATATCGAGTGGTGTGTCGCAGATTGCGGAACGACGGACGTCGACCGCGATCTGTTCGTGCCGGCGATCCGTTTCGATCGCTTCGTGTGGATCCGCGATCTGGTGGACCTCGCGCGGCTGGAGTACGAGACGGATACGGCGATCCAGGCGCTGGACGATCTGGTCGATGCGTTGCACGTCGATGTCGCGCGGAAAGTAGCAGCAGGTATCGTCGCCGTGAAGATGGGGCTGGCGTATCAGCGAACGATTCACTACGAACACGTCACCCATCACGAAGCCGAGATCTCATTCAACCGGTTGTTCCGCCATCCCGCGCAAGGTGTTTCTTTCACGGAGGCGAAACCCTGCCAGGATTACATCGCGCACCGGATCATCCGCGCGGCGATCGAGCACGACCTGCCGATTCAGATCCACACCGGCTTACTCGAAGGCAACGGCAACGTGATCACGAACAGCCGGCCCACACTGCTGACCGACCTCTTTCTGCGCTACCCCCGCGCGCGTTTCGATATCTTCCATGCGGGCTATCCCTATCACCACGAGCTTGCCTGCCTGGCGAAGAACTTTGCCAACGTGTACGCCGACCTGTGCTGGATGCACATCATTTCGCCGTGGATGGCCGGTGAGATTCTCCACGAATGGCTGGAGACGATCCCCATCAACAAGATCCTGGGGTTCGGCGGCGACGATCACATCGTGGAAGGAAGCTACGGACATTCACGGCTCGCCCGCCAGGTGATCAACAAAGTGCTTGCGGAGAAGGTCGAGGCCGGATACTGCACGCCACTGGAAGCGATCACGTTCGGGCAGAGAATTTTACGTGAGAATGCGCAAGCGCTATTCAAGCTGTGATCTGCAGAACGAGGGAAATGGGACTGCGACGCTGCAGCCACGAGCAAGACGAAAGGAGGTGCAGACGCGCGCAAATTTGCCGGGCAGTATTGCAATGGATATGGTGACTGGAACGCTTGCACCGGGAGAAGTCGAGACCGGTGCCAACGAAGCTTCTTGAGGAGGTGGATCATGGAAGCGAAG
>CAZPTF010000470.1:0-3023 GCA_964589015.1 uncultured Anaerolineae bacterium
CTGGGGCTGCCGCCACTTGACAATGCCTCCCAAAGGGTTATGATTATCCGGCGTGCTGTCGGGTATTCTATTCCCGACAGGAGACTCTGCAAGGGAGCATGTAACATGTACGATTTTGACAGACGAATCGAGAGACGTAGCACCGATAGCACTAAATGGCGACGCTATGGAGACGACGTGCTCCCGCTGTGGGTGGCGGACATGGACTTCATGGCGCCCGAGCCGATCCTCCGCGCCTTGCGCGAGCGTGTCGATCACGGGATATTCGGATACGGCAGCCCGCCACGAGAACTGAGCGAAGTCGTCGTGGCGCGTTTGCACGAACGCTACGGCTGGCAGGTAACGACGGAAGACGTGGTCTATTTCCCCGGTGTGATCGCGGGATTCAACCTGGCCTGCCACGCCATTGCCGGACCGGGTGAAGGAGTGCTGTTCCAGACGCCAGTGTATTTCCCGATCCCGAAGGCACCCGCGCTGACCGGACGGGCCGCCCAGCAAATGGAGCTGACTCGCGAGGCGGACGGGCACTACGCGATCGATTTCGACCGCTTCGAGCAGGCGATCAGCGAGCAGACGCGGCTTTTCATCCTGTGCAACCCGCACAATCCCGTCGGACGCGTTTTCCACCGCGCGGAACTGGAATGGCTCGCCGAGAGCTGTCTGCGCCACGATGTGACCATCTGCGCGGATGAGATTCATTGCGACCTGGTGTACCCGGGACACCACCACATTCCGATCGCTTCCCTGGCACCGGAGATAGCAAACCGCACAATCACGCTAATGGCCCCGAGCAAGACATTCAACATCGCCGGGCTGCAATGTTCGGTCGCGATCATTCAGAACCCAACGCTTCGCAGAGCCATGACGCACATCCACACCGGTCTGGTCCACGGCATGAACGTCATGGGCTACACCGCTGCACTGGCCGGCTATCGTGAGGGACAACCCTGGCTGGATGCGGTACTGCAATACCTGGGTTCAAATCGAAATTTTCTGTACAATTACGTCAACACGAACCTGCCCGGCGTGACGATGAGCAAGCCCGAAGGAACCTACTTGGCCTGGCTCGACTGCCGTGAGGCCGGCATCCCCGGTAATCCGTACGAGTTCTTCCTGCGGGAGGCGCGGGTCGCCTTGAACGATGGGGTAACCTTCGGGCAGGGTGGTGAAGGTTTCGTCCGGCTGAACTTCGCCTGTCCGCGCGCGATACTGGAAGAAGCGCTCGACAGAATGCGTGCCGCACTGCTGGTACTGGCTTAGGTGGCGACTGATATGCTCTTTGCGCAATCTTCGTTCGTTTATTTCAATTACTCGTTGCAGGAGGCCATTCGCCGCCTGCATACCTTCGGGTACCAGGGTGTCGAGATTTGGGGTGGCAGGCCGCATGCCTATCGCCGCGACCTGGACGACCAGATCGCGGACATCCGAACTCTGCTGGACACCCACGGTATGGCCATACCCAACTTCATTCCGGCGCAGTTCCGCTACCCATCAATCCTCTGTTCCATGAACGAGACGGTGCGGCTCGATAGCGTCGCTTACATCAAGGACGCGATCCGCACCGCACGTGCACTCGGCGCACGCCACGTCAGCTTGTGTCCGGGGATGACGCTCGCCGGTGAGGACCTCGTGCGCGGGTGGGCACAGCTCCGGAGGAGTTTCCTGGAGCTGCTTGCACACACGAAAGGCACGGATACCGTGTTGCTCATCGAACCGGCACACCGTTTCGAAAGCACCCTGATCCTGACCGTCGCGGACGGCCTGCGCATGATCGAGGAGATCGGTTCGGACCGGCTCGGGATTCTGTTGGATACGGGGCACGCCTCCGTAAACGGCGAGGACCTCGCCGCAGTCGTCCACAGCCTGCAAGGCATTCCGTTCCACATCCATATCGACGACAATTTCGGCGACAGTGACGCCCATCTGATTCCCGGCGAAGGCGGCATTGACTTCGCACCCTTCGTCCACGCAATTCGGGAAACCGGCTACCGGGGCGCTGTCTCTGCCGAGTTGGGCTTTCAGTACACACTCGCTCCCGACGCCGCCGTCGAGAAGACCATCCGCGCACTCGAAGACCTGTTCCGCCCGGCATAAGGCGTGAGCGCAGGGACATCCGCACGAAGTAATCTCGACAGCCGGGTGTACGTGTAGCCATTCAATACACACCAACGCAATCGACAGCGCTACACTTGATGGTGGTCCTGGCCGTCGCTCCGATCGGCTTCGAGATCGCCCGGGACTACGGGTTCCGACCAACAAGGGAGCGACGAATTCAGCGTCGGCCGGGCGAGCGAGGCGGAGATCGAAGCAGGCCAAACTCGAAGTGAAGATTGGTCCGGTTGACGGAAGGCAATTGCCGGGCCTTTGATGTCCCCGGCACAAAACAGCGACCGGAGCACACGCGCCAAAAACGCAGGAGTAAACCCCCGTGGCTGCCTACGAGGCGCCGAGGAAGGGATGAACACGATGAATGCTATCGATCCAATTCAGGCTGTCATAATTGGACTTTTGGCCTTGCTGATCCTGCTCGTCCTTGTCCTGATTATGGTATTCGCTTCCGCGCTCAAAGCGCAGCAGGCACACACCGCCTATAGCGCCGGCATCCTGAACGGGCTGAACACTCAGGTCACCGGTGGCATGCAGAACGTCGCGCGCCATCTGGAGGTCTTCGGGCAGATCCGCTCCCAGCTCGGCGAGCTGGTCACCGTCGGCGAGCAAGTCAACGAGCTTTCCAATGTCCTCAAGGTGACCCAGAAGCGCGGTGTGTGGGGGGAACAAATGCTGGGAACGTTGCTCGACAGCTTGATCCCCACCTATCATGGGCCTTTCGTGTTCCGGGACGGCACGAGGGTAGAGCAGGCCATCCACCTGCCCGACGGCAAGATAGTCCCCATCGATTCCAAGTTCACGCTCGATGCTTATCGCCGGTTGCAGAACGCTGGGGACGGAGCCAATCTCCGCAGGGCGCAACGAGACCTGGCTCGTGCGTTGCGCGAGCGCATCGATGAGACCGCCCAGTACAT
>CAZPTF010000471.1:0-3014 GCA_964589015.1 uncultured Anaerolineae bacterium
GGCGGCTCATCTTTACGGCGACGGCGCTGTTGCTCACGTCGGTATCCACACACAATGCGCTCGACGATGGCATCGCGCTGGCGCACGTCTCGATCTCCGCGCAGGAACAGGGCATGCCCGGCACCTGGGAGCTGGACATCGACCGTGCCGCGCTGCGTGCGTCCCTGCAGCTCCCGCCGCCGGCCCATCCGACCGGCAGCTACCCATTGGCCCAGTAAAATGAAAGGCTCCCCACCACGTCTATTGGGGCTGGGGAGCCGGCGAAACGCCGTTGCTGAGAAACAACCTGCCTGGTGCCACCCGGCGCGCCGCTGCGGGGTCTCGCGCCTCGCGCTCTACGCTGAGCTGCTCCGTAATAGCGTGTGGCCTGCTCGCGGATTATCGCTGGCTCCACGAGTGGCACGTCTGCGCCATGGGAAAACTCGACGACTTCAGAGTTTCTTCGACACGGCGTGGCGGGCCAGCCGCGCGTAGGGCGGCAGTTCCCCGCCGATCAGCGGCAGCGCATAGTCGACGAATGCCGCCGTAATCGAGTGCCCATCCGCTCCGATCATCTCAGCGGGGATCTTCTTCTCCTGATTGGCAATCTCGCTCAGCGGAACACCGAAGGTCGTGCAATGGTAGGTGGGACCGGGTTCGCGTTTGAGCGCGACCATGCAATCGGTCTGGCCTGCGGCGGCGAAGCGCACGGCTTCCCGCCCGACGCGGTAGGCCTCCTCTTGATCGACCGGCGATGCCATCAGGATGCTGGAGCGCTGCATCGTATCCGGTTTCTCGAAGCGGCATTTCAACCCGAGATTGTCGGTGACCTGCTGCGCGAGCCACACGCTGATCCCGCCCAACTGGACGTGCCCAAAGGCGTCCTTCGCCTGCACTGCGGTCATCAGCGGATTGCCTTGCGGGTCGGTGACTCCCTCCGAGATCGCCACGACGACCCCACCGTACTTCTCATGCGCCTCCTGGATATCTGCAAAGATCGTCTCCAGTGTCACGGGCCGCTCCGGAATGTAGACCAGGTGGGGCGGATCGGCTTCGTCCACCTTGCCCAGTACCGCCGCGGCGGTGACCCAGCCGGCGTGGCGGCCCATCATCTCGACGATCTTCACCGGTGTGGACAGGTAGCCGGACTCGGTGTCCACGCCCGTATCGCGTACCGTGTTCGCCACGAAACGCGCCGCACTCCCGTAACCGGGACAATGGTCGGTGATCACCAGGTCGTTGTCTACGGTCTTGGGCACACCGACCACGTAGAGCTCGTAACCCCGCTCGATGGCCATCTTGCTGACCTTGTTCGACGTATCCATCGAATCGTTGCCGCCGATGTAAAAGAAATAGCGGATGTCGTGTGCCTTGAACACATCCAGGATGCGTCCGTAGTCATCCTGCGTGAGCTTACGCCGGCTCATGCCGAGCGCCGAGCCCGGCGTCACGCGGAGACGTTCCAGCGTCTCTGCCGCTTCACGGCGCATATCGATCAAATTCTCGTCGAGCACGCCGCGAATCCCGTACAACGCACCGTACACCTCGCCCACCTTTTCCTGAGCGAGCGCTTCATGGACGACGCCGACCAGACTGTTGTTGATGACAGCCGTCGGCCCCCCCGATTGACTGACGATTACATTTCCCTTAGCCACTGCAAACCTCCGCACCTGATAGTCTCTGTTCGTTCCGCGGATGGGTATCAGTATGTCCGCTGGAACTCCACTTCGTACGAATAGTGATAGAGCGAATTGCCGTAGTCCTCTCCCGTCTCTTCACAGCGCTCGCCCACCGGGATGTCCGGTGTAATCCCCTGCGCGATTTCGCTCTTCGCGTTCAGCACTTCGACGGTGTGCGAGCCTTTGAACATCGGGAAATCCACGTAGCCCATACCCATTTCCGGCTTGTAACCGGTTTCGAGCTCCGCACCATCCGGCCCCCACGACACCCATAACTTGACGAATGGCAGCCCGTTGCCGTCTTTGTCGAGCACATTGATGTAAATATTGTGATTGCCGTGATTCTCACAAGCGGATAACCGCCGGACCTTGACCAGCCGGAAATCCACCTCAGGGACAGGCGTATCGGTCGGCGTGGGCGGTCCCAGAGTCGGCTTGGGGGCAACGGGTTTGGGCGTATCGGTCGCCGTGGGGATAGGCGTGTCGGTCGGAACGGGCGTAAACGTGGGGGTGATTGTTGGCGTGTCGGTCGGTGTGGGTGTGTCCGTCGCTGTCGCTGTCGCGGTAAACGTCGGTCGCAACGTTCTCGTCGGCAGCGGTGAAGGTTCCTGCGCCACCACGACCGCTTCAGCCCGCATGAAGGCCGGATCGTCGGACAACTCACTGCTCAACACCAGATAAAACAAGATATATACCACAAATACAGATAAGCTCAACCCGACCAATATGAGCTTCTGCTGTCCCGTCACCCCTCACTCCTCAAAGGGACGTTCGCCGAGGATTTGGCTGGTTGTGCCACTGCTTTCGTTTCGTCTTCCTGAACGGACTGACCCTCCTGGACTTCGCCCTGTGCGCCCAGTCGCCATCTCAGGTATTCCAGATACTCCACGGCGAATTGCAGTTCATCGCGCCCCAATTGTTCCAATAGTGTGAACATTCGACGGTAAAGTGGGTCATATTCGAATAGGCGAGCAAATCTTTCGACCTCCGGATTGTCCGTCTCCACGTGGTATCCCAGCAGCTCCAACAGAAACGCCAGATCGGTACGAGTCCACTCGGAGAGTTTGCTGAGGGTTTCCAGATTGGGCATCTCGCCGCTCAGAATACGCAACAAAGTCACATGGCTGATTCCGATGTGTTCCGAAGCCTTGCGTACAGAGAGATTGCGTCTGGCAATTTCGCTCTTCAGGTATTCTGATAGGTTCATCGCTCTTCTTCTCACCCCTTTACTCAACGTGTAGCCCTGGGGAGGAGACACTGCGTGGTAAAGTGTCCTTTACACTAGTTTACCATACTTACCACTCGCAGTCAAGATAAGGTTCGGTTGAGGAGTCTTTACCATTATGGTAACGGGTC
>CAZPTF010000472.1:0-3013 GCA_964589015.1 uncultured Anaerolineae bacterium
TGCGGCAGGCCGTTGCGGCCAACCTGTCGAAAAAAGACATCCTCTGATTCCCCCGTTTATCATAGTCGTTCTGAGTCTTGCGCGAGCCGGTGCCTGGTGAACAAGTGCGTTCCGCTGGGCGTTGTCGTGCTAATGACGAGATGCCCTGTGTGCATTTGGCTATACGCGCATTACCCGTCCACGTCTGAATGACCTATTCTAGCAAGAAAATGGTAAACAGGCGAATTGTCTGTATCCGGTGCGTCATTCGCCTCGCGTCCTGCATGCGTTATGCTTTGCCCAGCACGGCGGCGAGCAATGCCATGCGCATATGCAAGCCATTTTCCATCTGGCGGAAGTAGGCTGCCCGCGGGTCTTCATCAACCTGATAGCTGATCTCGTGGACGCGGGGCATCGGGTGCATGACCACCATTTTCTGTTTTGCTTTGGACATCAGCTCGGGATCGATCACGTAGAAATCTTTCACGGCTTCATATTCGGACTGATCGTCGAACCGTTCGCGTTGCACCCGCGTGACATACAGGACATCGACTGTGGAAATCACGTCGTTGACGTCGATCAGTTCGTGGTGGGGACGTTTGTGCTCCTCGATCTCGCTGAGCAGCTCTGCCGGCAGGCGCAGGTTCTCCGGCGAGACGAAGTAGAAATCGGTATCGTACATACTCATCAGCCGGGTCAAAGAATGGACAGTCCGCCCGTATTTCAGGTCGCCGACCATTGCGACCTTGAGACCGTCGAGTTGTCCCAGCTCGCGACGGATAGTCAAGAAATCCAACAGGGCCTGCGTCGGATGCTCACCATGCCCGTCACCGGCGTTGATGATGGGTTTGCGAGCGTAGTGAGCTGCGGTGGCTGCCGAACCGACCTGCGGGTGACGCAATACGATCACATCGCAGTAGCACTCGAGCGTGCGCACCGTATCGGGTAGGGACTCCCCCTTGGTGACCGATGAGTAGGTGACTTCGTTGATTGGGATCACGCGGCCACCCAGCCGCAGCATCGCTGCCTGGAAGGATGAGCTGGTTCGTGTACTGGGTTCGTAAAACAGATTCCCCAGGATCTTGCCATCCAACAGGTTGACTTTTCCGAAACGTTGCACCATGCTGCGCATTTCGTCTGAGACGTCGCAGACGTATTGCAGCAGATCGCGGTTGAATTGCCGCACGGAAAGAATGTCCTGCCCAAACAACCCGTTGTCCGTGTAATCCGCCGGCAGAGCCTGTTCGATTCCCTTCGGCCGGTGATTGTTCTGTGTCATTTCCATCGGTATTTTACCTCCTTGAATGTTACTGTATATCAGGGTCAAGTCTGTCCGCAAAACGCTGGCTGATCGATTTCTCTTCGGGTGGACATTCCTGCTTGACAATTCGCCCACTGCCTGGTGTGGCTAGAACCTCACCGTTGTTGAAGACGGTTACCCCGCGCAGCGAGACCCGCCGGACTTTGCCACGCACCCTGAACCCCGCGAATGGTGTCCATCCACAGCGGGTATGAAGTGGTTCGTCACCGAGAGTCCATTCAGCTTCGGTATCGACTTCGACAGTGGTGTCTGTTACCTGCTTCAAGCAGTAGATCGAAGCGGGATTCTGCGAGAGCCACTTCACGACCTGACGGATTGGGATCCGTCCCTCGTGGACAGCGGTTAGCAGCAGTGGCAGGGTTGTTTCCAGGCCGGGTACCCCCGGCGGCGGGTTTTCGCCGGCCTTTTCCTCCTTCGTGTGCGGTGCGTGGTCCGATGCGACGATATCGATGACGTCGCAGTTCTCCCAAAGAGCCTGCAGGTCTGCTTCCGTACCCAGTGTCGGTTTCATGTAACCCAGCGATCCGAGCGCTTTGGCATCCCGTTCGGTGAGGAACAGATGATGGGGAGTTACTTCGCAGGTAATCGCAGCGCCCCGTTCCTTCGCGGCACGGATCAGCGCGATTTCTGCTCGACGACTGACGTGACAGAGGTGGAGCGGGCAGTCGGTAGCGCGCGCCAGCGCGATCGCTCCTGCCAATAGCAACCCCTCGGCATGGACGGCGATCGGGCCGGGGCCGGCCCAGTTGACGAAATGAGCGAACGCGATGCCCAGATCAGAAACGAGCAGAGGCCCGTACGTTTGGCCCAGGTACATCTTCAACCCCACTGAATTGGGCGCTGCCTGGGAGAGTTCTCCGGCGTTCTCGTTGTTTGCGCCCAGGAAGAAGCCCACATCGCACCGGATTTGTCCCCTGGCCTCGGCGATTTTGGCGCCAAGCTCGGTGCGGCCCACCGTCGGTGGCCTGGTATTCGGCATGTCCAGGATAGTCGTGAAGCCGCCAGCCAGAGCCGCTGCACTGCCGGTTGCGAAATCCTCCTTGTGCGAGTCCCCTGGCGTTCGCAAATGGACGTGAGCATCGATCAAGCCTGGCAGGCGAAGCAATTCTCTCATGTTCCCTCTCCTATCAGCAAGATTCCGGTCGCGGTGCAAGCGCACAAAAAAATCTCCACCATATAAAAGGTGGAGACTGGAAAACAGAAACCAACCCAGGACGTCGGCCCCGGGCGGGAATCGAAATATCTACTTTGATGGCGTATCGCCTGTCCATCGGATGGAAACGCATGGTGGCGTACATTCACTCCTGCGGTTGGGGACAGAACCCCTTACCATTCTATCCTTCGAGGAAGTATACCATGCTTCCGCCAGGGGTGCAAATCGCCGTGTTCAACGGGTGCGTGCACAATTTTCGAGCAATTTTTCCCTCGTTTTGGTGATATTTCACTCTGGTAGGGTCATTGGAGTTGTGCGATAATGACATTCGGAGAGCCACTTGGCGCTTTCGGGTGCTGTGAGCTTCTGAAGTTTCGTGCTGGTATTCGAAAAGAACGATGAACCGGGTGCTTTGACTTGAGATGTGCGTGGCGGTTGACCCGATGTCTGCGCATTCGCCACGGCATATCCTGTGCAGAGTCTGTGCATATACCGGCGCAGAACGGGGAATTTCCGTTGTGTTGGATATTGGAGTGCAGCGGGACAGGCTGCTTCCGCAG
>CAZPTF010000473.1:0-3007 GCA_964589015.1 uncultured Anaerolineae bacterium
CGCTGCCTGGACCCTGTCCCTGAAGCCCAGGCACGTGAGGATGCTGGATATGTAGTTTTTCACCGTGCCCTCGCTCAAACCAAGGCTTTCGGCTATCTCGCCGTTGGTGAGCCCTTCCCCCAGGAGGGAGAGAATTTCCCTTTCGCGTTCGCTCAAGACGGCGCGCTGGGAGAGGGCGAAGCGATCGCCCTCGGCCGCTCCGTTCCCGGTTGCCCCTCCCGTCGATCCCCGCTGGACCTCGTCCAAAACTCCCATCAAGGTTTTCATCACGGTGCCGTTGGCGATAAAGACTCCCCTGACCGCCTGCTTCACAGCCCCGGAGAGTTCTTCGATGGGCAGATCCTTCAGCAAATACCCTACCGCGCCTTCCTTAAGAGATCGCACAACGTACTCGCGATCGTCGAAGGTGGTGAGCATGACGACAAAGGGACAGCTTTGCTCTTGCCTGATTCTCTGGAGGGCGGAAATGCCGTCCATTATGGGCATCCGGATGTCCAGCAGACAGACGTCGGGCTTCAAAGCCATGGCCATTTCCGCCGCTTCCAGACCGTTCTCGGCGGTCCCCACAACCTCGATTTCCTCATCGAGACCCAGGAGCGAGGCGATTCCGTCCCGCACGAGTCGCTGGTCGTCGGCGAGCAATAGCCTTATTTTCTTATCAATGCCCATCGGTTCCCGTCTCCTTTCCGATGCGCGATACCGGATCCCTGGGCATTCTCGCCTTGAGAGTGGTACCCTCTCCCGGAGTCGAATCAACCGTAAATTCGCCCCGCACCAGGGCTATTCGGTCCACGAGCCCCGAAAGCCCGTAGGCCCCGTAACCCGAAGCTTTTTCGCCCATCGCGCTGCGGATGAAACCACAACCGTCATCGGACAGCTCGGCGGATACCCAGGATTCTTCGAAGGCAACATCAATCTTTACATTGTGCGCTTTCGAATGCTTGAGGATGTTGGTCGCTCCCTCCTGGATAAAGCGATACAAGGCCAGGAGCACGGCGATATTGAAGCCGTCCGGGTCGCCCGAAAAGTTGCGCGCCACCTTTACGCCGCCCCGTTCCAGGCTTTCAAGAGGCTTCCTTACCTGTGCGAAGAAATCGAAACCTTCGGAATTTGCGTTGAGCGTTTCCAGCGTGGATCGCACGTCAGCCATGGCCTCTTGCATGCTGGATCGCGCATCGGCTATTGCCTGCCTGGCTACGGCCGCGTCTCGTTCGAAAAAGGCCTCCGCCTTGCTGAGCTGGATGGATGCGGCGGTCAGGGTGTGCCCCAGGCTGTCGTGGATGTCCCTGGCTATGCGGGTGCGTTCTTCCAACGCGACTGTCCTGGAGACTTGGCTGGCGAATTTCTTGAGTTCCCCATGGCTGGCGGTAATCTCCGCCGTGAGAAGCGCCTGATGATCGCGATTCCTCCGGTCCTGCTCCCAGAGCTGGGCGAAGAGGAACATGAGCACGATGCTCATCAGCTGATAGAGCAGAATGACCAGCTCATATTGATTCGCCGCGCTGGGGGGCGGGGCATGGGGAGGAGTATAGTAGAACAAGCCCAGCTGGACTACGCAAAAAAAGATAGTCACGCAGAAACGCCAGAATGGTTTGACTACCAAGGAAAGATAGAAGGTCAGCAGGGGCGCCACCAGGGTCATCATGCCGGGGAGCGCCCGGGGGTCGAAGACGAGGATGCCGAGGATGGGCAGGCAACGCAGGACGGTGATCGAAAGACCCTGGGATGGCTTTTTCCACCGGTAGTTCCAGGCCAAAAACTCGAACAATTCGAGGATGAACCAGAAACCTACGATCGCGATATTCAGAAGCGTGAAGATGGACGGCAGTCCCGATTCGCCCCTCGTGTAGCGGCGGGTGTAGAATAAAGGCCTGGAAGTGAGCATGAAATGAAAGAGAAAGAAAAGCGCCATGAGGATTATCCGGGCGAAATCCCGTTCCCCCTGGCTTTTTTTGAAAAACCGCAGCATGGTTCGACTATACTTTATCGCCTTTTTCTTTCCCAGAGCTTTGGCATGCACAAAATATGACGGCGGTCACATATCTTCATGACCTTTGTTACTGGCACCGCCGGTCGGTTTTTTGTATGCTGAGCCGGAAACGAGGATTAGGAGTTTTAAAGTAATGAAGCAGTCGATCAAGGGCATTTTACCGCAGATCATCATAGTCATCGTAATCGTCGCCGTGGGGGGATCGATCATCGTGAATCAGCTCGGCCTGTTCTCTCCCAAGACCGCCGGCGCCCCGGCCCCCTCGGGTTCCGCGGCAGCCCTTCCCGGCGCCGGTGCAACCGGATCGACGGTTCAAGCGCCTTCGGGCGCGGCGGTATCCTCGGGTCCCGCGGCGCAATCCAGCGGCGCCGCTCAGGCGACCCGAACGAGCTCCACGCGGACAATCGCCGTGCGGGTGGAGGAGGTCCGTAACGGATCGCTGAGCAACTACACCAAGCTCCATGGCGATGTGGTATCCGCCACAGAGGTGAAGCTTTTCCCCAGCGTGGCCGGAACGCTTATGGAAAGCAGGGTCGCCGTGGGCGACAAGGTAGCCAAGGGTTCGGTCGTCGCCCTTGTGGATCCTTCGAAGGTCGGCCAAAACTACCTGCCCAATCCCGTCGAATCGACGGTGGCGGGAACCATATTATCCATTCCCGTGCATGCCGGCGATACGGTCTCCACCAGTACCGTCATAGCCACGGTGGGCGATCTTTCGCGGCTGAGAATCGTCACCGCGGTTCCGGAACGCTTTGTTGGCCAGCTCAAAATCGGAGGCTCGGCGGAATTGAGCTTCGATGCTTTGCCCGGAGTGGTTTTCGACGCTAAAATTTCCAGCCTCAACCCCGTCCTCGACCCGGCAAGCCGGACGCGGGAGGTGAAACTTGCCTTGGATAAAAACGACTTGCGCATCCTTGTCGGCATGTTCGCTACGGTAAAGCTTGTCACGGAAATGAAAAACAATGTGGTGATTGCTCCTCGAAACGCCGTAATTCTCGCTACCGACGAATCCTATGT
>CAZPTF010000474.1:0-3002 GCA_964589015.1 uncultured Anaerolineae bacterium
CTAGATCTGTTCGAGGACGCCCTCGTAGATGAAGCGGCGCGTGCTCTCGGCGATCCGTTCCGGATCGACCTGGCGGCGCGCCACTCCGGAGTCCATCGCGGCCTGCGCGACTGCGGCAGCGACGACCGGCGGCACGCGGAAGTCCATGCCTGCCGGAATGATGTACTCGGGTTCCAGCTCGTCGGCCTGGACCATGCCGGCGATCGCATGCGCGGCGGCGATCTTCATCGCTTCGTTGATGTCGGTCGCGCGGACATCGAGTGCCCCGCGGAAGATGCCGGGGAACGCCAGGGAGTTGTTGACCTGGTTCTTGAAGTCGGAACGTCCGGTGGCGATGACTTTGGCGCCGGCGGCAACGGCCTCGTGGGGCATGATCTCCGGTACCGGGTTCGACAGGGCGAAGATAATCGGGTCCGGAGCCATCGACCGAATCATGTCCTGGGTCAAGACGCCGGGTGCCGACACACCGATGAAGATGTCCCGTCCGACCAGGACGTCGGCGAGCGAACCAGCCAGTTTCTCACGGTTGGTAACCAGGGCCATTTCGTCCTTGATCCAGTTCATACCCGCCGGGCGGCCTTCGTAAACGGCGCCGCGCGTATCGCACAGGATGATGTCCTGGATGCCGGCACTGAGCAACATTTTGGTTACGGCGATACCGGCGGCTCCTGAGCCGTTCATGACCACTTTGACTTCGGACAGTTCCTTCTTGACCAGTTTGAGCGCGTTGAGAATCCCGGCGAGAACGACAACGGCCGTACCGTGCTGGTCGTCGTGGAAGACGGGGATATCGATGGCCTTCTTGAGTTTGGCTTCGATGGCGAAGCAGCGCGGTGCCGCAATGTCTTCGAGATTGATCCCGCCAAAGGTTGGGGCGATGCAGGTGACGGCGGCAACGATCTCATCCACATCCTGCGTGGTCAGGCAGATCGGGAAGGCTTCGACGCCGGCGAAGGTGTTGAACAGCACGGCCTTGCCTTCCATCACCGGCAGGGCGGCTTGCGGGCCGATGTTCCCCAGGCCCAGCACGGCGGTGCCGTCGGTGACCACGGCGACCAGGTTGCCCTTCGCGGTATATTCATATACGCGGCTGGCATCTTCGTGAATGAGCTGTGCCGGTTTTGAATTGATGGGCGGCAGATACATTGCCAGAGTATAGGCATCTTTGATCGCCAATTTGCTCTTGACTTCGAGCACGCCTCGGTACCGGCGACGCAAATCGACGGCCTGTTCTCCCAGCGAGCCGCGCTTGCCGGCTTCGGTGGGTGGCGGTACGGCGGCTGCCTGACTTTCGTAGATGTAGCGGTACGTATTGTCGGCGATTTCCTGCGGGTCTACGTCTGCGCGGGCCACACCGCTCGCGATGGCCGCCTGGGCGACTGCCTTGGCGATGTTTGGCGCGACGTTGTAGTCCAGGATGCTGGGAATCACGTAGTCGGGCGCTAACTCGTCGGGCGACACGCGCGCAGCGAGCGCGGTAGCGGCGGCACTCAGCATCTCCTGGTTGACTTCGGTAGCGCGCGCATCCAACAAGCCACGGAAAAACCCGGGGAAGACGAGTGCGATGTTGACGGTGTTGGGCGCATCGAGCCGGCCCGTGGCGGTGACGGCAGCACCGCCGGCCTGTGCTTCCGCCGGCAGTATTTCGGGTGTAGGGTTGGCAAGCGCGAACACGATCGGTTTCGCCGCCATGCTTTCGACCATCGCCCTGGAAACGATCTCCCCGGCCGAGAAACCGATGAACACGTCGGCGCCTTTGATGACTTCGGCGAGCGAGCCGCTCATGCGGTTGGGGTTCGTGACGCGGGCAATGGCGCGCTTGGCCCAGTGCATTTCACCGGGGCGGTACGGGTAAATGGCGCCGGCGCTGTCACAGACGATGATTTCCCCCGCACCCTCAGCGAGCAACATTTCTGCGCTGGCGAGGCCGGCGGCGCCCGCTCCGGCAACGACGACGCGCACGTTCTGCAGCTCTTTGCCAACGACCTGCAATGCGTTCTTTAGCGCTGCGAACATCACGACGGCAGCCGCGTGCTGGTGATTGTTGAACACCGGGATGTCCAACGCCCGTTGGAGATGTTCCGTGAAGGTCAGGCTGCGCGGTACGGCCATATCCTCGAGACAGATTCCACCGAACGTGGGGCTAACCGCGGCAACCGTGTCGATGACTTCGTAGATGTCGTTGTCCCTGGTGGACAAAACCAGTGGCAGCGCGTCGACCCCGGCGAAGTTCTTGAACAGGATGCTCTTGGCTTCAAGGGCCGGCAACTCGGCCAACGGGCCGGCGTGTCCCCGCCCGTATACCGCGGAGCCATCGCTGACCAGGGCAATCGTGTTGGCACGGCACGTGTATGTCAGAGAACCCGTCTCTTCTCGCGCTACAGCCAGGCAAGCCTCGCCAACGCCTGGCGTATACACCAGACTCAGCATCGCCTTGTCCTTGACCGGAATTTTGCTCTGTACGCCGATAAGCCCTCGATAACGTCGCCGGTACTCCAGGGCTTGTTCTGCGGTTGGTATTGGAAAAGTGCTGCTCATTGCTGTCCCTCCAGAAAGTAAGGTGAAAACACACTGCGAGACACGTCTTGGCACGTCTGGTATGCTTGTAACGTGAATTGGTGTCCGGCAAGTGAAGTATAGCACAAAGAACGGTGGGGCGCAAGAGGCGCAGAGCCGGTAGGTGTAGCCAGGATTCTTGGCGACAAGTGTAGCGCTCTTGACACGACCAATGCGCTGGAGAGCGCGCCCACTGGTGTCCAGACTGTGCCAATTGACCACGGTTATGTGCAGCGTGCGGTCTGTCGCATTCCACCGCGCCGGCTGGCGCACCCGTTTGTCAAAGATTGGCCTAGTCAGACTTCACGCCGGGGACTGGGCCAATCTCCGCGCAGGCCATACAGGGGTCTGGTGGCCGTTCCCGTGGGCCTCCGCGCAAACGGAACGCGTTCAAGATTGGCACAGTCTGGACCGCCGCGCAGATCTTCGTGTGCACCTGGCAGATC
>CAZPTF010000475.1:0-2977 GCA_964589015.1 uncultured Anaerolineae bacterium
CGGGCAACGACGCGGTCAACGCGCTGTCGTGGCTGATCCTGGAAGTGCAGGACGAACTGCGCACGTTCGAGCCGAAGACGAACATCAAGTACACGGCGCAGACCGATCCTGCCTTCATGAAAAAGGCGTACGACATGCTCGCGTCCGGCTTCGGGATGCCGTCGATCACGTTCCACGAGGCCGGGGCACGCGGGTTGCGGAGTTACGATGGCCTGTTCACGGAGGAGGACATTCGTGATCACAGCCACATCGGCTGTGTCGAGGTCGGCATCCCGTTCAAATCGTACACCGATCCGATGAACGCCTTCACCAATCTGGCCAAGATCGTTCTCGTGACGCTGGGCAAGGGCGTCGTCGATGGGAAGCTGGTCGGGCTGGCGCTGGACGAGCCGGAAAGCTGGGAGGAGTTGTGGGCCGATTTCCGCACGCAACTCGACTACTTCGTCCGCCTGTATACGGAGGCGATGAACGCGTGCGCTCCGTTCTACGCCGGGTACCTGTCGCGCCCGCTGACGTCCGCTCTGATCGACGGCTGCATCGAGAGTGCGACGCCGGTGGATATGGGCGGCTCGCGCTATTGGACGCGGGCGATGAACTCCACCGGCTTTGCGACGGCGGTGGACTCGCTGTATGCGCTCAAGCGGTTAGTATACGAAGAGGGGTTGCTCACGCTGGACGAGTTCAGGCAGATCCTGGCGCGCGACTACGAAGGTGACGAGAGCTTCCGGCTGTACGTCAAGAACCGGGTGCCCAAATACGGCAACGGCATCCACGAAGTGGACGACCTGGCGCGTGACGTGATGAACGCCTACTCCGAGACAGTGCGCAGTTACCGCACGCCCAATGGGAGCAGCTACCGGCCGGGCATCTACAGCTTTTACCAGCCGGTCATTTCGATGGGCGAGGCGACCGGGGCGACCCCGGATGGGCGCCATGCCGGTGTGCTGCTGTCGATGAACGGGGCGCCGGCACACGGCAACATTCGCAACGGGCTGTCGGGGGCGCTGCGCTCCGCGGCGGCGATCGAGCATTCGAAAGCGGACAATGCCAGCACCGTCGATCTGCAGCTCGACGGGAGCGTTCCCGCTGAGGTGATCGGCTACATCGTCGATGCGCTGGCGAAGAAGGATGTCATGTACGCGCAATTCACGGTAGTGGATCGGGATAAGTTGGTCGACGCGATGGCGCATCCCGAGAAATACCAGGATCTGGTCGTCCGCGTGACGGGATTCAGTGCGCGGTTCGTCTCTCTGCCGAAAACGACGCAGGAGGAAATCGTCCGGCGTTCGTACTGGGGGTAAATCTGTGGCGACATCCGGGAGCCTCGACATTTTCGATATTCAGCGGTTCTCCTGGCACGATGGGCCGGGCATCCGTGCGGTTGTCTTTTTGAGCGGCTGCAACCTGCGCTGTTTCTGGTGCCACAACCCGGAATCCCAGGGCACGGAGCCGGCAATCCTCTACTACGCCGAGCACTGCATCGGTTGCCGGCAATGCGCTGAGGTGTGTCCGCACGGCTGCCATACGTTTGCGACTGACGGTGCGCATCACTTCGCACGCGAGCGTTGCACGCGATGCGGCGCGTGTGCGGAGGTGTGTTACAGCGAGGCGCTGCAACGCAGCGGACGGAGGGTGCCCATCGAGAGCATCGTCGCGCAGATCGTGGAAGATAGCGAGTTCTACGAGTCGTCGGGGGGCGGCGTGACGCTGTCCGGCGGCGAGCCGCTGCTGCAGGCGGCGGGCTGCCGCGAGTTGCTGGACAGGCTGAAATCGTCCGGCGTGACGCTGAATACCGCCGTCGACACAGCCGGCAACGTGCCGTGGGAGGCGTTCGAGCAGGTGTTGCCGTTCACCGACTACGTGCTCTACGACGTCAAGGCGATGCCGGACGAGCTGCACCGGCGCGGAACCGGCGTCTCGAATCAGCTCATCCTGGAGAACCTGCGCAGAGTGGGCCGCAGTGGCGTGCGGTTGATCGTGCGGATTCCGGTCATCCCGGGGTTCAACGACAGCACGGATGAGCTGTTCGCCATTACTGACGAAGTGGCCGGCCTTCCCAATCTCGTGAAAGTGGAGCTGCTCCCGTTCCACCGCGGAGGGGAGGCGAAGTACAGCGCGTTGGAACGGGAGAACCCCGCGGATGGTCTCGAGATGCTCGAACGCGAGCGCATCGAGGCGCTGCGGGCGAGGATCGGCTTGTAGCGGAGAAGGAGAGAGAAGACAGGTGTCGACGATCAAGGACGTGGCGCACGAGGCAGGCGTATCGATTGCGACGGTGTCCCACGTCGTGAATGGGACACGCCGGGTCAGCGCTGGGCTAACCGAGCGGGTCCTGGCAGCCATGGAGAAACTGGACTACCGTCCGAACGGCCTGGCGCGGAGTCTGCGCCTGGGGCAAACGCGCACACTTGGCTTGCTGATACCCGATAACTCGAACCAGTTCTTCGCGGAAATGGCCCGTTCGATCGAGGACACCGGCTACCGGCACGGGTATAGCGTGATTCTGTGCAACAGCGATCGGAACGTGCAGAAGCAGCGGGCGTATGTCCGTCTGCTGGTGGACAAGCATGTGGATGGCATCGCGTTCATCTCCAGCGGCGAATCGGTGGAGGACATCCGGTACCTGACGCGCGAGGGCGTGGCGGTGGTGATCGTCGACCGCGACCAGCCGGGCGTTGCCGCGGATGTCGTGTTGATCGACAACGAACGAGCCGGATACGAGGCGACGCGACACCTCATCGGTCTGCAGCACCGGCGTATTGCCTGCATCAGCGGGCCCGCCGGAGTCACCCCCAGCGCGAGGCGAGTCGATGGTTACCGGCGTGCCCTGCAGGAAGCGGGGATCGGCTACGATCCGGCACTGGTGATCCCCGGCGATTTCGGGCTGGATAGCGGTGAGCATGCTGCGGATGTGCTGTGGGAGATGGACCGACGGCCTACGGCGATTTTCGCCTGTAACGACATGATGGCGATCGGC
>CAZPTF010000476.1:0-2975 GCA_964589015.1 uncultured Anaerolineae bacterium
AATATCCCACTCACGGCGCCTTTGATGCCATCGACTGCGCCGGCGATGATCCGGATCGTCACGCCGCCTTTGCGATGTACCATCGGGATATTGGCCGCTGAGACATCCCGGTAGCGCGGAGCGGTCATCTTCTGTTTGGCGGGGAGGTTGACCCACAACTGAAAGCCATCCAGCCGCTCTTCAGTCTCCTGCGGCATCTCCTCGTGCAGAATACCGCTGCCCGCCGTCATCCACTGGATATCACCTCCCCGAATGCTGCCTGCATTTCCCAGGCTATCCTCGTGGCGGACCGTGCCTGCCAGCATGTAGGTGACCGTCTCAATGCCGCGATGTGGGTGCATCGGAAATCCGGCAACGTAGTCCGCCGGATCGTCCGACCCGAAATGGTCGAACAAGAGAAACGGATCTAAGTAATCCAGCCGGCGGGTGGCAATGCTCCGTTTCAAGCGCACACCAGCCCCTTCCATCACTGACTGCGGTTCGATGAGTTCCTTCACCTGCCGCCGTTGTAAATAACCTGCCATCATCCACTCCTTCACTCTACCGGTTAGCAGCCTTGTCACGTGCTCGATGTGACCTGCAGATTCACCTGCGTGTTTCCGAGTTCAGACTGTACCGATCGCGAATGCGCTTCACCCGTACGGCAGCTTACGTGATCAGATAGTCTTGTCACGGTGGAAGGCGTTCAATGGCCACCCGAAATCCTGGGGGGCCGCGAGATCGCGTTTCTTGCCATAGCGTTATCGTAGCGCACAATCAGTTCTATTTATATGACGCGGCTCATATCACATTTCTTACGGACTCGCCGGAACATCGCGCCGATACAGATTCCACGGCATGAGACGCGGCCCGCGACGTAAAGCCGCGCAAATTGCATAAGTTCAAGTTTGCAAAATCTGATGAATTGTTATAAAATCTCTCGAAACCTCACACCTTCTTTAGATTCTGTACCTTGCGAGGCAGCATGAGCAGTTACCCCATCTATCTACACGGGTTGCGTGACCGGCTGTGTATAGTCGTTGGCGGCGGGCATGTTGCCGAACGAAAGATCCAGTCTTTGCTGGAAACTCAAGCGATGGTGAGAGTCATCAGCCCGGCCTTATCCGACACTCTCCGGATATTGGTGGACCGTGGCGACATCCAGCATGTGCCGCGCGCCTATCGGGAGGGTGACCTGGACGGCGCATTCCTCGCCTTTGCGGCGACGGATGACCCGGCGACCAATCGCGCGGTTGGCCGTGACGCGCAGGCCCGCCGTGTACTCGTCGACGTCGTCGACGACCCGGCGCTTTGTTCGTTCACCGTGCCGGCGGTAGTGCGGCGCGGCTCGTTGACACTCGGTGTTTCGACCGGCGGACAAAGCCCAGCGCTGGCAGCACACATCCGCCGACAATTGCAGGACACTTTCGGACCCGAATATGCCGCCCTGACGGACATCCTCGGAGAGCTTCGGGACTCCGTCGCCGAAGCCTGTCCGTCCGCCCACAGGCAACAGCTCTGGTACAGTCTGATCGACTCCGATCTGCTGGAGCTACTCAGAAACGGACAGGTCCAGCAGGCCAGGGACAAAGCGCGGAAGATCGTCCAGGATTACATGGTATCTCTTTACGAAGGACAGGACTGAATGGAAATCGTAGCCATTGGACTCAACCATCACAAAGCTCCTGTAGACGTGCGGGCACGAATGTCACCACTGACCGCCGACATCGAGGATGCACTCTCGTTTTTCGTGCAACAAGCGCAGGGCCGCCAAAATGTGCTCATGGAAGGAACGATTATTTCCACCTGTAACCGGCTCGAGATCTATGCGCTTGCCGGGACATGTGCGGATGGGTCCACGGCCCTGGTCGAATTTCTGAGCCAAAAAAGCGGTGTGGCAAGCCAGATATTGAAGCAGTATCTGGATTACTATCAGGGTGAGGCTGCCGTCGAACATCTCTTCGCAGTCGCCTGTGGGCTCGATTCCCAGGTAGTTGGTGAGAACGAGATTCTCGGACAGGTGCGGGATGCCTACGATGCGGCGAGGGATACGAAAGCGGCTGGCGCCGTGTTGCTAAAGCTGTTCCGGCGTGCAGTGACCGTGGGAAAACGCGCGCGTACAGATACGGCCATCAGCCGCAACGCAGCGTCAGTCAGCTCGGTGGCAGTGGCACTGGCGAAGCAACACTTCCTCGACCTGTCCAGTAAGCGGGCGCTCGTTATCGGATCCGGTGAGATGGGCCGGCAAGCACTGCGCAATCTGGTAATCAGCGGCGTCAGCCAGGTGACGGTCAGCAACCGCACCCGCCTCCACGCCGAGCTGACCGCAGCGCAATACAACGGGCAGGTAGCCGATTTCGAGCGCCTCGAGGACGCACTGCAAGACACAGATATCGTGATCAGCTCTACTGCGGCTCCCCACGCCGTGCTGCACGTTGCCCAGGTCGAAAAGGCGATGGCTACCCGGCCGGATCGTCCCCTGGTGCTGATCGACATCGCCATGCCGCCAGATGTGGAACCCGAAGTGGCACACATCGCTAACGTGTTTCTCTACAACCTGGATGACCTGGGGACGGTAGTGCAAACCAACCTGGAGAAACGCAAACAGGAAATCCCCAAGGTAGAAATGCTGGTCAGAGAGGAGACCGCGCAGTTCATGAGTTGGCTGCGTTCACTCGATATGCTGCCGACGATCGTGGCCTTGCGGCGCCATGCCGATCTCATCTGCCAGGCCGAACTGCAGAAAGCCATGCGCCGGCTCGGTGAGATGGATGACCAACAGCGCGAAGTCGTCCAGGCGATGGCAAAGGCGTTGACGAACAAACTGCTCCATACGCCTACGGTACGGTTGAAGGAACGGGCTTGCGATCAATCTGCAGAGCAATATTCGCAGGTCCTGCAAGACCTGTTCGATCTGCATCTACACGAGTGTAGTTAGATTATGCAAGCACGAGCAGAGACTCAGGGAACAACGCGGGTAGTCGTCGGCACACGGG
>CAZPTF010000477.1:0-2969 GCA_964589015.1 uncultured Anaerolineae bacterium
CAATCTTGGACATGTTCCGCTTGCGAGGGGGCCCACGGGACCGGGTCGCCAGATTCCCACACGGCCCGTGCCAAGCAGCCTGTTCACACCCCCTCCGTCATGCAAGCGGAGCGCGTTCAGGATCGGCACAGTCCGAGCGGACGAGAAGAAAACCTGCATGTGAATCTCGAAAGTCACGCTGAAAACGCGGACGATCCGCCGGAGAACCAGCCGCGATGCCTGGTCGCGGTCAAGTATCCAGTGCGACGCGCTCCTTCGACGGGCGGTCACCCCACAACAGGTCGCGGTTCTCCAGGTAAAGCTCGATGGTAGTCAGCAGGAAGATCATGATCGCCGGGCCGTAGATCACGCCCATGAAGCCGAACAACTTCACCCCGCTGAACAGGCTCAACAGCGCGAGCGTCGGGCTGACGCGCGCTTCCCGCGGCGATAACTGGGCACGCAGCAGCGTATCAATGTTCGAGACGACGAGGATGTAGCCTAAGAGTACGACGAGCCCCTGCCAGATGTTCCCGGTCAGCAGGAGCACGATCCCCACCGGGAAGGCGACCAGGCTGGCGCCGACCGGCAGGATCGACAGAAAGACGGAGAGCAGCGTCCAGAACGCCGCATAGGGCACACCGGTCACCCAGATGAAGAAACCCATCGCCATGCCCTGAGCGACCGCGACGACGAAGATGCCGCGCACCATCGAGTGGGTCATCGCCACGACCCGCTCGATGTATTTCTGGTCCATCTCGTCATCCAACGGGCTCAGGTCTTTGAGCAGTTGCAGCAGGCGAGGCCAGCCGGGCAGCAGTGCGCTGACCAGGGACAGAAAGATGATGATCGACGCGATGATATCCACGGTGGACGTGCCCACTTCGAGTGCCTGGTTGGCGAGGAACGAACCCACTGGCCGCGCCGTATTACGCAACGTCTGGATGATCTCGTGCTCGGTCAGGACGACCCCGTGATCGAAGGGGATCTTGTCCAGCCAATCGTTCCCCTGGTCGATCGCATACGATAAAAAGCTGACTTCGCGCGTGTTCAGGGCGGCGATGTCACGCGAGAAGGCAATGGCCTGCGTAATGGTGATTTGCGCGATCAGCGTCAGCGGGATGAGGATCACGACGAACATTGTCACGATCGTCATGACGATCGCGACCCCCTGCCGTTTGCGGAACCACACCAGATAGCGGCGATATACCGGCCGGAACACGAGCGTGATCACGATGCTGAAGATGATCACGCCGAGATACGGCCGCAGAAACGCGTAGGCGACGTACAAAGCAGATAACAGCACGACGTAGAAAACGGTCTTGTTTCTCAAAACGGGCTGCAACATGATTCTCGATTAGATCCTTTCATACGAATGGTCCGCTCGCCTGCGGTCCGTGTTACGATTGAAGCAAGATTTGCTTCCTTCTTCTATCATAACACGGCTACAAAGGAAAAGATACAGGCGAGACCCGACCTAGTCGTATGCAAGGACCTCGCGAATCGTGAGGCGGACCGCCCGCCGCGCGGGCAGCCAGCTCGCCAGACTGGCGATCACAGTGACGATGCCGAGCCATAGCACAGCGCCGGTGAGCGAGAACGTATGGCGCAGCGGCTCCTGCATGAACGCCATCCCCACGGCGTCGGCCAACAGTGCACTGAGCGGGACGGCGACGATCATACCCACCAACCAGCTCAACCAACCGATCAGGATGCCTTCAACGAGCACGTTCTGCATGACTGCGCCGTTCGAGGCACCGATCGCCCGCAGCACGCCGATCTCGCGCGTACGCTCCATGACGTTGATGCCCATCGTGCCCATCAACCCCAGCCCGCCGACCACCGCCATGAGCAACGCCATCACCATCAGGAAGGCGATCATGATACCATAGCCCGCCTCGCTGAACTCGCGCAGGTTGCCGGAGGTCTCCGAGGCAGCGATGCGCATCCCGCGCAGCTTGAAGGCGTCCTCCAACGCCGCTTGCAGCTCCGCCTGGTACACCGTGTCGTGACGCACCGCGATCACCTGGAGGCGATTCGCACGCCCGCTATCGTTGAGCAGGCGTGTGAGGTACGTGTAGTTCGCGTATAGCCGCGGGCCGACGAAGGCAGTGTGGATGCGCCCAACGACACGCCAGGTGTGCTTGATCCCCTCGATGTCGAGCACCACATCGTCTCCGACGTGGATGTCGGACTCTTCGTTGATGACCTGGTTGTTGACTACGATGGCGTTCTCGTCCGCCGGCAGCAGCCAGCGGCCCTCGACGACCACTGGCTTCATCAGCTCAGTCGCGGAGGGAACAGCGAACGTCTGCAGGCGGTTGCTTTCGCTAGCGTCGTCGCGGATGCGGACGCCCGCGGTGGCCAGCCAGCTCTCCGCGTGGGTCACACCGGGCACGCACAACGCCTCCTGCTCGATCTTGTCGACGCGGTAGCGGCGGTCAAAGGCAATCTCCACGTCGTAACGGAAGTAGCCAAACATCTCGTCGAGGCCCATCAGCAGGCTGTCGCGCAGGCTCATGATCGCGACAAAAGCCGCACCGGCGATGACCAGCGTCGCCAGAGTGAGCGTCAGTCGTCCACGGCGGCGGAAGGTGTTGCGCAACGTGAGGCGCAGTGGCCGGGAGAGCACGCGCACGCGCGCGAGGACACGATCGACGATCCCCTGCCCGTAGGCCATGCCCAAGCCATAGCCGCTGATCGCTTCGCGGATGGTGATGCGCACGCCGGAAATGACCGGGTAGAGCGCTGCGAGAACCGGCACGGCCAGCCCGACGGTGGCCTGGATCAACAGGGTCGACGGGGAGAGGACGAAGCCAGCGACGTCGTAGTTCAGCATGCCGGCGACCAGGCTGACGATGCCACGCGCCCCCAGGTAGCTCAGCGGGATGCCGATGAGCAACGCACCGCCGCCGAACGCGAGCACCATGACGACGTACATCGCGAGGATCTGCCCGCTGCGCCCGCCAAACGACTTCATGATCGCGATG
>CAZPTF010000478.1:0-2969 GCA_964589015.1 uncultured Anaerolineae bacterium
GATTCCGGCGTTATCCGACCACCGATTCCGGCGTTATCCGACCGCCGATTCCGGTCTAACCCAATCAGTTTGGTGAGCGGACAGGCTGATCGAACCGACGATGGCTCTTTTCCAAAAACCGCCGTATTCTTCGTCATTTCACATGGAGAAACGGCAATGTCCCGAGAGAGAGCATCGATGAAAAGAATCAAAGAAGTCCTACGTTTGGCATCTTTTCCGCACATGACGGATCGAAAGATCGCGCTCGGCGCCAACGTCGCCAAAACCACGGTACGCGACTATCTCATGCGTGCCCGCGAGGCTGGGATAACCTGGCTCGAAGCCGAAGCGATGGATGACGCGACGCTGGAACGCTTCCTGTTTCCCTCCTGCGATGAACCACGCGCGAAGAAGCCCGGACCGGACTGGAACTACATCCATCAGGAACTCCGCCGCCCTCACGTCACCCTCCAGCTGCTCTGGGAGGAATACCGCAGGACACAACTCGACGGATACTCCTACAGTCAGTTTTGTGAGCTGTATCGCGTATATACACGAACGCTCGATCTGAGTATGCGCCAGACGCATGCGCCGGGTGAAAAGCTCTTCGTCGATTACAGTGGCACGGGCATCCCGGTCATCGATCCGCGTACAGGAGAAGAGCGCATGGCCGAAGTGTTTGTCGCCGTGTTCGGAGCCAGCAACTATGCGTACGCCGAAGCGACATGGACCCAGCGGCTGCCGGACTGGATCGGCTCCCACACGCGGGCGATGCAGTACTTCGGTGGCGTCCCTGCGGCCATTGTTCCGGATAACCTGAAAAGCGGCGTGAAGGATCCACTCTACTACGATCCGGAGATCAACCCGACCTACCAGCAATGGGCCGAGTATTACAATGTGGCGATCCTTCCCGCGCGATCGCGCAAACCCAAGGATAAGGCGAAGGTGGAGGCAGGGGTGCAGTTTGTCCAGCGCTGGATCATCGCCGCGTTGCGCAACCGGCAGTTCTTTTCGCTGGCCGAACTCAACACCGCGATTGCCGAGCTGCTCGACCGTCTCAACAGTCGCCCGTTCCGCAAGATGAAAGGAACGCGCGCGTCGCTGTTCGCGGCGATGGACCGTCCGGCGCTTCGTCCGTTACCCGCACAGCCGTACGAGTACGCCGAATGGAAAAAGACGCGCGTCAACATCGATTATCACGTGGAGTTCGACGAGCATTATTACAGCGTATCGTATCGTCTTGCGCGGCAGATTGTCCATGTTCGTGCAACGGCGCACACCGTCGAGATCCTTCACCGTGGATCGCGCGTGGCCGTCCATAGGCGCAGCGATCACAAGCACCGGCACACGACACTCATCGAACACATGCCGAAAGCGCACCGCGCGCAGGTCGAATGGACACCGGGACGTCTGCAGGCATGGGGCCGAAAAGCCGGACCCGATGTCGCGGCGGTGTTCATCGCGATCATGGAGAAGAAACGGCATCCCGAGCAGGGGTATCGATCCTGCCTTGGGATCATGCGTCTGGAAAAGAAAGTCGGTCCCGACCGCCTCAACGCCGCCTGTAAACGAGCGCTGGCCATCGGCAGCCCAAGCTACCGGAGCGTCCGTACCATTCTCGAAAACAACCAGGACGAGCATCCGCTTCCCGCGGATCCGACACCGCTGCGCATCATTCGCCATGACAATGTCCGTGGTGCCGGGTATTACCGCGATGATTCCCGCGACGAACACCAGCACACGGAGGGGCCGCATGTTGCTGCATCCCACGTTTGAATCGCTCAAGGCACTGCGCCTGTTCGGTATGCTTCACGCCCTGGAAGAACAACAGCAGTCCGCAGAATGGAATGCGCTCTCCTTCGAAGAGCGGCTCGGAATGCTGGTCGACCGTGAACGCATCGAACAGGAAAACCGCTCGATGACGGCGCGCCTTCGCCGTGCACGTCTGGCACAGCAGGCAAGCATTGAGGATGTCGATCTCCGCGCCGGCAGAGGGCTTGATCGTGCCGTTTTTCTCTCGTTGTCCCAGTGCGTCTGGATTGGGCAGCACCACAATGTGCTCATCACGGGACCGACCGGGGTCGGCAAGAGCTGGCTCGCCTGCGCCTTCGGGCACCGGGCGTGTCGGGAGGGGTACTCGGTGCTGTACCACCGTCTCGGTCGGCTCTTTACGGAGCTGAACACTTCTCGCGGCGAAGGACGCTACCTTCGACTGCTGAAAACCCTGTCACAGATCGATCTGCTCATCCTTGACGACTGGGGGCTCGCGCCGCTGACCGGGGATCAACTCCGGGACCTTCTGGAGATCCTCGAGGATCGGCATGGCAGAAAATCGACCCTCATCACCAGCCAGCTTCCAATCGAACACTGGCACGAATGGCTCGGTGAGGCCACACTTGCCGATGCCATCATGGACCGGCTGGTGCACAACGCACATAAGATCACATTGAAAGGAGACTCCCTGCGAAAGAACCTGGCAAAATCCCTGAAGTTGCAATAACCTGTTGATCATGATATGTTTCACAGGCCTTCGTCGCTTCGCTCCGATCAGGTGGTCGCTTTCCACCGGAATCCCCGGTCGGATAACTTCGGAACGGACGGTCGGTTAAAATCAGAATGACCGGTCGGAATCAATCGGAATGGGTGGTCGAATTAACCGGAATACACAACGACCTAGCACCAGGAGCGTGAAATGGCGGACGAAGATCAGTTTATGCTTCAACTCAACGACCTTGTCCACCGTTTTGTGAAGGAACGAGATACGGATGTTTTCCTATTCTCTGGAAGGTTGGATTACCACAACGGGGATGCATTCATCCGTATGCTGGCAGATACGAACGCCCCAAAACCAAATGGAGCACTCATACTGACAACGTTTGGTGGCGACCCCCATGCTGCATATCGGATGATGCGCTTTTTCCGAGACCAGTATCAAAACACCGTTCTATATGTTTTTGGACATTGCAAGAGCGCAGGCACACTCATGGTAT
>CAZPTF010000479.1:0-2960 GCA_964589015.1 uncultured Anaerolineae bacterium
AATTGGTCCGCAAGCTTAATGCGACTGTTGATCGGATACAGGGTCCGACAACTGTGGGTTTCGATCGCTCGATAGCGTTCGCGGGCTTGCTCCACGCTTCTGGAGTATCGAGCGAGCGAAATGGCCCAGTCAGCATCGTCGTCCACGATCGGGTCCGGGGTCAGCACAACACACTGTGCCAGTGTATCCAGCGATCGCCGCCATTGGCTGCGGGTCGCAGGATCCTGGAGAATGCTGTCGGAGGGTCCCTCGCGCCAGTACGGGCGCCCGGTCTCACAATCTGCCAGAACACCCCGCCACGGACTGTACAGCCGCCGAGGCTCGATATTGACCGCTTGATAGCGTCTGAATTCGCGCAGGAATGAGGGGAGCTTGTTTCCGTAGCGTTGTTCCAGATCAACCCCGTGGATCAGAAACGCAGCGCGCACGAGCAATTGAAACTCGGTCATCGGAAGCGCTTTGAGGCTTGCGAGCAAGGCCGAATGGAACGGGCGTCGCATGGGCGAGGATGCGGCTTGAACGGCCTCGAAGACCGATCGGCAATGGAACGACGGAGGTACGGACTGGGACAGATCCTCGATGGACCTGAGCAAGGACTCAATGGCGCCGGCGGATGACAGGTCTTGACCCACGAGTTCATCGACCCGCCGCCGAAAGTCGCGCACCTTGCCCCACCATGTCTCCCAATCGTCGTAAAGTGGAATGGGAAAAAGAACTCCGACCAGATCCAACGCCCGGCGCGCCGTCGGACCGTCCTGACGCAGCAGCCAATGGGCGAACTGCCGCAGGGGCTTTCCTCCTGTATCCTCGGGTAGCGATGAGAGGAGGGAGCGCACCCGGTCAACAACCTTCACTTCGCCGGAACGGTCACGCAACTCCTCCAGGGTCCGCCAAGCCTCTGCCTTGAAGTCGCCGGGCGATACGGCGTACGTGTACGCGCGCGGCTCGCCAAGCCACGCGACCAGGGGCTGCATCCGCTGGGCCCCCACGCGGCGGCTTACCTCCCAGAGGATCAACGGGTCGACGATCCGATCGTTTGGCTCAACAACATGTCCAAGCAGCTTGATGACCGTGGCGTGGTCGCGGCACCACTTCATGCCTGCTAGGAAATCGGCGGGCGTCAGATACGTGACCCACGTCAGCGCGTTCACGACCGGTGTCAGGCTCGGGTCTTGACCGATGAGCATTCGTGCCAGCCTGATTGCAGGCGGGCTGAACGCGTTCTCCTCATCCAGCAGCGAAGCGGGCAACGGATGACCATCGTGGATGGCTGCCTTGAGCCAGTTGAGGATGCACACCGTACCTTGTCGCCACCATCGAACGTCTTGCACCAGTCGTGGCAAGATGCGGGGAAAACGATGAATCAGTTTCGTGCGGGTATACGTCGCGCGATGCAGGGTCTCGCGGTCCAACTCGACCCGTCGGACACCCTGCTCGCCCTCACGCGGCACGGTGGCCCAGACAACGCGCCCGGGACCGGTTTGGTGGGGAAAGCCGGACAGCCACCCCAACTCCGACTTGAGAAACATCCTGCCCCGGGCCAGCGTGGCGCTCTCAAGCCGCGTACGTCGGTCATTGGGCTGCATCGTATCAATCCTGCGCGATCATCTCGGTTTTCGCGTCACCTGAATCGGCATTTACCGCAGGCATGAGATCGGAGATACGCTAAGCCTGTTCATCAATGCAGGGCGTCTGCGTTGCGTTCTTCCATGCCTCAACGCGTCGGACCTGACTCCTCCCCGGCAAGAGCTGTGTGGACTCGCTGCTTGAGGTCTGCCAGGTCCCCGGCGCGTAATTTCCAGACGACCGCGGTGGGAACACCGTATTCCCGGAGAATCGCGAATTCGCCAGCGCCCACGTATACGTCGTACACTGCCGACCGCCGTTGCCTGAAGCATATCCCGTAATAGCTGGGGCCATGGAAGGAGCCGAGATAGGCCCGCCACGGTCTGGCTTCCGCTTCTTCGAAGGCGTCATTGAGCACGAGGGCAAACGCGCTTCTCAAAGCATCCGAGGCATTGGCGTCTTCTTCCCAAATCTGCCAATCTAGTACGGGGCCACCGAGTGGCGAACGCCCCTCGGTGATCTGTCTGAACATCGCTTCACGCGCAGAATCAGGGTCCAGTGTGCGTACTGATCCCACACGTTCGCCTTGGCTGCACGCGATGCCCAGAGCGCAAAGCGTAAGGGTGACAAAGTGGAACGAGCAATCACGTAGTCCATGGCATGCGTGCATGTGTTGCGGCTCCCGTCAGCTCGCCAGCCATCGGACGGACAGCTGAGAATTGCGAATACAGGGTGCGCGGCGAACCCGAACCTGAGCCCTCATGTGCCTGCGGATCCGCGATTGCACCCGGTGAATGCCGGGCCCTGCCCGTCGGACCACTAGGGGAACAGAGGACCACAGAACTCGACAATTCATGTTCGTAAAATGCGCGAGTGCTGTCAAGCAGAATAGGAGTCAGAATCCGTCTCGGCGCCGTTCCGAAAGTGCCGTGAATCAGCCGGTCTGAAAATGTGGTCTTCTTCGGCTGGGTCTTCTTCCTGGAGGCGCGCACCTGTCTTCTTCACCTGGGTTTTCTTCGCCCTGCCCATGACTGGGGTCCTGGCGGTTCGGACGCCAACATGGGCGGTCCGTTTTGGAGCCGCCCATGACCCGAACCCGACAGC
Organism: uncultured Anaerolineae bacterium; assembly: GCA_964589015.1. Taxonomy (GTDB): domain Bacteria; phylum Chloroflexota; class Anaerolineae; order DAOTYC01; family DAOTYC01; genus CAZPTF01. The sequence goes on from CAZPTF010000479.1 coordinate 2,671, forward strand.
ACACGTCGCGCCAACAGATCTCCCGCCTCGCCCGGACTGCGCAATTAACGCATACGGTTACTCAGATCACAGGCTCGTTGCGGACGGCACACGGAGTGGACTGCGACGCGAACGCATACAGTTCGATCAGGCGACCCCGAGCCGCCTGGGAGTGACGAAACGTACACGGTCACACCGCGACGCGCCGCTTCCGGCGGGCAGCGTTCTTGTCGATGCCACCGTCTTCACGCCGCACGCTCGCCGGTTTCGCGTGCCGATCCAGCCAATCCGTCATGGCCGCGACCCGTTCG
>CAZPTF010000480.1:0-2958 GCA_964589015.1 uncultured Anaerolineae bacterium
ACGCATTGTCGACGCGGTGGCGCGCCACGGGGCGACACACAGGCCCGCCCGCTACGTCTGGGACACAGATGAAACGTGGTTTTCCCCGCCCCCCCTCCTACCCACCCTGCTCGCCAGCACGCTTGATTTGTGCAGTGATTCGTGCTACAATAGACGTATCTGATATTCAACGAGCACTGAAGGGAGAGGGGCTGATGTTACGCTGTTTAACGTATTCCAAACACACATTACAGCGATGTCTGATCGGGGTCACCGTCGTTGCGGTCCTGCTGGGTGGCGTATCGAGTGTGTTGGCGGCGCCGCCCGCCCAGGACACTACCAGTTGGCTGGTGATGTACTACGGCGATGCCGATGACGAGATTCTCGAGTATGATATTCTGACCGACGCAAACAAGATCGAGTTGGCCGGATCCGCCGGCGATGTGCAGCTCGTGGCCCAACTGGATCGCTTCAAGGGCGGGTATCACGGAGATGGCGATTGGACGTCCACGAAGCGGTTCTTCATCACCTACGACGAGGATCTGAAAGTGCTCGCATCCGAGGAGCTGGAAGATATCGGCGAGGTGGCGATGTCGGACGGCGACACCCTGGCCGATTTCATCACCTGGGCGGCGACGGAATATCCCGCGGACAAGTACGTGCTGATCCTCTCGGATCACGGTGCGGGTTGGCCGGGCGGTTGGAGCGATCCCGATCCGGGCGGGTTGGGTGCCCACGATATCGCGCTGGCGCACGCGTTCGGCGATATGCTCTTCCTGATGGAGATCGACGACGCGCTGAGCAGGGCACAGGAAGCAGCCGGCATCGCTGAGTTCGAGCTGATCGGGATGGACGCGTGCCTGATGTCCGATCTGGCGGTGTACACCGCGCTGGCAGCGCATGCTCGCTACGCGGTCGCCTCGCAGGAGTCCGAGCCGGACGTCGGCTGGGCCTACAACAGCTTCCTGAAGACGATCCTCGAAGATCCGACGATCGACGGCGCCACCCTGGCGCAGCAGGTGGTGGACAGCTACCTGGTCGACGACGCCAAGATCACCGATCCGCGCGAGCGTGCCGAGCGCATCCTGGGCATGATGGAGGAGAGCGACGAGGTGAGCGCAGCGGAGCTCATCGAGCTGCGCGACGGTCTCGAAAAGATGACGCTCGACGAGATCGCCGCACAGATCCCAGGGCCGGAAGCGATCCTCGAGGACCTGGAAGACAAGATGACGCTGACCGCCGTTGACCTGGCGCAGATTCCGGACGTGCTGTCTGCGGTGAGTGGCCTGGCGCAGGCCCTGACCGGTGTCGACCAGAAGCACGCCGCGGCGGCGCGGACCTACGCCCAAGCATTCGAGACGGTATTCGACGATAATGAACCCTCACCGTATCTCGACCTGGGCAACGTGGCCGAGTTGCTGAAGCAAACGACCGGCGATGCGCAGGTGGCGGCTGCTGCCGACGAGGTGATCGCGGCGCTGGGCCGGGCGGTAATCGGCGAAAAGCACGGCCGGCAGAAAGTGGGAGCGACCGGCATCTCGATCTATTTCCCGAACTCGACGCTGTTCGCAGCCGATGAATCCGGCTACGACTCGTTCGTCACGGTGGCCGATCGTTTCGCAGCCTCGACCCTGTGGGACGATTTCTTGCTCTACCACTACACTGGCGCCACGGTTCCGGAGGAGATCCCGCAGTTTGCCGCTGAGCGGCTCGCGCCCCGGGCGGCCGGGGAGGTTGCGGTCGGCGAGATTACTGCGCCGGGGGCGAGCCCGGTCCACATCGCGCCGCTCCAGCTCTCCGCGCAGGAGACGAGCGTGGACAAACCGCTGACGATCAACACAACGATCAGCGGCGATAGCGTTGGTTACATCTACCTGTATGTCGGGTTCTATGACGAGGAGTCCAACGCCATGTTGCTGGCCGATCTGGACTACGTCGATAACGAGGACAACAAAGAAATCGGTGGTGTGATCTATCCGGACTGGGGCGACGAGCAGGAATTCCCGCTGGAATTCGAGTGGGAACCGCAGCTGTACGTGATCGAAGACGGAGAACATGCGGAATTCGCGCTGCTCGAGCCCGATACCTATGGCGCGACGGCGGAGGATAGCGTCTTCACCGTCTCTGGGATCTTCGAGCCGGCCAGTGGCGGGCAGCGCCGTTATGCGACCCTCTATTTCAATGGCGATGGCGCGCTGACCGGCGTCTCCGCTTACACCAACCTGACAGGGATCGGCCCGTCGCGCCGCCTCCTTCCCAAGGAGGGCGACACGTTCACCATCCTGGAACAATGGATGGATCTGAGCGAAGCGGACGTCCAATTCTACAACATGGAGGGCGGAACCTTGACTTTCGGTACGCAGCCCTTCGCCTGGGAGGCAGTTCCTGCGCCACCGGGTGAATACGAAATCGGCTTCATCGCCGAGGATCTCGACGGCAATTCGTACGAGGAATACGCACCGGTCGTCGTTGTGGATTGACGTGTGCCCGGTGCGGCTTGCTCTCGACTGTTAACGGGGTCGGGAGAACAACGGATGCGCCGGATGGCACGGATTCGTCGCCGCGTGCGGGTGAGTGTTCAGCGAGGTGCTGGGTTACGGGGCACGGCATGCCGTGCCCCTACGAATCTGCGACGTCGTCGCCACAACGATACGGGGCGCGCCTGCGGGAGAACAACGGATGCGCCGGATGGCACGGATGCTGTGCCGCGTGCGGGGAACGGGGCAAGCACCGCGGATCGTCCCGGCACGGCTTCGACCGTGTGCGCCGTAGGGACGACCGGCCGGTCATCCGGCGCGGGCCGTGCGCATGGCGCGGACCGTGTGCCGAACGCCAGCGCTATGCCCACACTGGTGCCATTCCGCGCAGATAGCGTCTTATCCGTCCATGGCGGTGATGCAGGGTGAAATACAGCGCCGGCGGCGACAGGTTACCTTCGACGGCCAGGATGCCACCCGGCCTGAGGACCCGGCCCAGCTC
>CAZPTF010000481.1:0-2956 GCA_964589015.1 uncultured Anaerolineae bacterium
TACCTCATATCCGAAGACCATATAGTGTATAGTATGTCCTGGACACCGCACAAAATCCGTTTGCGCACAAACAGACACGGTGGTATAATGATACGCTGTATGCTCAAAAGACGATCAGTCACGCCACCCGACCAAGCCATAGCTGAATGTGTTATCGTCGTTTGCTAGCAACCGGGCCTCATCAGCTCTAAGGGGAGTAGGGGCATGAACAGAGAACGCCTCTATCGGTCGGAGGCCATCATACTCAAGCGGAGCAATCTTGGCGAAGCGGATCGTCTCTTGACACTGTATACGCCCCACCGCGGGAAACACCGTGTCACCGCCAAGGGTGTGCGCCGTCCCACCAGTCGCAAAGCAGGTCATTTGGAGCTCTTCACACATGCCCGGCTCTTCCTGGCCAAAGGACGCACCCTGGACATCGTCACACAAGCGGAGACGATCAGCGCCTTTCCCAGGCTGCGCACGGATCTCTCCAGAACAAGCAGCGCTTACTACCTGGTAGAGTTGTTGGATCGGTTCACTGGAGAAGAGATCGCGAATCCACCCCTTTTCGACTTGCTGCTGCAAGCGCTGGCCTGGTTGAACGACGAGCCCGATGTAGAACCAGTGCTACGTTTCTACGAGTTGCGCCTGTTGGGGCTGGTTGGATACCAACCGCAGCTTTTTCGATGTGTCCGCTGCTCTGCTGTGATCAGCCCGCAGATCAATTACTTCAGCATCAGTGATGGTGGCGTCGTCTGCCCGCGTTGCGCACAACAATGGACAGAATCAGGCCTACAGAGAATAGCGGTCAACCCGTTGAAGGTGATGAGATTTTTCCAAACTCATTCCTTTGTAGAATGCAGGCAGATCCGGCTGAGTCCGGAAATTTGGAAAGACGTAGAAAATATCATGCTCAGGTACATCACGTACTATCTCGAACGCAATCTGAAATCGATCGAATTCATCCATCATTTGCGACGCCCGATCGAAGCGACCGCAGAAGTCGCCCCAACCAACCCCTTCCCGACCGCGGAGGAAAGATAAGCCCACATGGGAAAGAGCCTGACTTTTCAGCAAGCCATCATGTTACTAGAACGGTTTTGGGCCGACAATGGGTGTTTGATCTGGCAACCGTATAACGTACAAGTAGGTGCTGGTACGATGAATCCGGCGACGACTCTGCGAGTGCTTGGACCGGAACCCTGGCACGTCGCCTACGTTGAACCTTCCATCCGCCCGGATGACAGCCGTTACGGACAGAATCCCAACCGGCTTCAGCAACATTACCAGTACCAGGTCATTCTGAAACCTGATCCGGGCAATCCGCAGGAGATCTACCTGCAGAGTCTGGAGGCGCTGGGCATCAATCACCGGGAGCACGACATACGCTTCGTCGAAGACAATTGGGAATCGCCCGCACTCGGTGCCTGGGGACTGGGTTGGGAAGTCTGGCTCGACGGGCAGGAAATCACCCAATTCACGTACTTTCAGCAAGCCGGTGGGATGACACTCTCGCCGGTGTCCGTGGAAATCACCTACGGCCTGGAACGCATCCTGATGGCGCAACAACGTGTGCGGAGTTTCACCGACATCCAGTGGACCGACTCCATCACCTACGGCGAGGTCCTGTTGCAGGCAGAGATCGAACACAGCAAGTATAACCTGGACCATGCGGACGTCGACCTGCTCGCGAACTTCTACGCCAACTACGAGCGTGAAGCGGAGCAGTGCTTGAAGAACGGACTCATTATTTCGGCGTACGACTACATCCTCAAATGCTCGCATACCTTCAACATTCTGGATGCCCGCGGGGCCATCGGGGTCACCGAACGCGCCCACTATTTCGCGCGCATGCGGAACCTGACGCACAAGGTGGCCGAAGCGTATCTCGCACAGCGCGAAGAGCTGGGTTTTCCGCTGCTGGCCGCACAAAACGAGATTGTCCACACCCCCCGTCCGCATACAACAGATAGCGCCAGGACCAGCGGGACCGCCGATTTCTTGTTCGAGCTGGGCTGCGAAGAGCTGCCGGTGGCCGACATCACATCGCTCAGCGAGCAATTGCAGGAGAAGATCGTCCCGTTGCTCGCCGACCTGCGCCTGGAATATGACAGCGTGCGTGTGTTGGGCAGCCCGCGACGGCTGGTGGTTTGTGTCGCGGGGCTGGCCACACAACAGCCCGACAAGGAGACCGAGGTCAAAGGTCCGCCGGCCGCGGCCGCCTTCGACCAGTCCGGACAGCCGACGAAAGCCGCCGTAGGCTTCGCCAAGAGCACGAATGTCCCGCTGGAGAGCCTGCAGGTGAAGGAATTCGGCGGGCGGCCCTACGTCGTCGCGGTCGTCAAGGAAGAAGGGCGGCCCGCGGCTGCGGTTCTACGCGAGAAGCTGCCGGAGTTGGTTGCGGCGCTGCGCATCACCAAGACGATGCGCTGGAACGCGAGCCAGGTGTCTTTCCCGCGACCGATCCGCTGGATCGTTGCGCTTCTCGGCGATCAGGTGATCGAGTTCTCGTATGCAGGCGTGCCGAGCGGCCGGACGACACGCGGTCTGCGACCCATGGGCAGTCCCGACATCGTCATTCCCGATGCCGGTGACTACTTTGCATTGATGGAAGAGAACCACATCGTGGTCGATCAGACGCAGCGGCGTGAGATGATCCAGCAGCAAATCACTGCGTTGGCGCAAGAGGTCGGCGGGATCATCCCCGATGACGACGCCTTGCTTAGCGAGGTAACCAATCTCGTTGAGGCTCCTACCGCGTTGCGCGGAGCGTTCGAACCGGCTTTTCTGGAACTCCCCCAGGAAGTGCTCATCACTGTGATGCGCAAGCACCAGCGATATTTCCCGATCGTGAATCCGCAGGCCGGGAAGATGCTGCCCTATTTCATCGCCGTGCGGAACGGGGATGCCGATTACCTCGACATCGTGCGCACCGGCAATGAGGAAGTGCTGCGGGCGCGCTACTCGGATGCGA
>CAZPTF010000482.1:0-2942 GCA_964589015.1 uncultured Anaerolineae bacterium
CAGCCTCATCTGGCAGCGCGCAGTCTCGCGACACGCCGTACCCGCGTGGTCGGTGTCATCATCCCCCAATCGGTCGTCACCGTTTTCACCGATCCTTTCTTCTCCTTCCTGCTGTGCGGAGTCACCCAGACATGCAACGCCCATCGCTATCACCTGATGCTCTCGTTATTCAACGATCCGGCGGGACCGCAAGAGATGTACCGGAGACTCATTCGCGGCGGCCACCTGGATGGCGTGATCGTGGCCTCGGCGCGGGTGGATGATCCGCTCATCGCACGACTGCTCAAGGACGGTGTACCTTTCGTCCTGGTTGGACGGCACCCTGAGGAACGGATCAGCTACGTCGATGTCGACAACGTCGCCGCGGCGCAGACGGCAGTCGAACATTTGATCCGCCTGGGACACCGCCGAGTTGCCACGATCACTGGCCCGCTGAGCACGACCAGCGGCGAGGACCGCCTGGAGGGGTACCGCCGCGCGCTGGAGGCGCATCGCCTGCCGGTAGACGAGACGCTGATCGTCGAAGGGGATTTTACGGAAGAGAGCGGAATGTCGGCGGCACGGCGGTTGCTGCCGCTGTCGCCCAGCGCGATCTTTGCCGCCAGCGATATTATGGCGGTCGGCGCGCTGAAGGTCATCCGCGAACACGGGCTGCGTGTGCCGCAGGACGTGGCCCTGGTGGGTTTCGATGACGTACCGCTTGCGGCGGCCCTCGAGCCGACGCTAACTACCGTGCGCCAACCCATCGAGCAATTGGGTTCGATGGCCGCAGGTTTGCTGCTGAACCGGCTGGAAAACCCGACGGATGGGCTTCCTCCGGTCGACAGGGTCATCTTGCCTGCAAAGCTGGTTGTCAGGGATTCGTGTGGTGTTTCGTAACAGGAGTTGAGTCCAAAAGAGAGAATTCGCCATCCGGGGACTTTCCACACCGGCCATGCGCACCGCTGAACCGTTTGTCGCGGATACGTGTGGTGAGTGCCCGGTAGCCAAGAGATAGAGACCGCTAAGGTTGGGCAGCCCCGCGGTCTCTATCGTAGGCCCGTGAGACCGCTCTGGTTACCGACAATGATCGCCAGATCAGTCTTGCCTGTTTGTATTGTAACACACAGCGCTCACAAATGGCAATTGCGGGGAGCTCATAGCTCAAACCGTTGTCCCCGGGAATCTCAGGCAGGGACGCTTCTTTCCTTCTTTTGGTGGCTCACGGGAAAAAGGAGGTGACGCCCTAGATAATCACGACGCTGTGCCTGCCAGGCCGTCCCTGGCCGGGCAGTGGATTGACGTCCCAATCGGATCAACCCAAGAAAGAACAGGAGGTTAGTGAGATGCGACGAGTGCTTTTCATCTTGAGTCTGTTGGCCATCCTCAGTATGCTCACCGTGGGCGTGGTCCCCGCGGCCGAGCCGGAAGGAGCTGACGTCGTCTACGAGCGGAGCGAGACGCTGTATACCAGCGGAACGCAGTGGGGCCCACCATCGAGCTGGAACCCCATGGTGACGTGGGGCTACGCGATGGGCACGGCCGGCCTGTGCTACGAGACGCTCTTCATCTACGATCCGTTCACCAACGAGTACAAGCCGTGGTTGGCGGAGGAAGGCAAGTGGTCCAGCGCAACCGAGTATGACCTGAAGCTGCGCCAGGGCATCACGTGGAGCGATGGTCAGCCGTTCACGGCCGCTGACGTCGTGTTCACCGTCGAGCTAGGCAAGAAGTTCGCGACGGTGCAATATAGCACGATCTGGGAATGGCTGCAGAGTGTCGAACAGGTCGACGACTACAACGTGAAGTTCACCTTCAGCGATCCGCTGTATCAGGAATGGGCGCACTTCCTCTACTACCGTGCGATCGTGCCGAAACACTTGTGGGAGAGCAAGACCGAGGAAGAAGTCGTTTCCGGGGCTAACGACAACCCCGTTGGAACCGGGCCATACCTCTACGATACGCATAGCCAGGACAGAATGGTCTGGGTGAAGAACGCCACCTGGTGGGCGAAGGACGCACTTGGCCTCGATCCCAAGCCCAAGCGGATCGTCGATATCGTCAACAGCAGCAACAACGTGGCGTTGGGTCTGGTTCTCCAGGGCGGTCTCGATCTGAGCAACAACTTCCTGCCTGGCGTCGCTACACTGCTGCAGAGTGGTTACGCGCTCGAGACCTACTATCCCGAACCGCCGTACATGCTCTCAGCGAACACGGCGTGGCTCATCCTGAATAACACGAAGAAACCGATGGACGATCCGGCGTTCCGGCGGGCGATGGCCTATGCGGTCGACGTCAGCCAAATCGTCCAGGTGGTTTACGGCAACATCGTCATGGCGGCCAACCCGACCGGCCTGCTCCCTGTCTGGGATGAGTTCGTCGATCAGAATGTCGTGGACGAACTCGGCCCCAGCTACGACCCGGCCAAGGCGAAGCAGATCTTGGCCGATGCCGGTTACGCCGACACCGATGGTGATGGGTTTGTCGAGTCGCCCGACGGCTCCAAGATCGAGCTATCCATCATCGTGCCGTTCGGGTGGACGGACTGGATGGAGTCGATCAAGGTCATCGCCAACGGCGCTCAGGCGGTGGGCATCAATCTCAAGCCGGAATATCCGGACTACGGTGGCTATGCGGACGCACGCAACAGCGGTAAGTTCGACATGCTGATCAGCAACGAGGTACAGATCAGCAATACCCCGTGGCGATATTACGACTGGATGTTCGACGCGCCGATCCGTGAGACGATGGGGAACGGCAACTACGAACGCTACGACAACCAGAAGGTCTTCGATCTGATCGTGCAGCTCGACAAGACGCCAATCGATGACATCGCCAGCATGAAGACAGTCATCTCCGAGATCCAGCGCATCCAGCTCACTGACATGCCGCTGATCCCGTTATGGTACAACGGGATGTGGGCGCAGTACAGCAATGCGGTCTGGACGAATTGGCCCTCGTCA
>CAZPTF010000483.1:0-2934 GCA_964589015.1 uncultured Anaerolineae bacterium
GTGCCGGACTTCGAATCCGTAGGTTGCAGGTTCGACCCCTGCTGGGCGCGCTAGGACCGTAGACAATGGTGGGACAGGCGTGAGAGCAAGATACCCCAAAGAACTGTGATGGGCCCTCCCGAGACCATCGGTGAGAAATGGGCCGAATCCGCTGGTTGTTTTCTGGCGGATTTGGCAACATTGTAGTGAGCTGGGCAACCATGCCAACCGTAGGAACGCACGCTGATCCAGAGCCGGGAAGCGTTGCAGGTCCACACGGCCCAGGAAGGCCCTCCCTCTGAGACAGCGGAATAGCGCCGTCGCCCTGGCAAGCACCATCACTATACCGTGCCCCCCTCTTTGGTGCACGCAATCGTGCACATGGCGCTAACCTCCTGCGGCTTCTGCTGCAGAAGCTCCGATTGTCGGAATGGCGAGAGAAGGGCGGCTAGGATCGATTGCGCCCTCGAAAACAGATGAGTCCCCGAGGCCGATCACATTTGAGCCTCGGATATCGGTGAACGGGTGCCTAGATCGCAAGTTACCGATATGGCGTTCGGCTTCCCGAACGGTTGCACGGTCGCCCACCGACGTTTCCTCCCCCGATAGTGTTCGGGACGTCAGCGACCTGCTGCTATCGCACCTGAACCGCTCCAACAGCGTGATATGTCTTCGCCTACTTCGTGTAGACGAAGACCTCACCCTGCGTCAGCAACACGGGCTGCACTTCTGGCGCATGAGCATGGCACGCCCTGACAAACGACCCTGGATCACCATTGTGCTCAGCAAACATCCAGAAGTGGCAGGGAATGGCCACCTTCGCCCTAGCCTGATGAACTGCCTTGGCAGCCTCGACCGCGGTCAGATTGCCGAAGGCCCCGTTAATCGGTGGAACAACGACATCAACGCCCTTCTCGAACACCGATCGCCAGTGCTCGGGACGGTAAGCGGTATCGCCCAGGATCCACACGCGAACACCCGAGGCTTCAAAGAGCAGCCCGATGGCGTGCGGTGCCAGCCGGCCGTGATCAGCGTATACTCCTGTAACTAGAACATCTCGAAAAGCCCACGTTTGCCCTTCGCGGAGAAGAGAGATGGTCTCATCCGCGATCCCAGCATCACGGTAACCGGCGAGGCAGTCCTCGGCCCCAACGAACTGCGTGCGGGCCTTGCTGGCTATAGTGGGTAGCGCATCGACGTCAAGGTGATCTGGATGCGAGTGAGTACTCGCAACAGCATCCGCCTCAACCTCGTCTGCCGTGACCGGGGTCAGCATCAAGCGCTTGAAGCCTGCTATGCGTTCGACACAGTCAGACAGGTACGGGTCAACATAGATCACACTACCGGCTGGCGTCTTGAGGACGAATCCCGCCTGGGCAAGCCAGACTATGCCCAGGCTGTTGGGAGGAACCACCGTGTCCTTGATTCTGGAAGCGACAATCCCCATGACTACTCCCTATATGCGTCTGCTGGATGGCGCGGCGGGATCGACAAAGGTTCCCTCCATGTTCTCCTAGATGCCGGCATCTAGAGGGGCGCCATGGGTCGCGGCAAACTCGGTGAGGACCTCGGAGCAAAGCGCACGTTTTCGATGCCCCCTTCCAGGCGTACCACTCCTGTGGGCAGTGTCGTTGGCATGTAATTGCTGAACGCACATCACGGATCCAGGATACCGACATTCCGCGGTCACGAAAAGGGGCTACAACCACGATCTTTGCCCAGAGCCCGGTTGATCTGGCACTTTGCATCAGCTGCATGAGAACCGATGGCCTAGCAGGCGAAGAGATGCTGTCCTCCGTCCACACGGATCAACTGGCCGCTGACATAACCTGCGGATGGCGAGCACAAGAAACCCACAACACTGGCCACCTCGCCTACATGCCCCACGCGATCCAGCGTTTCGGACTTGGCTAGCGGCTCTACCTCATCTCTTTCGCCACCATACGCGTGCAGCCATCGCTCACTGGCAATCGACCCAGGTAACACGCTGTTCACAGTTACGTTGTGCTCTCGCAGCTGATCGGCTAAACAGCGTGTATACTCATGAACGGCTGCCTTGGCCATACGATAGGTTGCCAGTGTGCTGATCCCAATGCAGCCGCCGGTGCTCCCAATCGTCACGATTCGGCCCGAGCGTCTCTCGATCATATGGGGAACGACCTCGCGGCAACACAGAACGGCAGACATCAGGTTTCGGGCCAGAACACTCTGCAGATCGGGCAACGAGATGTGTAGGCAGTCATCACTCGCCGGGCGTCCTCCCTGACCTGCCTGAGTGCCTTTTGCTCCAATGCTACCACCTGCACAGCACACTAGCACATCAATCCGATCCCACCTGTCACGAATCTCCTGCGCCACACGCGCAGTCTCTCGCTCACGGGTCAGATCGCCCCACACCGCCATGGTCTCGCTACCAGTCTTGTCGGCGATCTCGCCAGCAACCTGCTGCATGGAGACACCGGCCCCGAACGATCGGGGGCTATCGCTGCGTGTTCCGTGTACGCACACGCGCGCGCCCAGCCTCGAAAGCTCCTCGGCGATAGCCCGACCAATTCCACGTGAGGATCCGGTTACCCATGCCACTTGTCCGCTCAGCATAGTGCCACACTCCAGCTCTCATGAGGTCTGTGGGAATTCCTGGTGTTTGATTCGATGGTCTAGTGATCACACGCAGCAGAGCACAACGACAACCATCTAAAGTTCCTGGCGCTCGTCCGTGCGTAAACGGCGACGCCCGCTAGACACGAGAGTGCGGTTCGTCCGGAAGCAATCCAACCGCGTCCATCTCCTTCGCCACGTCGTAAAGGCCTAGGTGAACAAGCCTGTCGCGCTCCGGCCATCCAGTGGTCGGGTTCCAGCCACGAAGCGCATAGTACTCGTCCAGCAGCGTGGCGAACTTCTGCCGATCTAGACCTTTGCTCTCCCTCAGATAGGGATTGACCCAGTTTTCGACTC
>CAZPTF010000484.1:0-2929 GCA_964589015.1 uncultured Anaerolineae bacterium
CCGTAAGTGACTGGGAGTATATCACACTAATAACAGACTGTCAAACCAATTTTCCGGAGGGGGCTATGGCGCAGCGGGAGGCACGACTTGCCAGCCGAACACCGGTAGCACCGCCGTGGCGCCCGGTGTTCGCAGCGGCACTCCTGACGCCAGGAGCGTCGTAGACGGCGCGGAGGGCTCCATTTCGCCGGCCAGCACGGCCGGTGCGCTCGATGTGGCTTTCGCGACTGTCGGCGAGGGGACGATCGATGACGGTACCGGCTGCGGCACGGTCGCGACTTCCGAAACAGCAGGCAACACGGCCAGGCCGGTCGTCACGGGCGAGGCGGCGCTCTGCGTTACGTGGTAGAGCTGCGGCACCAGGTAACCGGCCAACGGTCCGCTCGACAGGCACAAGCCCAACATGCCCAGCACGAGCACGGTGAGCAACGCACCCACCGCGATCCACGGCAAGGGCGACTTCTCGGCGACGGCATCCGAGACACGGATCAGCAACGCCGTCACGTTGTCGCCGCCACCGTGCGTGTTCGCCAACTCGACGAGCAGCGCAGCCGCTTCTGCGGAATTCTCGGTCCCGGCGACGATACGGGAGATGTCGTCGGAAGTCACCTCGTTGGACAGGCCATCGCTGCACAGCAACACCACGTCATCGACTTGCAGCGGGACACTGAACGTATCGACGTCCACGTCGGGGCGGCTGCCCAGCGAACGGGTGATGATGTTGCGGTAGATGTGCACCTGCGCGTCCGCGCGTGACAACAGCCCCGCTTCGACCTGTTCGCTCACCCACGAATGGTCGCGGCTGATCTGGCTGAATGCGCCGTCTTTGATCAGATACGCACGGCTATCGCCCACGTTCGCCACGATCAGTTCGTCGTCCTGCACCACGGCTGCCACGAGCGTGGTGCCCATTCCCGACTGCGCGGAGTTCACCGCCGCGTGCGCGTAGATCTCAGCGTTCGCCGCCCAGAAGGCATGTTCCAGGCTGCGCACGATATCGACATCCGTATCCTCGTAGTACTGCCGGAACAGGACCTCGATAGCCTTGCGGCTGGCGACCTCACCCGCCGCGTGGCCGCCCATCCCGTCAGCGACGGCATACAGCCGTCCTTTGCGATTCACGACCTCCTGAGGCAAATTCAGTATCGTTTTGTAGTCTTCGAATACCCCAAAGGAGTCTTCATTGACCTCACGAACCTGTCCAACGTCCGAGAGAAAACCGACATCCAGAAGATAGAGTTGGCTCATGCCATCAACATTTCCTGCCTTAGCACCGGTGGTTTTCCTTACTGAAACGCATTGTACAGAAGTTCAAAGGGGGAGTCAAATCCCGCCTAAATTGGCGCTTGCCCCATCATTTTGTCATGTGACCTGAAATATGCTATACTGATCAGGTTAACTGCGGCGAGTATTCGCGGAAACGCGCCATTCATCCGGGCAACTCGGCCATTTTTCTGACATTCCCGTGGCGCGGAAGGCAATTCTCTGCAGACTACAATAGACTACAATCTATTGCCGCAACAAGTTAGAGCAAACAAGGGCAGGTTTAATACGTGAAACCAAATCTGGACAATATCCCTCTCTTTGAGAACATTCCTCCCGCCGACCGCCAGAAGATCGAAGACAGATTGCATCTGGAACGTGTCCGCCAGGGAGAACGTATTTACAGCCGGGGAGATGGCAGCGATGTGCTGTACGTCATCGAGACCGGCTGGGCCAAGTTGATCGATGCAGAAGGCATGGTCGTCGCCAACCTCGGACCGGGAGCCTTGCTGGGAGAAACCGAAATCCTGACGGGGACTTTCCGCGAATGGGAAGCGGAGGCCGCATCCGACATGTCGGTGTGGGCGCTGGATGCCGTGGACCTCGATGAAATCGTCGCGGAGTCGTTGGATTTAGGCCTGGCGTTGAACAAATTCGCGGGATACAAAGTCGCCCCATTCATCCGCTATCTCGTCGAAGAGCGGTTGCAACCCGTCCCTTTCCTGTACGAGTTGGATTACGACGCGCTGGCCGAAGTGGCGAAGCGCCTTACGCTGGAACGGTATCAGCCAGGTTCGTTTCTTTTCCACCGTGGCGGTTGGGCGCGCGCCATCTTCATAATTGAGGGTGGCAACGTCAACCTGATCGCCTCGGAGCCGGGGGGCCGACTCAACACGGTAGTGCTGAATCCCGGAGATGTGATCGGTGAGGTTGCGCTGCTCACGGCCAAGCCCTACACATTCACGGCAGAGGTGGAAAGCAACGCGGCGGTCTGGGCGCTGGGACGCGAAGACTTCGAGCGGTTGTGCGAGCAATATCCGTCCATCCGCTTGATACTCAGCCGTTCCATGTTCATGTCGCCGCGACTCAGCGACAAGAACATCGCGATGGAATACCTGCGCAACGTCCCGCTGTTCGCCAGTCTGCCCGACGAAGCACTCAAAGCGGTGGCGCAGCGTCTCATTCTCCGCCACGTCCCGCAGGGCGAGCTGGTATACGCCGAAGGCTCCCCCGGCGAAGCGCTGTACATCATCGACGACGGCGAGGTGGAAGTTATCTCCAGTGCGAACAAGGACCACCAGGTATTGGGACGGCTGCGCGATGGCGAATACTTCGGCGAAGCGTCGCTGTTAACCGGCCGGACGCGGTCCTCTGCGGTGCGCGCGGTCGCGAACACCAATCTGTGGGCGCTCTACCGTTCCGACTTCGATGAGCTGATGGTCCAGTTTCAGTCGGTGCGCCAGGCGCTGGGGCACACCCTGGAACAAGAGCTGTCGGGAAGCGGACGGCGTCTCACCACGATCGACGGTGAGGTGCTCGAATCGTCTGCGGACCGTTCCGGCCAGATCGAACGTCTGGACTCAGGCAACTCGCGGAATTTGCGGGCACTGTCACCGCTGAGCGCATCGATCGGTCGTGTCGGCGGAACAGAGCCCAAGACCAGCTC
>CAZPTF010000485.1:0-2910 GCA_964589015.1 uncultured Anaerolineae bacterium
CATTCGATGGGCTCGGCACAACGGCGCAGCATGTGGAACTCACCCCAGATGGGCTCCCATTTCTCGCGGCCGCCACCGTCCAGATTCGCCGCCTTGTCCACTTCCCGCGTCCAGATCCAGGCCGGGCTGACACTGTTCACGCGGATGTTGTAGGCCGACAGATCGTACGCCATGGTTTTCGTCAGCGTGTGCACCGCCCCTTTGGCGGCGTGGTAGGTCCAGCGGTTCGGCTGCGCGATGTGCGCGGAAATGCTCGAAACATTGACGATCGCACCGCCACCCTGCGCCTTCATGGGCTCGACGACGTTCTGCGTCATTACAGCGTATCCAACGGGACCGACCATGAGCACACGCTCCCAGTCGTCGCGGGTGGCATCCAGCCCTTTGGCTGTGAACGAAAAGGCATTGTTGACGAGATAGTTGACTTGGCCCCATTTGGCCACTGTTTTGTCTACGACCTCTTTGCAGAACGACTCGTCGATCATATCGCCGCGCATGAAAAGCATGTCATAGCCGGCAGCCAGCCAGTCCTTTTCGGTCGTATAACCGATCTCACTGATGCCGGTGAAGGCTACCGCTGCCCCCTCCTTGCACAGCTCCTCGGCGACCGCATGTCCGATGCCTGACGCACCACCCGTGACAATTGCGACGGCGCCTTCGAAACGATTGGGGACCGCTTTCCTCTCCATCATCTTGTCTCTCCTTTGAAATGGATCAAATTGTGTATATCGATGTCGCTCAGTCAATTCCGTAAAAGCGCCGGCAGGTCTGTCCCATGATCTTTACCTGATCCGCATCCGTCACGTTCCTCAACAGATACTGCAACAGATCGAAAGTCATGCCATACGAGTCGGAGCTGAGCAGACACACTGGCCAGTCGCTACCGTACATCAACCGGTCGGGTCCGAAGGTTCCCAGCAAATAATCGACATACGGCTGAAAATCCTGCTTCTCCCACCTGTGCCAGCTGGCTTCCGTGACCAGGCCGGACAGCTTGACAGTCATCTCAGGAACCTGCACCATGTGGTCCATGAGTTCGACCCATTCGTCGAACTGCTTCTCGAAGATGCGCGGCTTCGCGATGTGGTCGATGACCATCGGCAGATCCGGGAGTTCATCGACGAACTGCTGCATATAGGGCCAGTTCCACGGCTTAACACAGATATCGTACGGTAAGCCTCTTCGCTGCAGTTCCTTCATGCCGCGCATCATCTCCGGGCGCAACATGAACGCCGCATCCTCTTCGTCCTGCCACAGGTGGCGCACGCCCTTGAACTTTGGGTTCTGCTGGAAGCGATCGAGAATGTAACCGATATCCGGGCTCGCCAGATCGACCCAACCGACGACACCTGCGATCCAATCGTAGTGAAACGCATTGGACAGGAACTCCTCGGTACCGGGATGATCGTTGTAGACCTGTACCAGGACGGCATCCTGGACACCCTTTTGATCGAAACAGCGTCGCAGTGTGGCCGGCGTGTAATCCTGGTACAGTACTTTGCCTTCATCGGCGGGCACGCGGTGAAGAACCGACATGCCTTCGTTCCAGAAGTGAAAATGTGCATCCGTGATTCTCATGTCATTTCCTCCTCAATGAGTTTGGTCTGCACGGCACCCTCCGCCCAGAACCGCGCAAAACGGCACTGCTGATGTCTTGAGCGTTCGGTTCGCCTGACCCGGATCGATAGGTCCGGATTACGCGAAGATTTGCCCGCACAGTGGCCATTTGATTCCATAGGCCAGTTCCGATCCTCCGCTGACGATCAATTCGATTCCGGTGACATAGCTGGCCTGTTCACCCGCCAGAAACAGGCAGACGCACCCCACTTCCTCGGCTGTGCCCGCTCTGCCCGCCCACTGCAGGCTATGCGCGGTCTCCCACGCTTTCTCAGGGTCCACCTTCGCGTTGACGGCGCTGTGAAACAGTGGAGTGATGATATTGCCGGGGAGCACTGCGTTGACGCGCACCCCGTTGCGCATCTCGTCCACAGCCAGCGCCTTGGTGAAGGCGGTGATTCCGCCTTTGGTGGCAGCATACGTGGTCGCCCACTCCTGTCCGATCTGCCCCACCAGACTGCTGATGTTGACAATGGCCCCCTTGGTCTGTCTGAGATAAGGCAGCGCATATTTGCAGCCGACGAAATAGCTGATCAGGTTCAGGTTGAGCAGTTCTCTGAATTCGTCACTCGAAAAATCGTCGATCGGGCGATGGTCCGGGTGCCAGCCCGCATTGTTGATCAGACAATCGATCCTGCCAAACAGAGCGACAGTCCTATCGATAACGTTCTTGATGTCTGCCTCTTTGGTGACGTCACAAGGCTCGAAATGGCACCTGCCAGGGCCTGTGGCGCTCAGCTCAGCCGCGAGTGCTTCGCCTGCTTCCCTCCCCCGCGCGCAAATGATGACCGACCAGCCGGCTGTGACGAACACGCGGGCACAGCCTTCGCCGATCCCTTTGCTCCCTCCTGTGACAATGACAACCTTCCTCGTGGACTGATCGCCGTGTGCGTCAGTGCAATCCATGATCAATCTCCTTCCTCGATTAGATGTGGCAAAAAAGACCAGCGTGTCGGAAAGGATACGCTGGTCTTCGGCAACCGGCTCGCGGAGAGCGAAATGTACCACCACGAGCAAAGGACGCCCGTAAGGAGACGCCCAATTGATAGACCTGTCATTCTCCTTTCCAAACATGGGAGGCACAGCCATTTCTAACTGCACCTAACGGTTTCGTGCCTTAGATCGACCCAGCACCCTTAGGCGGCGAAACTCGGAGAAACAGTATTATTTTGTCGAAGTAAGTATACGCGAATTGAGGAAAAAAATCAAACGCACGGACCGGCAAATAGCGCACGTTTAGTGTTTGCCACCACCGCTCGACCCACCGCCAGAACCGCCACTCGAACCTCCGTC
>CAZPTF010000486.1:0-2908 GCA_964589015.1 uncultured Anaerolineae bacterium
GCTGGATGTCCCCTGCTATGTCGCGCTGGCTATTCTGAGTGTGGTCGCTGTTCTCGGGGGGGTAAAAGGGGTCTGGCGGTTGGCACATGCGACGCATGGCGCAACGTCCCGGCGGTGTATTTGGGTGATCTGTGTCTTTGCGCTGTTATCGATTTCCGTGCAGGCGGCCATGTCCGTGCTTGCGCGGTGGATTCCCCTGCAGGGGCGCTATCTGTTCCCGGCAGTGGTGCCGATCGCTTTGTGTTTCACCTGGGGTGTTTTCGAGTGGGTTCCACCACGGCACCACAGGCTGCTGCTGGTGGTGTGGGTTGTGTGGTGGGTGATCTTTGACTGGTTCGCGATGTTCCGTTACGTTCTACCTCACTACTATGGTTGAGCTGGATCTGGGGGAATGAAGGCAATGTTTCGCTGGAGCGGTTGGGCTGTTCTGTTGCTCTGGGGTATCGCTATGAGTGCGACGCTCGCCGGACTGGCGTGGCGAGATTGGCCCGATGCCCACCAGCGATTGTTCGATACCCAGTGTCCGATTGCCGCTGAAGACAGCCAGGTCTGGCCGATCGTGCTGGGAGCCGGACGGCTGTATCGTATCGACATTGCCCTGGTGCGGAATGGACCTGTCGCCGGACGGGTCGTCCTACGCCTGACCAGCGACCGAGCGGGGGCATACGAAATTGCCCGCGCGGAGGTGCCGGCCGCATGGGCAGAGGATACTTCGCGAACTGTACGCCGGCCCTACGGATATGTGCCTTTTCAGTTCACGCCCGTGGAATGCCCGCAGCGCGACCCTGTCTGGTTATGGCTGGAATCTGACGCTGACACAGCGGTGGCTGCACGCTGTCTGGACGGCGACGTGGTTCCTCAGCTCGCTTTCAAGGCTTACCACGTGAAATCTCTGCGTGCGAATCTGGCGTGGTTTTGCGCTCGACTGTTGGAAAACCGTCACGGAGCGTTCGGGAGCGTGGCGTTTTATGCGGTCCTGCTGCCGGCCTACGTTGCCCTCGTCGTGCTCTTGTTGTGGTATATGAGCTGTGCGCCGGGTTGGGATGGACAGGACGGGCAAGATCGTATAGAATGACGTGCATCTTATCCTGGTATCAATCTATCCCGAGGAGACACACGAGTAGCACATGGAAGAGATGTTTGACGTAGCAGTCATCGGCGCAGGTCACGCCGGGTGTGAGGCTGCATTGGCTGCGGCACGGATGGGCTGCAAAACCCTACTGCTGACCATGAATCTGGATCTGATCGCCCAGATGCCGTGCAATCCCAGTATCGGCGGACCGGGCAAAGGACACCTGGTGCGTGAGATCGACGCACTGGGTGGCGAGATGGCGCAGGCCACTGACCGGAACTTCATCCAGATCCGTTTGCTTAATTCTTCCAAAGGTCCGGCGGTTCAGGCGCTGCGCACGCAGGCGGACAAACGCCTCTATTCGCTCAATATGAAGCACATTTTGGAATCGACCCCCAACTTGACTGTGATTCAAGCGACCGGCGAGCGTGTCCTGGTGAAGGATGGACGGGTGACGGGCGTGGTGACACACCTGGGACGGACTTACGCGGTCAAGGCAGCAGTCATTACATCGGGGACGTTCTTGAACGGGCGCATCCTGAGCGGGGAGCATATCTTCGCTGCCGGGCGTGCCGGCGAGTTTCCGGCGCAGGGATTGTCGGCTTGTCTGCACGAGCTCGGGTTGGAGATTACGCGGCTCACGACGAACACTCCACCGCGGATCGATGCACGCACGATCGATTTCTCGGCGAGCGTTCCCCAGCCCGGCAGTGAAACGCCCTTGTACTTTAGCTTCAGGGGCGAGGACCCCGCGTATCAGGATGACTGCGCGAGCTGGCTGCCCAAACGCATCAATCCGGTTTACCCAATTCCGCGCGATATCTCCTGGCGGCAACAGCTTCCTTCGTATCTGGTGCGTACTAATGAGCAGACGCACGAGATCGTGCGGAAAAACCTGCACCGCTCCCCCATCGCTTCTGGGTTCATCGAGGCGGCTGGCCCCCGCTATTGCCCATCGTTCGAGGAGAAGATCATTCATTTCCCGCACCACGATTCCCACCAGATCTTCCTGGAGCCGGAAGGTTGGCTGACAACCGAGGTCTACGTGCAGGGCTTCTTCACCGGCATGCCCGAGGATGTACAGGTCGAGATGTGCCACAGCATTCCGGCGCTGCGCAATGCGCGGATCCTGCGCCCGGGTTATGCCATTGAGTACGACCACGTGCCGCCGTACCAGATCAAGCCTTCGCTCGAGACGCACGCGATCTCGGGGCTGTTCCTGGCCGGTCAAATCAACGGGACGTCGGGCTATGAGGAGGCTGCCGCACAGGGCTTGATGGCCGGCATCAACGCTGCCCGGTACGTGCAGGAACACCCTGCCGTTGTGTTGAGTCGCGACCAGGCCTACATCGGCGTGTTGATCGATGACCTGATTACCAAAGACCACGTCGAGCCGTACCGCATCATGACTTCCCGTGCCGAATACCGCCTGCTGCTTCGCCAGGACAACGCTGACTTACGTCTGTCACCCATCGGACATGCGATCGGGTTGCTGCCCGACGAGCAGTACAGGCGGATGGAAGCGAAACGGACCGCCATCCGGGCCGTCCTGGATGCGCTGTCAGTGGTCTGGATTCGCCCGAGCGGCGAAACGAATGCGCTTCTGGCATCGTTCGGGCAATCACCGATCGATGATGGAGTCAACGGCATACAGCTGCTGAAGCGCCCCGGAGTGCCGTACGAGCTGCTGGCGAAACTGGTCCCCTCCTTGCCGGATGTGCCTGCACCGGTCGAGGAACAGGTCACCATCGAGGCGAAATACGCAGGCTACATCGACAAGCAGCAGGAACAGGTCACGCGGGTGAAGCGCCTCGAGGACCGGCACATTCCGCCCGG
>CAZPTF010000487.1:0-2904 GCA_964589015.1 uncultured Anaerolineae bacterium
GAAATTGGTTGGCACGGGATCCAAGCACATCGTGGCGGAAGTAACGCGCTTGCTCGAGGACAGCGAGGCGCATCGCGAAATGGCGCGGCCCGTGAATGTCTACGGCGATGGCCAAGCTGCGCCGCGAATTGTAGCTGCGCTCCTCGGCGAAGCTGTAGAACCTTTCGCGTCAGAGGTGCGCGTATGAAGAACTGTGTGCTGTGGTAAAACTACACCGGCTTGCTACTGCAGCGCTGTTTGCCACGCACGGATTCACACGGGTCCGTCGTCTCACTGCACGGTTAGCGTGACGCGGGTAGCTCATTGCGCAGTGTAGGCACCGAACACCGAATTGGACAGGGCCGCCACGTACCTCATGCTGTCCGTGACGAGAAGCAGCCCGAGGATGACGAGCAGTACGCCGCTGACGATGGAGATGACCCCCATGTACCGATTGGCGCGGCGCAGGAAGCCGGACAACGCATCGAACGCCAGTCCGACGATGAGGAACGGGATCCCGAGTCCAATCGAGTAAGCAGCGAACAGGATCGCCCCCTGCAGCGCTGTACCCGAATCGGTAGCCAACAGGATGATGGCGCCCAGGATGGGACCAATGCACGGTGTCCATCCTGCCGCAAAGAATAACCCCATCAGGAACGATGACAGGTACCCCAGCGAGGATTTTCGTTCTACCTCGACGCGGTGTTCTTGATACAGCAGGGGGATCTGGATCACCCCGATGGTATGCAGACCGAATACGATAATGATGAGTCCGCCGATCCGTTGTATCCAGGGCAAAACGGTGTCTTGCAGCCAAAACCCCAGCAAGCCCATGACCCCACCGAGAATCGCAAAGACCAGTGTAAAGCCCAATACAAATGCCAGCGCATGCCAAAACGTATGCAGCCGGCCACGGCCCCCGGCACCCTGGCTGACCGTGGCGCCTCCCATGTAGCCGAGAAATGCGGGGACGAGCGGCAAAACACATGGCGAGGCAAAACTCAGAAAACCAAAGAATATCGCAATGGGAATGGTCAGATTCTGTTCCATGTTCAGCCTTATCTCCTCGTTTCGTCCGCAGTCCGTTCTTCGTCGTCTACCATTCCAGTAGCATGCCGGTTCAGCATAACTTCCAGAACAGACAGCTCACGCTCGGCCGCTTTTTGCCTGGCAAGGATGCTCAGAACCAGCGCGAAGGTCATTCCCCAAAACACCGCGTAAGCGATGAAAAGATAAGTCATGATAAAATCTCCTGTTCCTCCAACTGTTGTTTCAATTGTCTGACCGCGTCTGTCAATGCTTCGACGCGGTAGCGCTGCACCAACAGCGTCACGTATAGCAGAGTAAAGGTGATCAGACAGACCACAAACGTGAGCAGCATCCGTCCGTTCAAATCGAACCCCTCGCTATCGAAGACCACCGGGTGGATCGTACGCCACCAGCGTATCGCCATGAACACGATCGGCACATCAATGAACCCGATGATCCCAAAGATAGCGGAAAGTCGCGCGCGTTGCATGGGTTCCTCAATCGCACCCCGCAAGACCAGGTAGACCACGTAGATCGTCCACAGTATCGCACTGGTCGTCAGCCGCGGATCCCACGTCCACCATGTGTTCCAGGTCGGTTTGGCCCACAACGACCCCGTGACCAATGCCATCGTCATGAACACGACACCGATTTCCGCAGAACTGAGAGCCAGTCTGTCCCATTCCCTTTTCTGGCTGCGGAGAAAGGCGATACTCGCAATGAACACTACCAGGAATGCCAGCATGCCAACCCACGCCGTGGAAACGTGGAAGTAGAAGATGCGCTGGACATCTCCCATCATGCGTTCGGTCGGGGCAAACACAAAAACCATATAGAGCGATATGAGCATGCCCAGACCAGTTACAATGGTGATGATTGTGGAGAGTGTCCTTCCGGATGAGCCGTTCAAATTCCCCTCCGTTCGCTTGATGTCGTAGCGGATTCCGTTGCTTTGGACACGAAACCGCTGAACAAGATTTTACCCACTCTCCGGTTTGTGTCAATTCAGGGCGCAAAGGGCCTCTCTGCAGCGCGGCGAATGTGTGTGGCGAGGAACTCTTCGACCTGCGCGACGGTGTGCTCGATCGTGAAGCGCTGTTCGATCCGGCTGCGCGCCCTTTTCGTCAGGGTATACGCCAGGCCGGGATCTGCAAGCAACCGTGTGACCTGCACGCAAAGAGACGCGGCGTTACCCGCCTCGAAGATCAACCCGGTCAGTTCGTGCTCCAGAATCTCTGTGCTCCCGCCCGTGGCGGTACCGACAACCGGCAAGCCACAGGCCATTGCTTCCAGCAGCGTCAGCGCGAAAGGTTCCGCCCAGATCGACGGGAAGATCAAAACATCGTGCGCGCCGTAAACTTCGGGCATCGCATCGTGCGGAACCTGCCCGTGGAACCGGACGCGCTCCTCCAGGCGATCGCGCGCGATGGCCTGCCGCAGAGCACGTGCGTATTCCGCATCCGGTTGCGGCCCGACGATATCCAGGCTCAGGGCAGCGCTACCGTTCTCCAGCAGCAGTCGCCGTAGCGCTTCGATCGCGGTATGGATGCCTTTCTCCGCCACGACCCGTCCCGAGATCAGCAGCTTGCCTTCGGACAGCGCAGTACGATCGTGCCTGGGCCGGAATCGCGCCGTGTCGACGCCATGATAGATGACGGGCGCTTCCCCACAATCCCAACCGGCGCGGACGTATGCGGCGCGGAGGGTACGGCTGGCAAAGAACGCCTGGCTCAGGTCCGGAATCGGTGGGAGGACCGGAGTAGCGCGATCGATCCAGCGCCCCACGCTGTTGCGCAGGATTTTCTTGAGCCAGCGCCTTGCACCCTGGCTCTGCTGCGGATCCCAAAACGCCTGCCACCGATGCGGCGTGGCGGCGTAGTCCAACATCCAGGGCGA
>CAZPTF010000488.1:0-2896 GCA_964589015.1 uncultured Anaerolineae bacterium
GGATGCCCCTTCACCGGCTGGATCCAGTAGTACACCCCACCCTCTGCCGGAGCCTCGCCCTTCATCATCGCTTCGGCAGTGTCCAGCATCGTGATGTACTGATCGACTTCAGCCGCGGTGATGATCGGCGCCGGCATCTCCGTCCAATACGCCACTTCTTCACCCTTCACCATCGCATCCAACAACTTCGCCGCCTCGTACGATTCGTCCCACAACGGCTGCCCGACCACTGCATAAATCTCACCGTTCTTCACCAGGTCCAGGTTCACCCGCGTGTAGTCCATCCCGATGGCGACCAATTCCACACCCGTCTCTTGCTGCGCACCAGCCCACGTCGTCGGCCCTCCACCCGTCGTCGACAACGCCGCCACAATGTCCGGGTTCGCCTGGATGATCGCCACTGCCTTCGCGATCGCCTTCGGCGGATCGAACCCTTCCTCTTCCGGCGCTAACACCTTCAACTTCGGACACACTTCCGCCATCGTCGCCGTAAAGGTCTCGGAAACAAGATTCTCGGTCGTGTTGAAACTCCCCTGCGTCAATGCCACGGACCCGTCCTTGTCACCCACCACCTCACAGATCGCCTTCGCCGCCTCCGCCGCATACACCGCCGGATCCGTCCCCACGATCACGACGTTCGCCGGCCACGTCCCCTCGTCCACCTTGAAGTGCGGCGCAACCACCGGTATCCCAGCCGCCTCCATCTTCTTGATGACTTCTTCGTATGCCGGAGTCCCCGTCCAGAACGACACGCCCGCCGCATCACCCTTCGCCAGCACCTGCTCCGCAGCCGCAATGGTCTTCTGCACGTCGCCCTCGTCCGGACCTACTACCTGGCATTCCATACCCAGTTCCTTACAACCGGTCAGAAAAGCCGCCTGCGTCAACTGGTGTACCGGATGCCCCTTCACCGGCTGGATCCAGTAGTACACCCCACCCTCTGCCGGAGCCTGGGCCTGAACCGCCTGGGGTACACCGATCACCATCGACAAAACCACCAACATACTGAGCACGAACATTAGCCGTTTCACTTCGCCGTTCCTCCTTTTGTTTGTAACACCACCAGCCTCGTTCGCGGCCTCATGCGACCTGCCAGCGATTGAACCCACGTCTCGAAAAGCCAACCCGCCCGCTGATCACCTCCTCCCCATCATGATTCACGCGTCCTGGCTTCACGCCGCAGCTTATCGGCAACGATCGCACCAATGAGGAGCATGCCAACTGCGGCATTCTGCCAATGAGCACTCACTTTAGCGACGACGAGACCACTGCGGACCACCTGCATCAGCAAGCAGCCTAGAAACGTTCCAAAGATAGTCCCAACACCGCCAAAGAAACTCACCCCACCGATCACGACACTTGCGATCACATCCAGTTCCCAGCCGATGCCGGTCTGCGACTCCGCGGTTTTGATACGCGCCACGACCAACATTCCACCGACAGCAGCCAGGAGCCCGGTCAAGATGAAACAACTGATCTTCACCCAATCGGTCTTGATGCCCGCGATGCGTGCCGCCAGCTTGTTACCGCCCGTCGCTTTGACCATGCTGCCGAAGGTAGTCCGGCGCAGCACGAAATCGCCGATGATTACCAGGCAAAGAAACAACCAGAACCCCCACGAAGCACCGAGCGGAGTGGCCTTGCCAAACGTGCCGATCTCCTCAGGCAATGGGTAGATAGGATAGGCGGACGTAATGACATAGTTCACACCGCGGGCGGCGAACAACATCGAAAGCGTAGCGATGAATGCGGACAATCCGATCCTGACGGTCAACACACCGTTGATCAGACCACACAGAGCGCCGGCCAACAACCCTGCAACGATGGAAGCGCCAATCGACCACCCGGCCTCCTTCATCATCCAACCGAAGACGATTGCGCCAAGACCGGCGACCGAACCAACCGACAGGTCAATTTCGCCGGCGATGATCAGGAAACTCATGCCGACGGCGACCACTCCGGTGAAAGCGATGGTGCGCAGGATCACCGTCAGGTTAACCCGGCTGATCATCGCCGGGTTGATCGCAGCGAAGAGCAATATAAAGACGATCAATGGGACCACCACACCCATTTCGGGAATGTTCAATACGCGATGCGCAAAACGCTTGAGCCAGCCAGTGCTACTGACTCTCGATCTTTCCTGTCCCAGTTCCATCGTCTTCATTCCTTTCTACCAGGCTGAGGCGTAGTGCTGTTTCTTGCGATTGATTGTGGCTTCTTTGGATCGATGGGAATCCCGCACAGCACTTTCAACTACCTGTTCACTCTGGCAACATAACCACAGGCTGCACTGCCACATCAGGCAACTGAGATCCGCCGGAGGATAAGGGCGCTCTAGTATTTCTTGGCGCGGCGGCGCAGGAGGTCGATGGAGGCTGCCCCTGCCAGAGCTGAGCCCACGGCGACGTTCTGCCAGTCGATGTTTATTCCAGCCATGATCAGGCCGCTGCGGATGACCTGCAGGACAGATGTCCCCAACAGCGTACCGATCACACTGCCCACACCACCCAGCAGGCTGGTCCCGCCGATCACTGAGCTGGCGATCACGTCGAGTTCCATGCCCGGACCGATGTGGGAATCGCCTGTCGCGATCACAGCAGTTGCCAACAGGCCGGAAATCATCGCCAACTCGCTCGTCAAAACGAAACAGGCGATCTTGACCCAATCGGTCCGGATGCCCGCAATGCGCGCCGCCTGCTTGTTGCCGCCTGTGGCCTTGACCATACTGCCGAAGATCGTCCAGCGCAGCATGAACTCGCCCAGGATTACGAGCACGATCAACGTCCAGAAACTCCAGCTGAATCCGAGCGGCGCAGCTTTGCCGAAAGCGACAAAGTCCTCGGGCAGTCCCCAGATGTAGTTACCATTGGTCAGGACATCGCCCAACGACCGGGCA
>CAZPTF010000489.1:0-2896 GCA_964589015.1 uncultured Anaerolineae bacterium
GGCAAGATGACAGCGCTCGGCTTGCCCAGCTCCTCCACCGCGGACACATAACGCACGCGAACGCCCGGCTCGGCGCGTAACGGGTCGAAGTCATCGAAGTTGGCGATGCGGGGAAGGGAGATGACGGCAATATCCACTTCTCCAGAACGCGGGGCAGACGGTGCGGGCGGCCTGAGGTTCTCAATCGCCACAGCATCCTCCTCCGGGATGCCGTGATCGTGCAAGTAGGGGACGACACCCAGCACGGGCACGCCGCCACGCTCCTCGAGAATGCGCACCCCGTCGGCGAACAGGCTCAGGTCACCTCGAAACTTATTCACCAGGAAGCCGCGCAGTAACGCACGTTCCTCCGGTTCGAGCAGCCACAGCGTTCCGAGCAACTGCGCGAAGATACCGCCTCGATCAATATCGCCAACCAACAAAACCGGGGCATGTGCGTACTGCGCGATCGCCATATTGACCAGGTCGCCCGATTTCAGGTTGAGCTCCGCGGCGCTACCCGCCCCTTCGAGCAGTACCAACTCGTATTCGGCGCGCAGCCGGTCCAACGCACCGGTGACGGCGGGCCACAGATGTGCTTTGTGCCGGTAGAACGTCCCCGCGGACAGCGTCTTCCAGGGCCGGCCCAACAGGATCACCTGCGAGCGAGCATCGGCCTCGGGTTTCAGGAGCAACGGATTCATATCAGCGCTGGGTTCGATACCGGCAGCGAATGCCTGCACCGCCTGCGCCCGTCCGATCTCGGAACCGTCCGCGCAGACGGCGGCGTTGTTAGACATGTTTTGCGCCTTAAACGGCGCAACTTTCACACCCTGGCGGCTAAAAATGCGGCACAAGGCGGCGACCAGCAAGCTCTTTCCAACCGAGGAACTGGTCCCCTGGAGCATAAGCACTTTTGCAGTCATGGTCACTCCCGGTCTCTATGATAGTATTGATTGACGACGATGCGCGACCAACCTTCATATTCTTCCGCCTGCCCGACCAGCTCGTCGATAGACACGAACGCAGAATGAATGTGCACCCGTTTCTCTCTGGATTCGACCTCCGGGCTATCCAGCTCGTATTCGTAGACCGCACCGAAATGCACGCGTCCGACCTCGGTGCTGTCATCGTTGAGCAGTGCGACCAGGCGCGGCGGACGTGAATACGTCACACCAAACTCTTCTGTCAGCTCACGATCTCTGGCCCAATCGAGGATGGAGGTCACGTCCGCGAGCAGCGGCAGCACATCGCTGCGATTGATGTGCCCGCCCACCCCAATGGAGTACAAGCCCTGTAACCGTTTCTCACCAGCCCAGCCCGACCGTTTGTAGCGAAACACCTTGTCGCCGTAACGCAAGATGCAGTAGGGAATGATCTGCTTATATGCCGGGTCTTGTTCCGCACGCGCACGCTCGATGAACTCGGCCTGCGCCAGGACCGCTGGCAGCAGATCGAGATCGAAAATCAAGCCGCCCACTGGCAGAGCGGGAAACCGGGCATGCTCGAAAGCAAGCACCTCTTCGGACATCATGTCGCTCCTCTCCTGGAATTGTGCTGGAATTACCGATGGCACCGGACATCCGGGGATCAGACCGTTGCCGGCGTGTACGTCTTGACCGTAGCGAATAGCTACCGGCTGTGCAGACAGCGCTGCACGTCCGCGATGGCCTGATCGGTATCCTTGAAATGGACGCCACAGAAACCAAGCGCACGTGCGGCTTCGACGTTCGCCAGCATATCGTCCACAAACACGGCTTCATGGGGCATCACACCCAACCGGTCGACAGCGATCTGGTAGATTCGTGGGTCGGGTTTTGCCAGCCGCTCTTCCGCCGAGATAATGATCTCGTCCATCACACCGCCCAGCTCGTAGATCTCTATGAAGGCTTCACGGGCATTGGACCAGGCATTGCTGAGAATCGCTGTTTTGTAGCGCGGACGCAAACTCCCGATGAACTCCACCAGACGCACGTTCACGGCGTCACCGGACCAGAAGTCCGCGTAGAACGACTCCAAAAGCTCCGCATCCAGCCCGAAGTCGCGTGCGAATTGCGCCCAGACCTCACCGGCGTCGACCTCCCCGACCGTAGCACGCCGCGAAGTCTCCGAATCAAACACCAATGCCTCGATCCGCGCACATTCGATGCCCAGGCGCTGTTCCCACTTGCGTCGTCCGGCATCGTCTTCAGTGCGAAGTAACACACCCCCAAAATCGAAAATTACCGCCTTAATCGGCACGCTCACCCTCCCCGCTGTGTACTGTTGTCTGATAGGGGCATACATTGACGCGCACGGGCCTGGCTGCAAACGCGTGGGGCGCGACCAACTCCGTGCGCAAGAGTCATCCCGCGACATTCCTGTCGAGCGCACCGGCGGCGTGCTCTGCCATTCTCCGGAGCACGATGGATTCGCCCCTACCCCAGGTATGCCTTGATACGCGCGAACATGGTATCGAGCATCGCTTGCGTCAACCGGCCCGTTTGCGTGTTCTGCCGGCTGGGATGATAGGAGAAAAACAGTACCGGCAGCTCCGGTGCGATCGAGAAACACTCACCGTGCTTCGGCTTCAGCTTCGGGACGTCGATGCCGCGTTGCGCGAACAGACGCAGGCAACCATCGAAGGCCACGTGCCCCAGAGCCAGCACGACTCGGACTGACGGGCACAGCGCCAACTCCTGTTCCAGGAACGAATGGCAGTTAGCCAGTTCCTGGGCAGCCGGCTTGTTGTCCGGCGGAACACAACGCGCAACGGCGGACATGAAAGCACCGTGTAGCTTCAAGCCATCATCTCGCCCGGTCGACTTGCCGCGGTTGGCGAAACCTGCGCGATGCAGTGCTGCCGCCAGCGTATCGCCTGAGCTGTCACCGGTGAACATCCGCCCGGTACGGTTGGCGCCATGCGCCCCCGGCGCCA
>CAZPTF010000490.1:0-2894 GCA_964589015.1 uncultured Anaerolineae bacterium
GCCTCGCCACTGTGGCTAATCGCGTTGCAGCATAGCAATGGTTTCCAGCTCGAGATCGAGGTAAGGCTCACCGCTGACATCGATGATCACGTCTTTGATCGTGCCACCGCTGAACGCCCAGGGCCGGTCGCCCGGATAATCATCAGTCACTGGCGAGCCGCCATCACGACCCACGTTCAGCCCCTCACCGCACAAGGCAAACCTGCCCAACTGTGTGCGGATCTTGTTCTCACCCACCTTCTGATCGTTGATGTACAGCGAGAGCGTCCCATGTGCGGCGCCATCTTTGATCTCTTCCATCGTGTATTCTGCTCCCAACACGCACGGACCGGTGGGAACGGCCTCGCTGGAAACGATCATTTGCTCTTCGAGGCCGACGTAGTTGTAGACGAACTTGAGCGTCCCACCCTTGATGTAGAGGGCATAACCGCCGAATTTGTGCCCTTGAGCGACAAGGACACCTTCTGCGCCTGCCTGCAGGTCGACTCGCGCCGCGATATCGAAGGCACGACCCCGCGTGTTTGCAGCGACTGACTCCGGTACGGTCAGCGTGTTGGGATAGTACACATAGCGGCCTGACGATGGAGTCGCCGGAGGGCGGGTCCCAGTTCTGCTCGTGACCGAGCGGTCGTCCAGCGGCAGACCGAAGTATTTACCGGCCTCGTAGAACCACAGGTTCTTCAACTCTTCCAGTTTCTCCGGATACTGGTCCGCCAGATCGTGTACCTCGCTGCGGTCCTCGGCCACGTGATACAGCGCCCACCTGTCATCGTTGAAGTTGGACCAGTCGGCGATGGTGGGGTGCACCGTGTTGGCTTTCCAGCCGTCGTGGTAGATGGCGCGGCTGCCCAGCATCGTGTAATACTGGGTCAGTTTCCTGTTCTCTGCTGCCGCGTCGTCAAACGTGTACTTGAAACTGGTCCCCTCCAGTGGCCATTGCGTATATCCCTTGACTACCTCCGGTGGCTCCAGTCCCAGGGCCTCATAGACAGTGGGGACGATGTCGCTGACCTGCGTGTACTGGTCCCGGATGCCGCCCTCGTCCTTGATGGCCTGTGGCCAGGAGACGATCATCGGGTCGCAGACGCCGCCGTTCCAGTTGTAGCGCTTGTACATCTTGAAGGGAGCGCAGAATGCCTGTGCCCAACCGTTGGGGTAGTGGTTGTAGGTGTTGGGGCCGCCCAGCTCGTCCAGCATCGCCAGGTTCCGCTCGATGTCATCCGGGATACCGTTGAAGAACAGGTTCTCGTTGACCGATCCGTTGGGACCGCCTTCTCCGCTGGCGCCGTTGTCGGAGATGACCACGATCAGGGTATTGTCCAGTTCGCCGCTCTGCTCCAGGTAATCGATCAACCGGCCAATGTGATAGTCGGTATAGCTCATGAAACCGGCCCACACCTCGGCCATGCGGATGAAGAGCTGCTTTTCGTCAGCGGACAGCGAGTCCCAGGGGCGGATGATGTCCAACGCCGGCCAGGGCGTGCCATCCACACTGACCTCGCCGGCCATCGAGTTCATGGGTGCCAGCGCCGTATTTTCGGGGATGATACCCATCAGCTTCGTGCGCTCGTACGCTTCCTCGGCATACTTCTCGTAGCCCATATCGAACACACCCTTGTACTTGTCGGCCCATTCCGTGGGGACGTGATGCGGCGCATGGCCCGCACCGGGGCAGTAGTACATGAAGAAGGGTTTCTTCGGGTTCACCTGCTTGGCGTCGGCAATCATGGCGATGGCCCGGTCGGCCAGATCCTTGCTCAGATGGTAGCCTTCCTCAGGGCCATAGGGCGGATCCACGAATTGCTGGTCCTGGACCAGATCGGGTGTCCACTGGTTGGTCTCGCCACCCAGGAAGCCATAGTAGCGCTCGAAGCCACGGCCAGTAGGCCAGTTACGCTTGGTGGATGCCATGTGGGTCTCGTCCTCGGGACAGCAGTGCCACTTGCCGACCATGTACGTGTTGTAGCCGCGTTCCCCCAACACCTCGGCGATCGTCGCAGTTTCGAAAGGAATGTGTCCATTCGAGCCGGGGAAGCCGGTGGTGGTCTCCTCGATGCAAGCCATACCCACTGTGGTGTGGTTGCGCCCGGTAAGCATCGCGGCACGGGTGGGCGAGCATAACGCCGTAGTGTGGAACTGGGTGTAGCGCAGGCCCATATCGGCGAGGCGCTGCATGGTGGGCGTCTGAACCAGGCCGCCGAAAGGTTCCATCGCGGCGAAGCCCACATCGTCCCAGACGATGAACAGCACGTTCGGTGCACCTTCCGGCGCAACTGGCTGCATGTAGGGACCCCAGTCTGGGACCGAATCGCGGATATCCAGATTGATGGTGCCCTGGAATGGTTCGGCGGCCTCGGCCGTTTCGTACAAACCTCTCGCACCCAAGAGGCTGCCAGCCGCCAGACCCACCCCTGCTACCGCACCGCTCTTGAGCACTTCTCTTCGCGTGAATTTCTTTCCGTCAGCCATCCTTGCCTCCCTGCAGGAAACAGAACATTGTAAGACGATTGAAAATAACGCTGTGACGCCGGCCGGCTCAGTGAGTTTGCCGTTCAATACCCCCTTTCCTTTGGGACAGGTTCATCAGACGAACTCGATGACCTGCTCGTTCGCCGGGAATGTGGCATGAAACAGTACTTCCTGGAAAAAGCGTCCACCCACCATACTTGCCACCAACAACAACGCAATCCGGCGGCGGAATCCCGGAACGTGCCAGTCATAGAGGAACGGGTTCGCTCCGCATACCTCAGGGACTTGTACAGTTCTTCGGGAGATCAGCGCAGAGCATAGCCTGCGTGACCTGCGCCCCTCCATGCAGGTGATGTGAAGGTCCTGTACGCTAAAGTATAGCATGTCGATCTGAGAAGTGTCAAAGAAAATCGAACTTCGTGGTG
>CAZPTF010000491.1:0-2889 GCA_964589015.1 uncultured Anaerolineae bacterium
GCTTGGATTAACCGTGCCCGTACCTGTTTATGTCGCCATTGCCGTCCCGAGGCCCGGTTCCTCGGTCTTACCTCACCAAAACACAGTCCATAGATCGTCCAGGGCTACCCGCGCTTGGGAAGAGTGGGTTGTGCCCGCGAAGGGAGGTGTCCCACAAGCAAAACGACTGAGATGTTAACGAATTCAGCGCTGAGTTACTGTTGTTCTACTCTTTCAAAGAGAGGAAAGGAGACCTGAGAAATGTTGTCAAGACGGAACTTCATGGGAAAAACATTGGGTATTGGTGCTGTCGCTCTGGGTTACCTGGGGCTACGCCCAGAGGGGGCTGCCGCCTCACCGCGCTTCGTGGCCACCGCACAGCAGGGCCAGAGCCTGCTCTACCAGATCCTGGACCGTGGCAAGCTGGTCGTCGGCACCGGCAGCGGCAATCCGCCGTGGCACTTCGAGGATCAGTCCGGTAATCTGGAGGGCTTCGATATCGCGATGGCCAAGCTGCTCGCCAAGGGCCTTTTCGATGACCCGGAGGCTATTGAATTCGTCCGCCAGAAATCGGACGCCCGCATTCCCAACCTGCAAGCCAACAAGGTCGACATCGTGTTCCAGTTCATGACCGTCAACGCACAGCGCGCGCAACTCGCCGAGTTCTCGATTCCCTACTACCGTGAGGGCGTCAATACGCTGCTGTTGAAGGACAGCGTGTACAATGGCGCCTTGGACCTCGCAGCGGCGGGTGACAAAGTGACCGTCTCGGTCCTGCAGAACGTGTTCGCGGAAGACCTGGTGCACGATGCGATTCCGGAAGCCAAGGTCCTGCAGCTCGACTCGCAGGCCAACGTAATGCTGGCGCTCGACTCCGGCAGAGTCGACGCGGCGGCAGTCGATGATTCCACCGTGCGCTGGATGGCCGTACAGGAACCCGATAAATACAAGGTCGGTAATTTCGGCTGGTGGCCGCAGACCTACGCCGCCGGTGTCAGGCCGGGCGACCAGATCTGGCTCAACTACGTCAACACGGTCCTCCACGAGGCGATGACCGGACTCGAATTTGCCGAGTACGCTGCGGCATTCAAGAAGTACTTCGGCTCGGACGTTCCCGATCCCACGACCGGTGTGCCGATGGAGTACTCCTCATAACACTACGTTAGTCCGCCTTTCTGGGTGCCGAAACGCACGTACGCTCTTCGGCACCCAGTTACCTGTTCGAGGAGATAGAACTCTCATGTATCATCTGAACTGGCGTCCGGTGTTTCAGAACTTCGACTTGCTGTGGCATGGCCTGCTGCTGGGTCTCGGCCTGGCGCTGCTATCCCTTGCTCTCGGCAGCATTATCGGCATGCTCGGTGCGTTCGCCCGTGTCTATGGCAACCGCACCACGCGGTCCATTGCGACCGCCTACACCGAATTCGTACGCAACATTCCGTTGCTGCTCATCATCTATTTCGTCTACTATGGGCTGGGGCTGATGGGCTTCCAATTGTTCGATAACGTCTGGTCTTTCGTCGTCGCCCTGTCGTTCTATTCCGGCGCCTACCTGGCCGAGGTCTTCCGCGCCGGCGTACAGGCAGTGCCCGCCGGCGCGGTGGAAGCCGGCAAAGCCATCGGCTTGACGCCGTACAAGACCATGCAATTCATCGTCATCCCACTCACGTTCAGAATCGCGCTACCCTCCCTCAGCAACACGTTCATCTCCATGTTCAAGGACACATCGCTTGCCGCAGCGATCTCTGTCCCCGAACTGACCTATGGCGCGATGGTGATCAACACGAATTCCTGGCGTATTCTCGAGGTCTACACGACCGTGGCTATCATGTATCTCATTACCTGTTATGCGCTGGCTGGTTTGCTGCGTCTCGTCGAGAGACGCTACGCGATGGTCAGATAGGAGAAAGGGAAAGATGATTGAGCTGGTTCTTAACAACGCGCATCTGGTCGGCAGGGGCCTGTTGGTTACCCTGGAATCGTCCGCGTTGGTGATCGTCATCGCGACGCTTGCCGGCCTGATCGGCGGCATCGGCCTGTTGTATGGGCCACTGCCCATCCGGCTGTTATTGCGCATTTATGTCGATACGATTCGTGGCATCCCGTTGCTGGTGTTGATCTTCGCGATCTTCTATGGCCTACCGGCGCTGGGGTCGCAGATTTCCTCCTTCGCTGCCGCAATTCTCGCCATCTCCGTGTTCGGCACCGCACACGTATCCGAGGTGGTACGCGGTGCGGTCGACTCGATCCCGGAGGGACAAACAGAAGCGGCCAAGGCCATCGGGCTGACATTCTTCAAGCGCCTCAGGTACGTCATCCTGCCACAGGCACTCGCGCGGTTGATCCCACCCTGGACCAACACCGCTGTGGAATTGGTCAAGAGCTCGTCGCTGCTGGCCCTGGTCAGCATTGTGGACCTGCTCTATTCCACCGATCAGATTGCCGCACGGACTCGCCAGCCGCTCCTGTTCTATGGAGTTGCGGCGCTGCTGTACTTCATCATCAACTACTCCATCTCATCGGCGGGCGCGCGGGTCGAGAAGAAATTTACCTACTAAACTGGATGTTCCAGGGAATTGAAAGGGCTGACTATGAGCAAGAAACTCGTTGTCATTGAGAAACTGGAAAAGAGCTTCGGAGGTCTGCACGTATTGCGCGGGCTGGATCTGGAGGTGGATACCGGCGACGTTCTGGCAATCATCGGGCCCAGCGGGTCGGGAAAGACGACCCTCCTGCGCTGCATCAACTTCCTGCAGCCCTACGATGGCGGAAGAATCTTCGTAGATGGGGAATTGATGGGTTATCGGGAGGACAATGGCAGGCTGACGAAGCTTTCGGAGAGTGCCATCGCCAGGCAGAGAGCCGAGGTCGGGATGGTCTTCCAGCAGTTCAACCTCTTCCCGCACATGA
>CAZPTF010000492.1:0-2873 GCA_964589015.1 uncultured Anaerolineae bacterium
GCGATTGCCCTGGCACAACAAACTGCGAGCCGGATATAAGGCTCGCAGCATATTCTTGATGTGTGCCTGTCAGGTCGAGCGTTCAGCCGCCGGGCTGCTTGTCTACCGTGCAATGTCCATGAGGACCTGGACGGTCATCCCCGGTTCGCGCAAACCTTCAGCGACCTTTTTCCAATGTTCGATGGCCTCACTGCGGCCATGAACGTCGAGGTCTCTCTGACTTGCCCAGTGTTCGATGAAGGTAAATGCGCGTGGGTTCTTGGTGTCACGATAGCAGTCGTACTTGAGACAGCCGGGTTCCTGTTGAACGGCACTCACCAACACCGCGATATGTCGCACGATCTCCTCTAATGCGCCTTCCTTGCAAGTAAAACTGGCTACAACCCATACGTCTTGTTCGCTCACGATTTGCTGTCCCTCCCTGATTCGTCTGCTGATTCTGTGGTTTGCTTGCGCTCCGAGCTTCGCACGGCGGGCAGATTTTTGATCGTCTCAGTGATATCGATCCCGGTGATGGCCTCGAGCGTTTCCGGCACCTGCGCCATGATATCAGCGACATCACGGCTGACGCGGCTGGCACCGGCTCCGTCCCCACCGGAGTTGATCACGACGATCCGGTCGGTCTTGGATAGAGGATCGGCGATGGCCATCGCAATCTCCGGCAGTTTCTCGATCATCTGGCTGATGACCGCTGCCTGGTTGTACAGCTCCCAGGCCAGCGCCTTCTTTTCCATCATTTCCGCTTCTGCGAAACCTTGCTGCCGGATGACCTCGGCTTCTGCGAGACCTTTCGCTTTCAAAGCATCCGCCTCGCCTTCGCCAACCGAGCGTGTTGCCGCGGCCTGTCCTTCAGCCTCGGTGAGAGTCTGGAAACGCTTGGCATTGGCCAGAGTTTCGATTTTGTACTGCTCGGCTTCGGCGGGCCGCTTGACGGTCGCTTCCAGCTCTTTCTCCATGCGCAGGACCTCTTGCTCCTGTACTTCGATACGTTTCCTGCGTTCGACCACTTCGATCTGAATGGCTTCGGCCTGGACCTGCTGGTTGGTGATGTTTTGCTGCAACGTATATGCCAGTTCCGCCTCAGCGCGCTTGCGATTCGTTTGCGCGTCGTATTCGGCCTTCTGCACCTGGTAGTTCTTTTCGGCCTCGGCGATCTTGGTCTGTGCTTGGTATTCCGCGGTTTCGCCCTGTTGCCGGGCCTGGGCAGACGCGATGGTGGCATCTCGCTCTGCTTCCGCTTCGCCGATCCTGGCGTCGCGCTTCACTTCGGCGGTGCGTTTGCGCCCCAGGGCATCGAGATAGCCCTGGTCATCTCGAATGTCCTTGATTGTGAACGAGACGATACCCAACCCCATGTTTGCCAGATCGCCTGCGGCCACATCCTGTACTCTGGCAGCAAACGCGTCCCGGTCCTTATAGATCTCCTCGACCGTCAATGTTCCCAGAATCGCACGCAGATGGCCTTCCAGCGTCTGCAGGGCGACGTTCCGAATCTCCGCTTCAGACTTGGACAGAAACTGTTCTGACGCAGTGATAATGGACACATCGTCGCCTCTGACCTTGATCTGCGCTACACCGTCCACTGTGATCGGTACACCCTGGATCGTATAAACTTTGGGTGTGACGACATCGATGGTCATAATCTCGAGACTCAAATCGTCTACGCGTTCCAGAACGGGCCAGATGAACGCGCCGCCTCCGACCACGATGCGGTAGTTTCGTGTTCTTCGTTCGCCGGTTGTGGGGTCGAGATAGGCGTGCCGCCGTCCCGAAATCACCAGTACTTCGTTGGGTCCTACCTTCTTGTACCGGGAGGAGTAGATTATCAGGAAGACGCCCAGGACGAAGACGATACCCGCTATCACAAATACGACAATAAAGAAATCCATGTTGCCTCCTCCTTGCTGTGCCGAAAGAACCCCCGTCTCACGAAACAGAATCTGTAGGGCTGACGAGTGCCTGCGTACCGATCATCTGGTCGATGGTGACCAGCGTCCCCTTCGCGATGGGGATACCTGCCGTGGCGCGGGCCGGATAAGTCACACGCCCCCCCTGGGCAACCAGAGCAATCTCTCCCACTCCTTGCGCGGAAATGGGGACAGTAACCTCCGCTATGGATCCAGCCAGGTTTCGCACGCGCACTTCGCTCGATCCCTGGGAGCCAATGAGAAACTTGCTGTAGAATAGAAACATCAGACCGGCTAACAGCAATCCGCATGCGGTCGAAACAAACAAACTGCTCAACACGGGCATGTCGAACGCCTGACGGCTGATGATGCCGATCCCTCCGAATGTGGTGATGAACGTGGAAATGGTAATCGGACTGATCGGAGAGACCTCCACCGAACCCACATCGAAAGAATCAACATGGCCCAGTCCGATGTCCCCAGTGTGCACGTCCGCTACGTCTGCATGGCCTGCGTCGCTGGCGAACA
Source organism: uncultured Anaerolineae bacterium (assembly GCA_964589015.1). Lineage (GTDB taxonomy): Bacteria > Chloroflexota > Anaerolineae > DAOTYC01 > DAOTYC01 > CAZPTF01. Next base: position 2,436 of record CAZPTF010000492.1, read on the forward strand.
GCACGAAGATGGCCCACACGAATCCGACCGCGAACGTCAGGAAATAGGCGCAGTCTACAGTTCCCAACCCTTCGACCATCTTCGTTGTCCTTTCTCGTTCAATGGATCGGCCAGGTTCAGTCCCAGATGGGCTTGTGCGTGCGGATTACCACATCCGTCGCACGCAGGTGACCCGCATTTTTATCCCAGCGGGCTGCCGGTATGCCGTTGATATGATTGTTCATATCCTCTTCTGTTTCCCAATGCTCGACAAAGGTAAACCGCAGTGGATTTTCGGAGTCCTGCACGCAGTCATCGAACAGGCAGCCCATTTCTTTGCGGACATCTGTCACCAGTTCGCGCAGGTGTTTTTTCATCTGCTCTGCCATTCCTTCTTTGCACGTGAAGTCGGCGATCAACCAGACATCTTTACCGGACATGGTTCATTCTCCTTCCTCA
>CAZPTF010000493.1:0-2857 GCA_964589015.1 uncultured Anaerolineae bacterium
TTTGGGCTGCCATTGTGCTGTGCCTCCTGTGTTTGCTGGGTGTGCTGTTGGAGTTGAACGACTGCTGTTTTAATTGCAGGAAAAAGTCATCCATATTAGAACATATTTCGCGTGCGCTGTCAACCGGCCAGGGCGTTTCACACCGGGTACGTGCATCTCGTCACAGGACGCATACTTTATCCTCTAACCGGCGAATCACCTCGTTCGGAGGTGTGTCGTCGATCCCGTTTCGCTCCGCTCCCAGTCTGCTCGCAGTTTTCTCAGCCCGGAAGACACTCTGCTACGCGTGCTTGCGCTCTGGGGTGAGCTGATTATAATCAGACTACACACCATAGACAATCAAGGGGGACTATATGACCTTTCGGGTAGGCATCGACATTGGTGGGACGTTCACGGACTTGTTTGGACTGGAAGAGGAGACCGGGCAGTTTGTACTCGCGAAGTGCCCCTCGACGCCGGCCTTCCCAGAGCAGGCGGTCTTCGATACCCTGTCGAGCAGCGATCTCGACATGGAGGCCATCGCCCTGCTGGTGGTCGGGACGACGATCAGCACCAACGCTCTGTTACAGCGGCGTGGGGCGCGCGTTCTGTACCTGTCCACAGCGGGTTTCGAGGATATCCCTTACATTCAGCGTATCAACCGCAAGTACCATTATGACCTGGCGTGGATCAAGCCGGCCCCGTTCGTGGCGCGCGCCGATTGCCTTGGTGTGGCTGAACGTATCGGCCAGCACGGTGAGGTCGTGCAACCACTGGACGGAGTCGAAATGGAGCGGATCGCCGCGTTAGTCGGCGAACGGCTGGCACACAGCGATTCGGTTGCGGTTGCGATCAATTTTCTGTTTTCTTATCTGAACCCTGCGCACGAGCAGATGTTGCGCGATTATCTGTTGGAACGATACCCCCATTTGTCCATCTCCGTTTCTCACGAGGTTGCGCCGATCTGGCGCGAATATGAACGGGGTAGTACCACCATCATCGATGCGTTTTGCAAACCTGCCCTGGAGGCCTTCGTAGAAAACCTGTCGCAAGGGCTGCGCGCACGCGGACTGAAGCGCCGCTGGGCGCTGGTGAAATCCAACGGAGGCATCGTGTTCTCCCACAATGCCGCACGACGTCCGGTGGACAGCATGCTGTCCGGGTTGGCGGGTGGAATTATCGCCGGGCGCTACTTCGGGGAGAAGGCCGGCGATCAGGATGTGATCACCCTGGACATGGGGGGCACGAGCGCCGATGTGGGTGCGGTGTGCGGTGGCGCGATCAATTTCACGACCGAATACGAGTGGGAATTCGGCATTCCGGTTGCGGCGCCCTTCATCGAACTGACGACTGTGGGCGCTGGCGGTGGCTCGATCGGCTGGATCGATCGCGGCGGTTTTCTCAAGGTCGGGCCACAGAGCGCTGGCGCCGACCCGGGGCCGGTGTGCTATGGGCGGGGAGGCCAACAACCAACCATCACCGATGCCAACCTGGTGCTAGGCCGGATCAACCCCGGTTATTTCCTGGGTGGGCAGATGACACTGCACGTCGAGCCGGCACGGCGTGCGGTTCAGTCGTTAGGAGAGCAGCTCGGGACGAGCCTGGAAGAGACCGCTATGGCGATGATCGACCTGGTGAACGAGAACATGGCGAATGCTATCCGCTTGATGACGGTCAAGAAGGGCCTGGACCCGCGCGAATTCGGTCTGGTCGCATTCGGAGGTGCTGGTCCGCTCCATGCGGTGGCTCTGGCGACCTCTCTGGGGATGAAGCACGCGGTAATCCCACCCCATCCCGGTCTGGGCTCGGCCTTCGGTAGTCTGTTGGGCGACATTCAGGTGGACCGTCGTTGGACTCGCTTTTATCGCTCTGACGACCTGCACGTTGAGACTTTGCGTGGGGAATTTGACGCGCTGACAAAACAGACGGTGGAGGAGCTGCGCGCCGACGGTTTCCAGGGTGAGCCGATCATCCGGCGGTCCATCGACATGCGCTATGCCGGGCAAAACTACGAGCAGGAGATCCACTTGCCGCCGGGTGAGATCGATGACGCAATGCTCGCAACTGCGCTGGCCGCATTTCACGAGTACCATCACAGGTTCTACGGGTACAGTTTTCCCGACGAGACCATCGAGCTGATCCACTTCAACGTGACTGTGTTCCGCGAAACAGCCAAGCCCGAGCTGGTACCCATCGGACCGGGCGGCTGTGGCGATCCCATCGCACGGCGGCCAGTGTATTTTCGGAACATGGGCCATGTGGACACACCAATCTATCGCCGGCAGGACCTGGGCCAATCCAGTGTGTTGGAGGGTCCGGCGATCGTCGAGGAAGAGGACTCCACCGCGCTGTTGCATCCGGGGCAGGTATTGACTGTTACAGAGCGTGGTCTGTTGATCGTTTGCGGAGAACCCGAAGATTACCGGTGAGCGCGTTCGTGAACCCGAGAAGGAGAACAACATGCCAGAACACACTATCGATCCGGTCTTGTTGAGTATTATCGACAATCACCTCGTCAATATCTGTCGCGAGATGGGGATTGCCATGATCCGGACGTCCTATTCGACCATCTTCAACGAAGGGCTCGACTTCTCTTGCGTGGTGTTCGACCGCGATGGCGAGATGATGGCCCAGGCGGAGTTCTGTCCGGCGATGCTGGGGGCGATCAATTTCACCGTCAAGTGGACCATCGAGGAACTAGGTTTGGACGGTTTCGATCCCGGCGACGTCGTGATTCACAACGATCCCTATCGTGGTGGTTGTCACATGCCGGAGCACATGGTGCTCAAGCCCGTATTCGCAACCGATGGCGATCTGTTCGGATTCGTGGCGAATATCGGGCACATCGCAGACATTGGTGGGATGGCGCCTGGTTCGT
>CAZPTF010000494.1:0-2852 GCA_964589015.1 uncultured Anaerolineae bacterium
GGGAGCGGTCGAGGTGGCACTGGTACACGTGGACGGATGGGTGGTTCCGGTGCCGGACCCGGTGGGGAATGCGTCTGCCCAAAGTGCGGGCACCGGGAGCCGCACGTTGCCGGGCAGGCGTGCATGGACAAGGCATGTCCCAAGTGTGGTACGAAAATGGTTCGTGACTGAAACGTTCGATGGGAGGGAAACAATGATTATTACAGTCGCCAGCGGCAAGGGTGGAACCGGGAAGACGACGGTGGCGGTCAGCCTGGCCTTGTCGTTGAGTGGTGAATCGCCACTGTATCTGGACTGTGATGTCGAAGAACCCAATGCATTGCTGTTCCTGGATCCGCAGATCGAGGAACGCCGGGAGGTTGGGCAGCTCATCCCCGAAATTGACACGAAGCTCTGTACCTATTGCGGACGATGTGCCGAAGTGTGCGCCTACAACGCGCTGGCGGTGGTGGGGGAGAAGGTGTTGCTCTTTCCCGAGCTGTGCCACGGCTGTGGCAGTTGTACACTCAATTGCCCAACCGGAGCGATTTCTGAAAAACTGGATGTGATGGGAGTGATCGAGAAAGGACATGCCGGGCCGGTCGGTTTCGGCCAGGGAATTCTCAATGTCGGTGAAGCGATGGCAGTGCCAGTTATCAGGCAACTGAAGAAGTGGGCTATCCCGGAGGTGCGGGACGGGAAGATCATCATTCTTGATGCTTCACCTGGTGCATCCTGCCCTGTGGTCGAGAGTATGCGGGACGCCGATTTTGTCCTGCTGGTCACGGAGCCGACCCCGTTCGGATTGCACGACCTGCGTGTTGCCGTGCAGGTGGCCCGCGACGAATTGGGCAAGGCCATCGGTGTGATTATCAATCGTACGGGTGTTGGCGATGACGGGGTGGAGTCATATTGTGCTGCTGAAGACATTCCGGTGTTGATGCGTATTCCACTGGACCGGCGTATTGCGGAAGCCTATTCGAACGGCATCCCGTTGGTTGAGGCGTTGCCCGAATACCGCACGCAGTTCCGAGCGCTCTGTGCGCGAATTGGCGAATTGTCCGTTCAGCGAACCTTCCCAGTACAAGAAGAGGTGTCCTGATGAAACAACTGGTCGTGCTGAGCGGAAAAGGTGGCACCGGCAAGACGATCACCGCAGCCGCGCTGGCCCATCTCGCGTCACGTGAGATGTCTGTCGTCCTGGTGGATGCGGATGTGGATGCAGCAAACCTGGGGTTGGTCTTGAATCCGACGGAAATCGAGCGACACGATTTCCGGTCGGGGCAGGTGGCTGTCATCGACGATGCGGCCTGTACGAGCTGCAACCGGTGTGTCGAGGTTTGCCGGTTCGATGCGATCACGGTTGATGGTTTTTATCAGATCAACCCCTTGGACTGTGAGGGCTGTGCGTCGTGCTTCTACCAGTGCCCGGCTGAGGCAATCACCATGCAGGAATCGTTATCCGGAGAGTGGTATCGCTCTGACACACGCTTCGGTCCCCTGTTTCACGCGCATCTCTTTGCGGGGCAGGAGAATTCCGGCAAATTGGTGACATTGGTCAAACAGCAGGGTCGATTACTGGGTCTTGATGAAAGGCGAGACGTTGTTATCATCGATGGCCCTCCCGGCATTGGCTGTCCGGTTATCTCGGCCTGTTCGGGAGCGGATTTTGCGTTGCTGGTCGTCGAGCCGACTGTATCCGGTATCCACGACTTGGAGCGTGTCCTGGCAACTACGAACCATTTTGGCATCGGGTCTCTGGTGGTCATCAATAAGTACGACATCAACCTACAGCGAACTGCGGAAATCGTCGCCTATTGCCGCGCGCAAGGAGTGGAAGTCGTCGGGCGCATTCCCTATGACGATGTGGTGACCGAGGCAATGGTGCATGGCCAGCCAGTGACTGCATTCAGTGCCGGGCCGGTCAGCCATGCCTTGCTCGATGTGTGGTCCCGGACGAAGCAGTACCTTTTGGAGAAGGAGAACGGGTGTGATGGAGCAGACACTACGTGAGCAAATTCTCATGAAATTGACTACCGTCATCGATCCGGAGACCGGTGTCGACGTCGTCCGCATGCGTTTGATCGAGGGTCTCCGGGCGGATGATGAGGGGACAGTCCGGTACGTCTTTCGTCCTTCTTCGCCATTGTGCCCGCTGGCCGTTTCGCTGGTCCTGAAGATCAGAGAAGCAGTCGCTGAAGTACCTGGTGTGGTCAAACAGGACATTGTAGTCGAAGGGTATGTGGGAGCAAATGAGTTGAATGCTTTGTTGAGAGAAGGTGAGAACGCCAGATGAGTCAAGTCTATGGGCCGGTTCCTTCGCGGCGTCTGGGACAATCGTTGGGTGTCGATCCCATCCCGCTCAAGACCTGTAATTACAACTGCGTTTATTGCCAGTTGGGACGAACCCAACCGTTGACGAATGCCAGGCGTGATTTCTATCCGCCGGAGGAGATTCTCGCGCAGGTGCGTGCCGCGATTATGCTACACAAGCCGGGTGATATCGACTATATCACATTCGTCGGACAGGGTGAGCCTTTGCTTTGTGCGAGTCTGGGTTGGTTGATCGCGGGCGTCAAGGCAATGTCCGAAATCCCGGTGGCGGTGATTACGAACGGGGCACTGCTTCACCTCGCTGAAGTACGTGCGGAGCTGGCGCCGGCTGATGTGGTGATGCCCACTCTGGATGCAGCCGAACAGAATCTGTTCCGCAGAGTCAATCGACCGTGGCCCAAGCTACGGATTTCTGATTTGATCGACGGAATGTTTCAATTCCGGGAGATGTTTCCCGGGCGGTTGTGGGTTGAGGTTATGTTGATCAAGGGACTTAACGACCATGAAGGCAACTTGTTTGCCTTGCGTGATGCATTGGC
>CAZPTF010000495.1:0-2837 GCA_964589015.1 uncultured Anaerolineae bacterium
TCTCGGCGTCTCAGCGGTGAGGAAACAGCGGTCGCGAGCCTCACAGGCACCCGCAAGGGGTGCCCCACAGCACAGCTCGACAACGGTGCCGGCGCGGGCACCGGGCGACAGCCTTGCCTCTACATCGGTAGAGACGCGAAATTTCGCGTCTCTACCGCCCTCTGTCTCGGTGTGCGTCATCCTCACACAGACCCCGCATTCCCGCGTCGTAGGAAGACCCGCCGTCGCGGGAGGGCCTGCCGGCGACGGTGAGCAGCGCAGAGAAGAGCGCGAACGTGAGGAATCCGGCGAGCAACGCGACGATGCCCCAGCCGAGACGCAGCGGCGCGTCGTAGACGCGGGCGATAGCAGGCAGCGTAGCACGGAACTGCCACCACGCGGGCAGCGCACCGAGCAGCCCGCACACCGTGAGCAGTCCGCTCTGCACGCGCAGCGGAAGTCGTCGCAGCAGCAGCCAGCCGGGAATCAGCGCGAGACAGATCACCACCCCGATCACCTGCACGCGGAACTCGGCGCTGCGCAGCACGGGGACGGAGAAGACCGGCGGGAGCAATGCCAGACTGACCGGCAGGAGCGCCACGAGAAACAGGATGCGCGATAGCGGTGGGTAGCGCAGCGTGCGGCAGGCCGCCAGCAGAGCGAGCGCCCAGCAGCCGCAAAACGGCGGCAGGTAGAACAGCTCGCGGAGCATCGGCAACGAACCATCACGAACCTCCGGCAGGAACTTCACGAATTCGCCCAGGTCCTGCCCGATCAAGACCAGCGCCACGTCGCGGTGCGCGATCCACGGCCCCCAATAGCCCGCCAGTCCCACGACCAGTGACGCCACCAGCACAACCGCCGCGGTCCGGCCACCAGGCGCCGGTATCCACTTGTGCATCGCTTTCACGGCTGGCATCGCGTGTTACCCTCCCTCCGTGAGCCGGTCGTAGGCGACGAGCAATTTCTCGGCAGCAGCCGGCCAGCCGAACAGCTCGGCGCGGATCAGTCCGCGCTCCACCAGCGTATCGCGCAGCACTTCGTCGTGCAAGACCATCGCCATCGCGTAAGCCAGCGACTCCGTGTCATCCGCATCGAGCGTCAGCGCGGCATCGCCGACAAGTTCGGGCATGCACGAGTTGTTCGCCGTCACCACGGGGACGCCGCAAGCCATCGCCTCCAGCACCGGCAAACCGAACCCCTCGTAGAGCGTCGGGAACGCGAACAGGTCAGCCAGATTGTACAGGGCAGGCAGGTCGGTATCAGCGATGAATCCGGCAAAAATCACGTCCTGCTCCAGTTTCAGGCGGCGCGCAGTCTCGAAGATGCCTTCATAGAGCCAGCCGCGACCACCGGCGATGACCAGCCGGTGCGGCAGGTCGGATTTCTGTTTCATGATCGCGTAGCCTTCCAGCAGCCCACTGAAATTCTTGCGCGGTTCCAGCGTGCCCACGCTCAGGATGAATGGCGCAGCGCCCAGATTGTATTTCCGGCGCACCGCGGCGAGCGCGGGATCATCGCCCAGCGGGCAGAACCGCGCCTCCACCCCGGCGGGCACGACATCCACCTTGTGCGCCGGCACGCCGAGCAGCTCGACCACGTCCTCTTTGGTATTGAACGAATCCGCCAGCACCCGCTCAGCACGAGCGACCGCGCCAGGCACGACGCGGGACAGGTAGGCGCGCAAGCTCGGCTCGGCACAGTGCGGCACGCGCAGGAATGACAGGTCGTGGATCGTCAAGATGGTGTGCGCTTTTCCAACCGGCGGTAAGACAAAGTTGGGCGAATGGAAGATGTCCAGGGGGCCGGTGAACCAGTCGACGCGGGGGACGGGCAGCCCGGCGCGGTGCCACAGGATGTTCGTGTAGCGCTCGTCGAGCGGGATGTTGCACCACCGGAATGGCGGCGAATGCAGGTCGGGATCGCTACCCCGCCCGGCGACGAACAGCACGAACTCGTCGTGTAGTGGCTCCCGGGCGAGCGCGTGGACCAGACCGCGCGTGTACCGCCCGATGCCACCTCCCTGGCGCACGGCAGCGGTATAATCGATAGCGATCCGGCGTTTGACACGGGATTCTCTCACAGGCATGAGTCCTATCCGATTCCTTTGTAAGTCCAGATACGGTTGATGCCGAAGTTCCAGAACAGCACGACGATGATCGCACACGCCTTCGCGAGATTATAGCCCAACTGCCCGATCCACGGCTCGAACACGTAGTGGTTCAGCCCCAGGAACACGACCATGTTGATCGCCAGGCCGATGACGTTCACCGCGGCGAATTGCAGCAACTGCGTCCCGATGGGCCGCTCACGCGATTCGGGGAACGTCCACAGGCGGTTCCAGACGAAGTTGTTCAGCACCGCCACGGTGAAGGAAATCGTGTTCGACACGCCGAGGCTGAGACCGAACACGAGATGCATGAGATTCAGCACGGAAAAATCGACGACTGTGCCGCTGGCACCGACACAGGCGAACTTCACGAAACGCCACAGTTCCTTGTGGTTCTCGAGCAGTTTGTCGGCCCAACGAGCCGTACGCGGATGTTTGCGTCCGGTGGTCACCAACCAGTTGACCAGCGGATGAAGCTTCATTTTGTCTGTCGTCTCTGCCAATCGTGTCTCCCGAGTATCGAATAATTGCCACACCCGTGACGCAGATTGCGCCAGGGGTGAAACCACGTTAGTTTACCACAAACCACGCGGCGAGACAAACCCCCGGCGTGCGGTGGGCGGGCACTCGCGTTTTCGAACTCCGGCGAGAAGAAAGGCATATTAGCACTGCAACAACCAGCGCGCGTGGCGTGCGCCCGCCGAGAGGGCGTTTGTTCGATCCAACGCCCCCACCCCAACCCTCCCCC
>CAZPTF010000496.1:0-2837 GCA_964589015.1 uncultured Anaerolineae bacterium
ATGCCCAACAACGCCTACGTTATCTGGGGGGACGGCGCAGCACTCGCTGCGCTGGAGAAAGCAATCCCCAAGAGTCCATCTATTCAATGGAGCGGCGCCTACCATCCGGACTACCGTCTGTCACCCACCCTGCAAGAAGCGAGCCAGGTCCTGCCCGGCGGCGAATGGGCGGATGTCACGGTGCAGCTTTACGCTTCGCCAGACGCAAGCGCTTCCCTGGATCAATTGATGGCACTGGGCGGTACGGTGTACCAATCGCCTTCGCGCCTGTTGAATTTCATCAACATCTCGCTGCAACTGCCGGTCGAGCAACTCGTCGACATTGCCAGCTGGGACGACGTGTTCAACGTGGAGCCTTACGTCCGCCCGCGCCTGTCGGACGAAGTGCAGAGCCAGATCGTCGCCGGGAATGTAACCACCAGCGGCGGGAACATCGTCCCCAGCGGGCCCGGCTATCTGGCCTGGCTGGCCGCCAAGGGATTCCCGACCACGCCAGCCAGTTACCCGATCGTGGACGTCGTCGATGACGGTGTCGACATCGGCAGCGCCAGCAATGTCCTGCACCCCGATTTCCACCAGTTCGGCAGCCTGAGCAACCCGGACCGCATCCCCTACATGAACAACTGCACGCAGGATACCTCGGGAAACGGCGTCGGCGGCCACGGCAACATCAACGCCGGTATCGTGGCCTCCTACAACAACCGTACCGGTTCGCCTCATGTGGATTCGCTCGGCTACCGGATCGGACTGGGCATTTCGCCGTATGGGCGCGTGGCGAGCACCAAGGTATTCCAGAATTACGGCGGGTGGGACGATTCGAAATGCGGTGGAACGGACCAGGGTGTGGTCGCCGCCAGCTACAACGCCGGCGCAGCGCTGACCTCGAACAGCTGGGGAGCGGCTGTCTATGGCGCATACAATGCCTCTTCCCAGGCTTATGACGCGTTGACCCGCGATGCATCCAGCAGTACAGCGGGCAATCAGCAGATGCTGCACATCTTCGCTGCGGGAAACCAGGGATCGACCTCCAATTCGATCGATGCGCCGGGTACGGCCAAGAACGTGCTCACGGTCGGCGCGACGGAGAACGTGCGCAACAATGGCACCGCAGATGGTTGTGGCATCTCCGCCGCAAACAATGCCGACGACATCGCCACTTTCTCGTCCCGAGGGCCGACCGATGATGGACGCATCAAACCGGACATCATGGCTCCCGGCACGCACGTGCAGGGGCCGGCTTCTCAGGACCCGAACTTCAACGGTTCCAGCGTGTGCGGGTCGAGCAGTGGGAAGTACTATCCGTCGGGGCAGACGCTCTATACCTGGTCGTCGGGCACGAGCCATTCTACTCCGGCGGTAGCCGGAGCAGCGTCTCTGCTGTACAACTATTATGGACGAACGCTGCAAGTGGGGCATACACCCAGCCCGGCGATGATCAAAGCGCTTCTGCTGAACAGCACGCGCTATCTGACCGGACTGTCCGCCAACGACACATTGCCGAGCTCCAACCAGGGCTGGGGCGACGTCAACCTGGGCCGGCTGTTCGACAGCACGCCGCGCCAATCCCTCGACCAGGGGGTCATCCTGAACGAAACGGGGCAAACCTACGAGTGGAACGGAGCCATAGCGAGCGGCAGCCAACCGTTCCGGGTTACGCTGGCCTGGACAGATGCGCCAGGCAACACGACCGGAGCGGCATACGTGAACGACCTGGACCTGGAAGTGACAATCGGCACTGACGTCTACAAAGGCAACGTGTTCAGCGGCCAAAGCTCAGTGACGGGCGGTTCTTTCGACACCAAGAACAACGTCGAGAGCGTGTTTCTGCCCGCCGGGACGACCGGCAGTTTCCGGATTCGGGTGATCGCGCGGAACATTGCCGGCGACGGCGTCCCCGGCAATGCGGATGTGACCGACCAGGATTTCGCATTGGTGCTCTACAACGCCGGGCCTGCTCCCTTGCTCGAACCCAGCGGCGTACACTGGAACATCATCGCGGGCCAAAACAATGGCATCGTGGATCCGGGCGACACCATCGGGCTGTACGTCGATCTGCACAATAGCGGAACGGCGGCGGCAATCGCACCGACAGCGAGCCTCTCGCTGACCCAGGGGTTGGCCACGGTGATCACCGGCACGACGACATATCCGAACATCGGTGTGGATCAAACGGAGCGGAACCAGAGCCGTTACGTGGTCGATGTCGATGACAACGCGGCGTGCGGGTCCACCCTGAGCTTCCAACACGCTATCACGATGACGGGAAGTCCCCATCTCATCCATCCGCTCGATGTTCGCGTCGGTTTCCTGGCGACCAACACGCGCTCTTATGCATACACCGGACCTCCCGTACCGATACCGGACAATAACCCCACCGGGGTGACGGTCACAGTCGAGATCACGCGCACGGGTTGGGTGCAGGACGTCGACGTACACTTCGATGCCTCACACACCTGGGATGGTGACCTGGGCATTGATTTGATCTCACCGGAAGGCACGTCCGTCTCGTTGTACTACCGTACTGGAAGCAACGGGCACGATTTCATTGGCACGATCTTCGACGATAGTGCAGCCACGTCGATCACGCAGGGTACCGCACCGTTCACCGGGAGGTTCCGCCCACGAGAGGCCCTGTCAAAACTCAACGAAGAACTCGCTAGCGGGACCTGGACGCTCAAGGTTGCCGATTATGCGGTTGCTGACACGGGGCAGATCAATGGGTTCTCGCTGGATATCAAAATGGCGGAGGCCTACTGCAACCTGGTGCCGCAGTATTTCCCCATTATCGTGAAGAACGCAGCGCAATGATAGGGTGAGCACACAGGCTACTACACACA
>CAZPTF010000497.1:0-2833 GCA_964589015.1 uncultured Anaerolineae bacterium
TATCGGTGAGGCGATGCGGATGATCCGAAATGGCGATGCGGATGCGATCGTCGCTGGCGGGAGTGAATCCGGCATCCTGCCACTTGCAGTCGCCGGTTTTGCCGTCATGCAGGCAATCTCCGCGCGCAACGATGATCCCGAACACGCCAGCCGTCCGTTCGACGCCGAACGCGATGGGTTCCTGCCTGCTGAGGGTGCGGCGTTCGTCATCCTCGAAAGTCTATCCCGCGCCCGGGCACGTGGCGCGCGGATTTACGGCGAAGTCGCCGGCTATGGTGCAACAGCCGATGCGTTTCACATCACTGCACCGGCTGAAAGTGGCGAAGGTGCAGCTCGAGCGATGCAATTGGCCTTGCAGGACGCCGCTCTCACGCCAGCGGACATCGACTACGTCAACGCTCATGGGACAAGCACACCTTTGAATGATGCGATGGAAACATTGGCGATCAAATCCGTCTTCGGGGAAAGAGCGTATCAAGTACCAGTCAGCTCTATCAAGTCGATGTTGGGCCACCTGCTCGGTGCCGCCGGGGCAGTCGAAGGAATCGCGAGCCTGAAGACGATTGAGACCGGTATCATCCCGCCGACCATCAATTATGAGACGCCGGATCCGGCGTGTGATCTGGACTATGTGCCGAACAAGGCGCGCGACGCAGAAGTCCATACCGTGATCTCCAACTCGTTTGGTTTCGGCGGGCACAACGCCAGTCTGGTGTTCTCCGCCTATGAAGACTAGGCACGAAAAGCACGGATAATTCCGTCCAGTTACGCAGGCGGTACCTGTTCCCGCCGCCCCTACTGGCGGCATATTTCTGATCGTTTTGACGAACAGGGCCAATGTCGCTCTCACAGGCATCCGCACTGGTCCTGTTCGTTTTTCTCTTGCCTTGCGTCCTCTGCAAATGCTTCACCTGCAGATGCGCTCAATCTGCTCAAGGAGACTGACCATGCCGAAATTCGCCCATATTGTTGGGTGGGGCAAATATGTTCCCGAGCGGGTCCTGACCAATCGGGATTTGGAGGAAATGGTCGATACTTCCGATGAATGGATCCGCACGCGTACTGGCATTCAGGAGCGGCGTATCGCGTCCGCTGTCGAGAGCACTGCCACGATGGCAACTAATGCCGCACGTGAGGCGTTGGCGACGGCCAATGTCGATCCTTTGAAAGTCGATCTCATCATCGTCGCAACGACGACGCCGGACTATTTTTTCCCCTCTACGGCCTGTCTGGTTCAAGATGCACTGGGTGCAGCGCATGCCGCCGCATACGATCTGAGCGCCGCCTGTTCGGGTTTCATCTATGGAGTGAGTATGGCCCGGGACAGCATCATGGTTGGATCCAACCAGTACGTCCTGGTCATTGGGGCGGAGACCTTTTCTCGGATCGTGAACTGGCGTGACCGGAATACGTGTGTGCTGTTTGGAGATGGAGCGGGTGCTGTGTTGCTTGCCGCCGGTGAGTTGCCTGGTGGGGTGTTAGCCACCTCTCTGGGAGCGGATGGCTCGGGCAGTGATCTGTTGATCGTACCCGCTGGCGGGAGCCGGCAGCCGGCAAGCCAGGAGACCGTGGCTCAGGAGCTGCATACCGTCCAGATGAAGGGGAGTGAGGTTTTTCGGTTTGCCACACGGGTCATGTCACGTGCCGCCAAAGACGTGGCGAAACGCGCCGACGTCCCACTGGACGATATCGAGCTCCTCATCCCGCACCAGGCCAATTCGCGCATCATCGAGACTGCCGCGAAATCGCTCAAGTTGAGCGACGACCGGGTCTATAGCAACCTGCACCGTTACGGCAATACTTCTGCCGCGTCTATTCCCATCGCATTATGCGAGGCTGTCGAGGAAAAGCGGGTGCAGCCGGGCGATCACCTGATCCTGGTAGGATTCGGCGCAGGACTGACATGGGGCGCTGCGCTCATTCAGTGGGATGCGTCTATCTCTCTCGCTCCACTGTCATGGTGGAAGCGTACCTGGCTGTCACTGCGGTACCGCTGGGCGAAAGTGGAGTCCTTTTTCCGACGGACCTGGCGCTGGACAGAGGGTCTGACCAAGACGCCGATGGGTCATACGCGCATTCTGTGGTTTAGCGCCAGAGATCAAATCAGCAAAGCGGGGAACGAGATTGGCAAGGCCCGGCGAGGGATCCAAGAAACCGGTAAGGATCTGGCCGAAAAAGATAGCAACGGGATTGGCAAGACCGGACACGAGCCTGGTCGAGCCGCGGGCGATGTTGCCGGTAAGGTCGGTCGAGAACCCGAGAAGACCACCAAGGCGCTGAGCGAGAAAACTGTGCTTTCCCAGCAACCTCGCGATGATGAGGGCGATGAGGACTGAGGTCGAGCGTGTCGATGTGCGCTAGTGGATGAACATCGCATCGCCGAAACTGAAGAAGCGGTATTGCAGACGCTTCGCTTCTTCGTAAGCGTGCAGAATGTTTTCTCGACCCGCAAATGCGCTGACGAGCATGAGCAATGTCGATCGGGGAAGGTGAAAATTGGTGATCAGCGCATCGACTACACGGAAACGATAGCCGGGATAGATGTAGAGGCTGGTTGGGCCGTCGAAGGAACGTACTGTCCGGAAAGGGCACCCTTCTCCTTCACTGCCGCCGGCATCCAGTGCTGCGGATTCCAGCGTGCGCACAGCAGTCGTGCCGACAGCGATCACCCGGCGTCCGGCCAACTTTGCCTGATTGATCTGATGTGCCACCGCGGGACTGAGTACGCAGTGTTCGGTGTGGATATGGTGATCCGCGATGTAGTTCTCCTTGACCGGCCGAAATGTGTGCAAGCCGATATCGAGCGTAATGAAGGCGGATTCGATACCGCGCT
>CAZPTF010000498.1:0-2824 GCA_964589015.1 uncultured Anaerolineae bacterium
CAGCGCGATGCTGGACGCCTGATGGTCGGGAGTATCCCACAAACCACGCATCTGGATGGTGCCGAGCTCTTGAGTCAAGAACTCATGGATAGTTGCCAGCTCGGTCTTGATTGGCGTGTAGACCAGTCCACTATCTTCGCGTAATGCAAACCACAGACTGGCACTGTCTTGATCGAAACAGAGGTCATTGCTGACAAACAGTTGACCGGTCATAGTCACCTTCAGAGACCCCTTTTGTGTAGGTCCTACGGGAAGCGTCACGGTGGTCTCTGTCCCTATGGCTTCGGTGAAGAATGTGGCCGCCGGCTTATTGTCGACGTCTATGCGGATACTCGAGAGCGGATTCAGCAGCGGGGATACGCTGAGATAGAGCGTGAGGACGCCACCGCTGATGCCTCCCGCCGGCAGAGGAAACGTGATCGAGGATACGGCCCTGACCCCACTCGCAGTCGCGGCGGATTCATAGCCCAGATCGGTCAGGGTGATTCGGACAGTGTCAGACGGTGTGGGCGTCGCATCCGGCATTGGCCAGGATGATGCTACGGGTCTTGCCGTGTTCTGCTCTGGGGTTATCGTCCTGCCTGTACCGGGTGTCTGAGTCACGGCCGGCGGGAGGAGCACCGTCGTCTGTTGAGACAGCACCGTGCTGCTCGCCTGCACCGTAGGTGTCGCGGTTACGTAGATGACATAGGGAGTCCACGTCGCTGTCGATGTGGGCGAGGTTTGCTGTGCGAGCGATTGGCGCTGGGGCAGAATTGCGGCGACGATTATCAGGCATGATACAAAGGCGACCAGGGCCCCTACCGATTTCTTGATACCTATTGTTTTCAAGCTCACCTTCCTTGCTGCGGATTGGCGCAAACCCCTTGTTGTCCGGAATATGCTGCCGTTATGCAACATGAAGCCATCCGCAGCATCAAATAGCCTCTTCTCATTCTTTGCAGTGCAAAACGAGGATTGTCAGATCGTCCGGCAGTTCCTCTTCCGATGTCGCCCATTCGGCCAATCTGTCAACTACTTCTCTGGCACCTACGCTGCCGTCGAGCAATGCCAATGGCAACGCGCCATTAGCCTGCGTTACAGAACTGGCATCTATCAGCCCATCGCTGTAGACGATCAAGTAGTCGCCGGGAGAAAACGTAATGGTTCCTTCTTTGTATGGCTCATCGAAATCAGCTCCCAAAGGAAAGCAGCGCGGCTGTAATCGTTCTTCCGCGCCGTCTGCGCGCCACATCAAAACGTGGCCATGCCCCGCGTCCACGAAGCTTAACCGGCGGCTGGCAATATCCAGTTGGGCATAAAAGACGGTGGTGAACATGCCCGAGTGCCTGAGATCGCTCCGCAAAATGCGCCCGGCGAGTTCCAGCGCCTCAGCTGGCCGGTTGGCGTGAGAGACGGCGCGCAGCGTAGCCCGGACCGTGGTCATCAGCAGGGCGGCCGGCATGCCCTTGCCCATCACATCACCAACGGTTAGATTGAAGGTACCGGGAAAGTCGTACTGCCAGTCGTAGAAATCTCCTCCGACTTCACGTGCAGATATACACCTGGCCTGCAGCTCGAATCCGGGGAGGGATAGGGTTTCTCCCGGCAACAGTTCTCTCTGGATCTGAGCAGCCTGAATCAGTTCTCGCTCGAGCCTGCGGGACAACGCCTCGTTCTTGCGCTCCAGGGACAGCTTATCCAGGGTCCGTGCTACCGTCAAGCGCGTTTCTTCCAGACCGAACGGTTTGATGAGGTAATTGTCTGCCCCTCTGCGGAGCGCTTCGACGGCAATGTCCTGCGAGCCAAAGGCCGTCATCATGATAATGGCCATGCTCAGGTTGTTATCGCGCACATGAGTCAGGACGTCGAAACCGCTGATGCCAGGCATGGCTATGTCCAGAAGGATTAGATCTGGAGCGTCACGCGCGATCAGATCGAGAGCTTCCTGTCCTCCCAACGCACGTTCGATCTCATAGCCTTCGCTTTTCAGTTGCATTGCCAGCAAGTCAACAATACCGTGATCGTCGTCTACAATCAACAGACGGTTCGGAGGATCCCCTTGTCGGTATGGTCGCTCGTTATGATTCATTCCCGGTTGTTGCTCTTCTTCCATGTTGGCTTCACCTGGCTTGTTTTGTCACACACAGAGCGGGCATCCTCAGCGAGCAAGGCAATGGGGAGGGGCCCGTCACGAAAGGCTTGCGGACGAACCGTCTCCTTCTTGGCAGCGTCCTTTGCCAGGCGTTGATGCGGCTGTCGTACGGGTCGAGTGTCTGCCCTGGTTCTCTCGCTTCTTTTGTTTTTCGAGGGAGTTAACAGGGATACTGGCAGTGTGTTTCTCGCGCAATCCGCCATACTCCACGGGCACCGATCTGCCCCCGTCTCTTGGGCTGTGCAGAGCGGTGTTCGCGGAATATCACAATGTACCGAACTCGCGGACTACGCTTCGCCCCGTTTTGTCCGGGGAATTGGAGCCTTCAATAAAGGCGTCATCCACGGCCCCATTCGGCTCATCACGTGGCGCATGTTTTATCGGTGGCACGCTTGTTGCCGCGCATTCAATGTCACTACTCCTGCAGCAGCGCGTCGATGTCTTAACCTTTCACCGCGGCGGCGATTGCGATTACATCCTCGACACGTAGGACTGCTCACGATCGCATTTGACCAACATGAATTAGCAGGAGAGGTCAGAACAGAACAATACGCCCGGAACGCATCTGCCGTTCAAGTCGCCCCCACGAAAAAGCACTTCTTGAACAACCGACAGAGCACATCCCACGGTGCTCACTATATGCCATCTGCCGCAAAAAGTCAAACCTGCCGGTAGCAGCCAGGAAATTTG
>CAZPTF010000499.1:0-2810 GCA_964589015.1 uncultured Anaerolineae bacterium
GCAGCTCGCCACGACGCTTGCCGCCGGCACGCGTACCGTGCTCGGTTACACGATACGTGGCAGGCGCGGCGAGTTTCGCTTTGTCGGGGTGAATGTGACAGCGAGCGATCATTTCGGGCTCTTTCGCCTCGAGCAGCAGATTGAGACATCCGGACGGCTGTTGATCTATCCCCAGGCCGTTCCCCTCAGACACATCGACATCCGCCCGCAACGGACACTTGGTTTCGCCGGACCCATTCCGGCCGGCCGCGCCGGATCCGGCGTGGATTTCTACGGCATTCGCGAATACGTGCCGGGCGACAGGCTACGCAAGATCAACTGGCGAGTGTCCGCGCGTCACGAGCGGAGAGTCTTCACAAACGAGTTCCAGCAGGAAAGTCTCGCCGATGTGGGTTTGATTCTGGACGCGCGGACGCAGAGTGACATTCGTACCCACACAGGATCGCTCTTCGAGTACAGCGTACAGGCAACGGCTTCGCTGGCGGACCTGTTTCTTAGAGACGGTCACCGCGTCGGGCTGATGAGCTATGGGCCAATGCTGCGCGTATTTCCGGGTTACGGAGCGACGCAACGGGAGCGCATCCTGAGCGCACTCGCTGCCAGCCAAACGCAAATGAGCTACGCCTTCGACAAACTGGGCAATCTACCGACGCGGTTCCTTCCGCCCCGCTCGCAGCTTGTCATCGTCACGCCGTTGCTGCCCGAAGATTTGCCGGGAGTGCTCCGGTTTGCCGCGCTCGGTCACACGATACTGATTGTGAGCCCGGATCCGCTCGATTTCGAGATCCGCTCGCTATCCGCGACGGCGGGGCTCGATCTCCCTATGCGCCTGGCACGGCTGGAGAGGGCTGCCATGCTGAGGACCCTGCAACGTGCAGGCATAAGGGTCGTGAACTGGGAGACCAGTCAGCCGCTCGACCAGACGATATTTGTCGCGCTCGCTCGGCAGCGTCTGGCGAGGCCGTTCAGGGTGGTTGTGAGATGAACCTGTTGCCCCGACTCCAGCTTGCCGCCACGGTCGTCGCGGCCGGCACACTGGTCGCCACCTATGCACTGCGGTCTCTCTGGCACTGGACGCCCATTTTCGTTGCCTTCGCCTTCTGGTTTTGGTACGCCCGCCGCCTTACATGGGCCGCTGCTCCAACCGTAAGCGCCACAGCCTTTGCCATGAGCGCAGTTGTGGGAGTGTGGTCGGGCATCCAAATGCCATACATGTTGCTCGTGGTGACCGCCGCGCTTGCACTTTGGGACCTGAGCGGGCTCGAACACAGGATCGGCCCGCTTACCGGAGAGGCACCGGCGGCATTGGTCAAAGCACACCTCACAAAGTTAGGTGTCACGCTCATCGCCGGGTGGCTCGCTGTCGGCGTCGCGTGGATGGTGGAGTTTCGGCTGGACTTCTGGTCGGTTTTTGCGCTGAGCGCGTTTCTCGTCGTCAGCCTGAGCTGCACCCTGCGTCTCCTGCGGACTGAGCCGCGGCAGGAACGAGACTTCTGATGGATAGGAAGCGAAGGATCCGGGCGTTGGGGGCCCTGGGTGTCGTCATTGTTACGTTGGTCCTGGTGTCCGCCAGCCTGCCCCAACTCGAGTTTCGTGCCGGTCAGCCGTTCTGGCTGCCAAACGTCGCGCCAGGGGCAGGAAGCGAGGGGTTTGTTGCAGGCACGGCGCACATCGCCCTGCTGATCATTCGCGCCGTGCTGGCGCTCGCCGCGGTGGGGCTGCCGATCTATGTCGTGATCAGTCTGCTGACTGGAGAAGGACGGCAGCGGCTGCTCGGAGATGTGATCGCCCTGGCCATAATCATCCTGTTACTGAGCCTGTTGTCCAGGCGCGCACAGTCGCCCGAAAACCAGGAGACGCTTCTCCCTGCTCCATTCGAGGCGTCACTGGCAACCACGCCCGCAGGACCTCCGGCGGAGTTCACCGCCGTGGTCCCGCCTTGGGTCGATGTGCTCGCTGTGCCCGCTCTGGCTATCGGCATCTCGGGAGCCGCGGTGATTGTCCTGTGGTGGGTATGGAAGCGCAAGGAGACGCCGCGCGACACGCTGCAGCAGGTCGCAGAACAGACCCAGGCGACAATCGATGCGTTGCACGCGGGTCAGGCATTCGATGACGTGATCATCCGTTGCTACGTGGAATTGACCCGCGTCATCCAACGAGCGCGGTCAATTGAGCGGGACAAAGCAATGACGCCGTGGGAATTCGAGCAGTTCTTGATTCAGCACGGTTTGCCCGCGCAGCCGGTGCACGACCTGACCCGTTTGTTCGAACGAGCCCGCTACGGCCATGAACCTGCCGGCGAACTGGCAGAGCGCCAGGCGATCGCCAGCCTGGAGGCAATCACTGCCTTCTGCAAGCGCCCAGGAGAAACATGATGCGCGATCCGATCAAACGGTCCCTGGCGGCGTTAGTTGTGCTGTTGCCAATCTCGCTGGTGCTGTTGGTGCACTTCAGAGACACGATCCGCGAGATAATCATCGTCCCTGTGCTCTACTTGCTGTGGCTGCTTGAATTGACCTTCAACAGCATAGACCAGACCGTGTGGTGGGGGCTGCTGCTCGCGTTGTCCGCGGTCCTGCTGTTCTCCGCGGTGCGCCCGCAGCGGAGAACCAAATCGCCGCGGCAGTGGACCGATGACCCGAGCAGATGGGGAAACCGGCGCATAGCCCACTGGGCAAAACAGGTCGAGTGTACCAGGAATGGTATGCTATGGGGCTTTCGATCGGCCTCGGACTTGCGAGAACTCATCCTGCAGGTCCTGGCGTATCGCCGGCGCATCAGTCTGCCAGAGCTGGAGCAAGAGATCGCAG
>CAZPTF010000500.1:0-1105 GCA_964589015.1 uncultured Anaerolineae bacterium
GGAAGCCGGCTTTCAGATAGGCAATCGCCCGCTGCCCGATCTCTTTGATGGCAGGGGTCTCCATAAAATCGGCACGAGGCCGGAACGATAGAACGGTTGGGGGCTGTTGTTCTGTCATCACTTGAGCTGTTGCGGTCATAACGACATCTCCTCTCGTAGCAAGCTCGGTTGCATGCCGATTTCCATCGACAGTGCACGGTGCCAGTTCTCTCGTGCGGTCACGTAAGTCTCGGGATAGTCTTGCCAGACACAGAACTGGCGGTAGACACGGTATAGCCCACCCTGCGCCTGCCGCCAGGCGCCGGGATCGAAGGGATCACCCAGTTGGGAACTCCGTGTGTCACCGTTCCAGAAGACACGGTGGGCCATCCCCAGTTCGAATTCGGTGCTCAGTCCGGCAGTCGTTCCGCACAGGCAGTACGGAACGGCATCGCCAAACGCCAGGGCCAGCGTTCCTTTCAACTCCAGCCGGTGTGCTGCAACCGCTGCCAGTGATGCCAACACGTGGGTCAATGCATCGACGTAACGGCCATTGCGCAATGAGTCGTCGTACCGCCATGCGCTGACGGCCAGCCCGTCCGCGTAGGCCAGCGGGGGACGGTCCTGCCAGTGAGGCGGGGGGAGGAGTGTCAGGGTGAAATCCGCTAGTGCAAATCCGCCGATTTCGTCGATCTTCATCAGCCCCAGACGGAGACGGTCCCAGAGCGATTGGAAGACGCTCTGCGCGCGTGACAGGTCCGGCTGCAAAACGATCTCCGGTCTGGCACCGTTGCGCACCAACAGATGACACTCGACCCCCAGCAACACCTGCAATTCGGTAGGCAGCGTAATCTCGATACTCCCACTGGTTCGGCCCGCCGAGCGGATCCTGCGAATGCCCAGAAACATGAGTCCCCCTGTATCGTCTAGCCAATCATCTAGCAGATGCGTTGTCCTGAAGTGACCCACCCCGGACTGCAACGTTCCAGGGTGGGTTATGAGCCGGCACGATGCGGCTGAACGATTGTCCGTTGCCTCCACACCTACCCGTCAACCATTTCCTGTGCCTGGCTGATCCACTCTTCGACCTTCGCCAGGCGGCTGGCCTGGGCTCCGAGCGCACTTC
>CAZPTF010000500.1:1205-2807 GCA_964589015.1 uncultured Anaerolineae bacterium
TTCAACTCTCCCTGGAGCCGGTCACGTGTCGATTTGAAGTTACCCAGCATCCGCTCGACATCGACACTCAGGTCCTTGTGGTATGCATCCAGATTGTGCCGCATCGCTTCCGACACCGCCTGATGCGCCGCATCCAGGTCTTGCAGCAGCTGTCCCACGTCGCTTTGCAGCGTCTCGAACTCGCCCTGCAATTGCGCGTGTAAATCCTCCGCCATCCGCTGCCGATCCGTCTGAGTATCCGCCATGAACTGCGTCGTGTTTTGTTTCAGGTGCGCGACACGTTGTGCGACATCGTCCATCGCCTGGTCGAGCAGGTCTCGTTGCGTGACGGCCATTTTCATGCGTTGCGCGTGGGTCGTTGACAGAAAATCGGTCACTTCCGCGCGCAGACGAGCAAACGCCACGCTGAGTGCCGCGCGTTGTTCTGCCGACATCTGCCGGTGGGCTTGCGCCGTTCCCTTCATGAAAGCAGCCACATCGGCATGCAGCTCCTCGACACTCGCGGCGATCGCGTTTTTGGCTGCATCGAGCTGCGCACGTTGCGTTTTCGACATGGCCTGGCGATCCTGCGCCGTCTCCTGCAGCAAGCCGGTTACGTCGCTGCGCAACGTCTGCACACGCCCGGCGATGGCATCCAGCGCCGCAGTGAGCTGCTGGCGCTGCGCTTTCGACATCTCCCGCCGTGCGCCCGCCGCTTCTTGCAGATAGGCGGCGACGTCGCCGTGCAATTCCTGGACACTCACGGCCACTGCGTCCATCGTCGCGGCGAGCTGCGCACGCTGTTCTTTGGACATCTCCTGCCGCGCGCTGTTGGCAGTATCCAGAAAGTCGGCCATGTCCTTCTGCAGCGCTTCCATGTATTGTCCCAGAGTATTGCGCTGTTCAGCGCTCATCGCCTGGAGATCGGCCTGATATCCGGCAAGAAGGCCGGCCGTATCGAGGCGGATATCCGCCACGGCGCGGGCCCGCTCGTTGTGCGCACCTAACAATTCCTGGCTGAGTCGTCGCATGTCATATGCTATTCCCATACAGACTACCTCCCCATTATCCGTTCGACCGCCCCGGATAATGCTATTGCTGAAAGGACAAAGGAGCCTGGGTGCAACACCCCACCGAGGTCACGCAACCCATGCTCCTCTGTCTGGAACCGACATTCAGCAAGACTGCAACGTTCAAACCTAAGCTGGCGCTGCAGCAGCCGCGGTCAATCCGACGGCCTCTGCGTACTTCAGGTAGGTGTCCACACCGGCCACGACCACGCGAGCTTCCACAGCCAGGAGCTCGATACCGACCAAAGAGACACGCACCCAGGCGTCGACCACCACGCCCTTGTCCAGAATCCGATCCACAACCTCCGCCAAACTGGTCGATGCAACCGTCTTCTCTACAGCCATTACCCATTGCCTCCTTTCAAATGAGTCTTTCTGTTTTGAGGAACCCGCTGTTCCTCAATGCTACATTGATAACACTATATCACAGATTATCATCCTTATGTGTTTGCGCTGTGTGAAGTATCCGTTAGCATTGCGTTGGGGAAACGGGTAGCGCCGCATCGCCAGGCAGGGCGCCGGGCGCGGGCGGCGCAACGATTCCCCCTTCCCG
>CAZPTF010000501.1:0-2796 GCA_964589015.1 uncultured Anaerolineae bacterium
AAGAGATGGTCAAGCAAGCGGTGGAGCGGTTTGGCCGCGTAGACATTCTGGTCAACAATGTCGGTATTCTCGCGGTAGTGCCCGTCGTGGATATGCCGGAGGAAACCTGGGATAGAGTCATGACCATCAACACGAAGGGCACGTTCCTGTGCGTGCAGGCTGTCCTGCCACACATGATGAAGCAGCGCTATGGCAAAATCATCAATATGGCATCTCAGGCGGGGAAGGAAGGCTCGGCGCTGACCAGCGCCTATGCCGCGTCCAAGCATGCGGTGATCGGGTTTACCGAGTCACTGGCCAAAGAAGCAGGGGAATACAACATCACCGCCAATGCCATTTGTCCGGGTAGTGTGGACACCGAAATGTTGGACCGCGAGTATTTCCCCCTGAAGGCCGAATTGTCCGGGCAGAGTGTCGAGGATTATACGCGGGCGTATGTGAAGCGGATTCCGCTACAGCGACTGGCCCGGCTGGATGAAATCGCTTCTGCGGTCGTATTCCTGGCTTCAACGGAGGCCGATTACATTACCGGAATCGGTCTCAACGTTGCGGGCGGATCGATGCTGCGCTAACCGCGTTTTGCAGCTACACCGGTGTAAAGGGTAGTACGGCCCTTTTCCAACGAGCAGACAAACGGACAGGTCTATCGTTTTGTGGACCTGTCCGTTTTTGTATCCGCTCTGTCCGAACGCGCCGCGCAGTTGTGCCTCACGATGTCCGGGTGAGCCGTGTCAGTCCGGAATGATGACCGCGCGCAACCCTTGCATATCGAGAGAGTATTCCATGGCTTCCATGAACTGGGACAAACGATACGTCTTCGTGATGATCGGAGAGAAATCGACCCGCTTGCTGGCCATCAGCAGGAGCGCTTCGTAGATCTGGTTTGGGGTAGCCCCAAATGTGCCTTTGATCGAAATCTCTTTGTAATGGACGATCCCAAGATCGAGATCCAGTCCGGATCCGGTGGGTTGGCCCGCAAAGATATTGAACGTCCCACCTGGACGGACCAGCTCAAGGCTCTGTTTGACGACCGCCGGTGCCGGCACGGCAACGAACACTGCATCCGCTCCGTAACCCTGTGTAACCTCATGCACGACATCCGCGAGATTTTGCTCTTGGACGTTTACGGTGATGTCGGCATAATGTGTCGCCGCTATTTCCAACCGGTGCGCCAGCATCCCGCTGAGGATGACTGTGCCGGCGCCGTAATAGCGCGCCACTGCCGCATTCATCATCCCCATCGGACCATCACCGACAACGACAACACACGATCCGGGCGCGAAGTCGGCGGCCTTCATGGCGCGCACAGCACAACCAACCGGTTCAGCCAGGCTGGCAACCACGCTATCCAACTGCGCGGGAACGGGTAGCAGACCTCTTTCCGTGAGTGTCGTTGGACAGCTCACATATTCCGCAAAGCCTCCCGGACGAGCCATATTGGCCAATGCGTTGACACACATGGTTTCCGCGCCATGAAGACAGAAATAACAGTGTCCGCATGGAATCATGGGACTGATGTAAACTCGATCCCCTATGGCGATATCCGTTCTCCCGTTGATTTCGACGACCTGGCCGACCATTTCGTGTCCCATGACCCGTGGTGGCTTCCAGAACGGGTGCCCCTTTTTGATTGCCTTGACATCAGTGGCACACAGGCCGCAGGCCTCAATCTCTACCAATACCTCGCCCTGCCCCACCGCAGGACGAGGAACATCCTGTAGCTCTACTTTGCCCAGTTCTACGTACATTGCGACTTGCATGATGCTTGGTTGACCTCCTCAAAATTGCATGCCCGGGATGTTGACAGACCATAAGCATCTTCGCTTGGGAAGATACTCGGGTTGGTTTCGACCCGTGTCTGGCTTCCATATCCGCAGTGTCCTTGGCGATTCGGCGGAGACCCTGGGGGTAAACGCGGCACACACTTCTGGTACTGCTTGTCTGCCCGGGACTTACGAAGCGTTGCTGTGTATTATAGCACAATTTCGGGTTTCGCCAAGCCCATTTCGGGCCTGGAAATATCCAGCAGATCTTAATGAACACTTAACATGATCTTAATCCTGTCTTAATTCGGACATGGTATATTATTCGAGCAAGCGCATTGTCGGGGGGGACAAGCGGTCGGGAACACACTGTGTGCGTCGGAATCCGGCAAGCAATCTTTGGGTAGATATCGCCGGGCCATGAGAATCGCGTGCCGGTTCATTGACGGGGTCTTTGTTACTGGACCTGCGATGTTTGCGCTGCCATGTAGTGGTGGCTCAGTTTATCGTCACCTGAGAGAGGTGAATGATGAGATTGTACCTGGTACGAGTGGAGGCGACGTCGATCACGGATGTCAGATTCGGAGACCGGGTGAGCAAGGGCCAGAAGCTGGGATTGGATATGGATTGCCTGGCAGAGGTGTTCGCGCCGGCTGATGGTGTGATTCGTCACATTGGGCTTGAGGAAAGCGGTCGAGTCAACATCATTCACATTCTGAGCCGGGAAGACGAAAAGCTCCGCACCTTTTCGTCTTGAACCGGAGGCGCTTAACAGACGGTGATCTGACGTTGTGTCTTGTGCGCTGTTTCCCTGGGCGGAGTCGCGAGCGTGCGGGACATGCAAAGACTGCTGCGCGTTGCTTTGGTCTGCGTTTCGTTCATCCTGTATGCATCCGAATCGCTACGACGCTGAGTATTGACCCCTGAAGCAATCTCCATCACCACCACGGGAGCCCGCGCAACCCCTGGAGTGCTTTACGTTCATGGTCGCGTAGGTCTGGCCTCTGTTCGTCATGGTGCGAACACAACATCC
>CAZPTF010000502.1:0-2796 GCA_964589015.1 uncultured Anaerolineae bacterium
CGTGACACATTCACAGGAGCACGTCAGCGTGCCAAGACTGTGCCAATCTACCCCGGTGCGTTCCGGCGTGCGCTGCGCTCAGGTGCAGCAGCTCCAGCACAGCGCGGGTGGCGCCGGAGATTGGTCCAGTCAGACTTCGCGCCGCGGCTGAGCCAATCCACGTGCAGGCTTTGGGTGTGTCTGGCCGTCCGTTCACGTGGATGGCCAGACCGGGGGAACAGGTCACGGGTTGGCACAGTCTGGGGAGCGCAGGGCGTTTGGCTGTTGCCGGTCACGCTTGCGGGGTGGCGAGTCCGCGGTGCGCTTCCCCTGCCAGGCTACCAGTACAGGATGGCTTCCGCAACCGGTCCAAGCCGTTGACCGTTCCAGGTGATATCCGCGATGATCGGCAGCGAGTGGGTGCGAAATGAACCGGGCACGGTTACGGTGACGTCGACGTTCGCCAGGGCGCGCGGTGGGATGTTACGTTCCGTGGTCTCGGGTGAAATCGTCACGTCGTCGCCGGAATGAAAGTGCAGTGCGCAATGGCTGGGCGTGTCGTGGTAATTGGTGATCTTCACCTGGAACACCACCACCTCGTTGGGCGCGACACGTTTCTTGTAGGGGTAGAACTCGACCCAGCGGGGATCCATCCCCATGTCGGGATGCGGTTGGCCCATCAGCCTGGTCCAATCCGTCTGCCACTCCTCCATCCACTCGTGCCATTGTTCGACCCGTTCGTCGCACGGAATGGCGCCACCGTGCCCGGTGAGGATAAAGTCCGGCCAATTGTCGAGGACTTGTTCCGGCATCGCGCTGTAGCTGGACAGTGGCGCACGGTTCTTGGGGATGAAGGAGTAGATGTAGTTGCGCTCTTCGGCGAAGCTCAGTCCCGAGATGTTGTCTCCAATCGACATAAAGCGCCGTCCGAACGCTTCGAAACGCAGGATCTGGTTGTACAACGTCTGCCCGGGCTGCTGATCGATGTAGAGCGTCACGCTGTCGCGCCACTGGAACGGCTCGTCGCGGTTGACGACCAGATCGATTGTGACCCCCTCAGGCAGGAGGCAGGGCATTTCGTACCGTTCCGGATGCGTCAGAATATCGACCAGCTCGGGAGACGCGACTTGCCTGGTGCCATAGCGGGCGCGCAGACAGGGGTATCCTGCCAGGTGGTCGTCGTGGTAGTGCGAACACACAAACCATTCGACCTGTTCGATGTCAAGCTGTGGTTTGAGATGTCCGGTCAGATGATCGATGAAACGGTGCAGGTTCTTCTGGATCGGTGCGGTGTCCATGTAGCCGCAGTCGATGAACAGAGCGTGACCGGCGTCGTCCTTGATGATGTACGTCCTGGCCGAGCTGTTCGTCACCTCGAAAACGTGCGGGGTGATCGGGCGAAACCTGGGCACGAAATAGGTATACGGTCTGTCGTAGAACATCTCGTACAGCCGCTCCAGCATCGTGCGCAGCCCGTTGAGCTCGGCTGTATCGAAGCGAAATGGCCGCCCGTGGCCGGGCAAGACGAGATCCAGGTCCAGGGATGCAATGTGCTTCAGGCTTTCCAGGAGGTGGGTGTGTCCTGTGAAGTCCATATAGCTCCATTGGCTGGAGTAGTATTCCCACAACTGGTGGGGGGACTTGAGCAAGTCTCCCACCGCCAGGATCTTCTGCCCGTCCAACTCGAAGCGGTACCCGACCGAGCCGAACGTGTGGCCGGGCAGGGGCACGACGTCGAAGCGGAGCTCATTCCAGGTGATCGATTCGTAATCTCGCGCGTAGCCATCTGCCACGATGTCCTCCGCGCAGGTAAAGCCCGGGTAATGCGCCGTGTAGTTATCGAAGATATCGTAGGAGGCGCGGAGCAGGTCCGCTTCCTCGAAGTAACGCCGTTCGCAGAACGGTATGGTGATTTGCGCTCCCCGCTTCTGCCAGGTGGCGGCGGATGCACATTGATCGCGGTGGAAATGGGTCAACAACACGCGATCGACTGGCCAATCGTGGCGGATGCTATCGGTACCACAATCGATCAGGCAGAATTTGTCTGCGTGAACGACGTAGACGCTGCAGGTGTCCTCAACGTAGTACAGGTGCTCTGTAATTTGCTCCAAATTGTCCTCCATGAATATGCCCTTTCTCGCCCACGATCGTCGGTTGTGTTGCCCATCGCGCCAGGCTGGTCAGAGCGTGGTGAACGGGGAAATTGCGGAACACAGCCGGTCGTGCGCCGGCGTACTTTCCGCACCGCGCTTCCGCTCTCGCCAGGGGTGCGTGGCGACTGCCTGCCGGCGTCTGCTACGGGCATATTGTACCATCGGATGGCACGGACACCAACTGCGTGCCGTTGGGACGAGGTCACGGGTGCGTAGCCGGTGTCAGACTGGCCGGTCTACGGCGGGCGTCCGGCGGTCGCCAGTGCAGTCCGGATTTGTGGCGACAAGTGTAGCGCCTGTGACACGACCGCTGCGCTCCCCATCATTCCATGCGTAGGGGCGACCGGCGGTCGCCAGTGCAGCCAGGATTTGTGGCGACAAGTGTAGCGTCTTTGAGACGACCGCTGCGCAAGAGAGCACGCCCACTGGAGCAGACTGGGCCAATCTCCGCACAGGCCATGCGGAGGTCTGGTGGCCCGTTCACGCGGGCTCCGTCGCAAACGGCACGCACCCAAGATTGGCACAGTCTTGACCGGCACGGAGAGAGTCGTGTGCACCTGGCAGATCACGGGGCAAACCCGACCTGCCCATTGCTCGCCGGCCCCAACATTTCCGGACGCACCCTGAGGTCTGGAACGGGATGCGTCCAGGATCGGTGGAGACG
>CAZPTF010000503.1:0-2794 GCA_964589015.1 uncultured Anaerolineae bacterium
CGCGCAGGAACGGTGCGACCTCGAACGCCAGGTTCAGGTGGCTTTTCATGTCGCCAACTGCTAGTATCACACCTGCGTCCTGTACCGTGCGCTTGCCATTTTGCGCCTCAGCCAGCAGTTGCCGCTGCAATGTGGCGCGTCCCGCCAAATTGCGCTGCGCACCGTCCAGGACACGCTGGTCCAGGTGGAACAACGCCTGTCCGAAACCGCAGCGGAGGGCCAGCTCGTTGGTGAACACCTCGCGCGGGCCCAGCACACACAGTTCGTCGAGCAGGGCCGCCAGCACTTGGCGCAACTGTGGGTTCTCGTGGTGCGGAATGAACTCCACGCGTACCGCGCGCGAGGCACGTGTCGTTTCGTTTTCGGCGAGCGGGTGGGCGTGTTCGTGTGCCAACAGACCACGGATCGCGAGTACATCGCTGCAATAGCCCAGCTTGTCGATCATCTGCCGGTTCACGTAGATATGGCAGCTCTCCGCGTTGTGCAGATCGTAGATATTGATCACCGCTCGTTCCGCCAGGTTCTGTAGCCCCTCTAGCGGGACACGCTCGCGCTGCCCCAATTGCCGGAGCAACGGCTGCAGGTCCTGCAGCACGAACAGGCTGACCAACTGATAGGGCCAGTTCCCCTGTGCGCTGTAGCCGCGGATGACGGTCTCCTCTTCACTCAGGATGCACAGCACATCGGTGTCGACGTCGGATACGACCCGCAATTCGGTACCTTCGATCCGGTGTAGACTGAGATGTTTCACGGTGCGTGCCATATTCGCTCTCGCTTTCCCGAACGACTCGCTTCACCTGTCACTGGTACGTCGCCCTCAGCCGGCTTTCCGCAATCTGATCTCCAGAATGCCGTTGTTGTACACCTGGCGCATCGTTTCGGCATCCACCGGTCGTTCGAGCAGGATTTCCTTGGCGTATTTGCGCTCGCCCGTGGTTTCCAGGCGCAGGATGTCCTCTGCGAGGTCCACCGCGATTTCCTCCTCGCCGACACCGGGCAGTTCGGCAACGACGACGATTTCCTCCGCCTCGTCGAACACATCCACCAGCGGTTCACGGATGTCGGCGACGACCGGGCCCTCCTCGGTACTGCGAATGTTTCCAAAGTGCTCGACTTTGGGGGTACCGCCGATGCCGGAGCGGACACTGAACCCATAGACGCCACGACCCTTGTCGCCCAGCCCTTTGATCCGGAACTCCCCCGATTTCGTGGACTCGAGCTGTTCCGCGGTTTCCACCATACCGGAGAGCAGATCGATGAAACCGCCCAGCCCTTTGAACAAACCGCCGAAACCGAGATCGATGTTGACCTCCGGTTGAGGTTCCTGCTCTCCGGTTGGTTTCTTGTTACTTTTCTTTTCTTCCATGACCTTACTCCCTCTCTTCGCGCGTGTTACGTGCGTTCCAGCGAACGCCTGCATCGCCAGTGAGCGTTTCCGTAATGAGCCCACCGGCTGTCTCCCCCGACAGCCTCCGCTTCACCAGTGAGGCAGACACATCTGTGTCCAGCGTATCCGTCGCCCCACACGCTGCCAGCGCAATCTGGCGCACGTGCTGCGCAGTCGCTCCGTTTCTTTGAGGCGGAGCCAATTCTGTAGCGCGCACGGACCGGTTTGGTGCCGCACCGAGCGCATCGACCTGGTATGTTGTTGGGTTTTGATCTGTCTCATTCCGCGCATGGATCGTTCCTCCTTCAGCACTCCCGACATCCAATCGGGCCAGCATTGCCGCGAAACCACCGCCAGGGGAGCCAGTGTGCCAGCGCAGCGCCGGCGAGTCTGTGGCTCCTGGGCCGCTGACGGCGCCGCCTAATACTCCATTGCAATCTCGCGCCAGGCTGGCCCCTCATCCGCTTGCGCATCGCCGTCATTGCCCGCGGTTGCTTGCTGGGCAGTGCGGCGCCGCACCACGTTCCGTGGCGAACTATCGGACGGTGCCGGCATCAGGTCCTGTTGGATCTCGTCGAGTTCGAACTGTACTTTGGCCAACGCTTCTTCAGTCACCGTCTTCTTTTTGGTCCACAACTGTAGTTCCCGTTCGAGGCGGGCCTTTTCGTGCTCCAGCCGGGCGAACTCAGTCACCATTTGTTCGCGGCTGCGCTTTTGGTTGCGGCTGTGAATCGCCTGCATCGTCGGGACATCGCGCATCCCCTTATGTGCCATCTGCCTCTCCGCTCCTTTCCGACCGCATCAACGATCAGGGACAATGGTGTTCGATCATATTCATCAGCAGTTTGCGCTGCTGGGCACGCCGTTCGCGCGCTTTGCCCGAAAACGACGTCTTCGATTCCAGAATGTCCAGGCAGATGGTGACGAAACGCGGATCCTGGACGGTCGCACGAATGCCCTGCATCGCGATCACCTTGCCGATCATGATGCAGGAACGCAACGTGGGGGCCTGATCATATTCGCCCGATGAACGGAAATCCCGCACCAGGTCGACGACCCGCATCGTATCCGCCTCGTTCAGTTCGCTCCGTGCCGCCGTGATCGCGATCTCCGTGTCCCGTTCGTAGTAGTCCATGTCGATGGTCACCAGCCGGTCACTGAGCGCATCCTGCGCTTCGTGCACACCGGCGTATTCTTGCGGGTTGCTGGTGAAAATGGCTTTGAACTCCGGATGAACGCGGATGTACTGGTCCTTGTGGCTCATCGTCGGCAGCACCAGGACTCGTTCCTCCAATACCCCCAACAACACGTTGTTGGCTTCGGCACGCGAGCGGGTGAACTCATCGTAAACGAGCGTGAATCCCTCCCGGCAGGCTGTCGTCAGCCGGTGGTCCACCCAATGCTGTG
>CAZPTF010000504.1:0-2793 GCA_964589015.1 uncultured Anaerolineae bacterium
CACTTCCTGAGCGGGGTGCAGGGACAGGACCGCGCCACACAGATGCGTTTCGGCGAATACAAGGATGCGTTCATCCTGATCACGCGCTATCCCTGGATCGGCGTCGGCTTCACCGCCGCGCCCGACATCGATCTCTATATCGGCGTCTCCAACCTGTATCTGCTGGTGGCGGAGCAGATGGGCATCATCGGGCTGGCGGCCTTCTTGCTGGTGATCGGCGTCTTCTTCGCGCACACGTGGCGGGCGCGTGTCCATCGCGTACGCGACGCCGGACTGGAGGCCATCCTGCTGGGTGTGCAGTTGGCGCTCGCCGGCGCACTGGTCGGCGGGATCTTCGACCACTATCTGTTCAACATCAATTTCCCCCACATGTCCGCCATCTTCTGGCTGTACATCAGTCTGGGTCTGGTCGCTGCCCGGCTGATCACTACCCCCGAGGGCAACGCGGGCGGGACATAGGCCATGGACACGCGCATCACTTCCGACGGCATCGAGATCGTCGATCTGGAATTGCAGCTCAGCGGCTGGCCGGAGGCACTAGCCGGCCTGACCATCGTGCAGTTGAGTGACTTGCACTTCAGAAACCGCGTGAGTGGCACACTCATTCGCAGCGGCGTGGCGCTTGCCAACGACCTGCACGCGGACATCGTCGTGCTCACCGGGGACTACGTCACGAACTCCACCCGCTACGTGGCCGCATGTGCGGCGGAATTGTCCAAACTGCGTGCCAGGCACGGCGTTTTCGCCATATTGGGGAATCACGAGGTGTGGACCGGTGTCGAATACAGCGCTGCGCAGTTGGCCACGGCGGGAATCACCACCTTGCGTGACGCAAGCACCCGCCTGGACCTTGCCGGAACCGGGCTCTGGCTGCTGGGCATCGAGGACACCGGTTACACCGGCTACAATGTTCCGGGATTCAACTCCAGCGCCACGTTCAAGCAGCGGTGGCAGCATAAGGTCCGGATATTGCACGACCTGCTCGAACCGCTCCCGGAATCCGAGCCGCGAATCCTGCTGGTGCACAATCCCGATTTCGTCACCATGCTTCCCCACGAACGCATCGACCTGGTGCTGAGCGGACACACCCACGGTGGGCAGGTGTGCTTACCGTGGTTCGGCGCCCCGATCGTGCCTTCCTGCTTCGGGAACAGGCACGCCCGCGGGTTGATCCACGGGCGTAATGGGTCAGTCTGTTACGTCAACAAAGGCGTTGGGCTATCGCCGGTCCACCTCCGCTGGAATTGCCGCTCCGAAGTGACGCGTTTCCGGTTGCTGCCCGCGCCATCATAGGGCGCGGGTCAGGATCTCCGCCAGCTCATCCGCAGTGAGCTCGAGCGGATTGCCCTTCATGCTGCTCGTCTTCGGCACCTGCGCGACCAACTGCGCGAAATCAGCCTCCGTCACACCGTGTGCCGCCAGCGATGGCACGTTGAGCTGGTGGACCAATGCCTCAACCCAGCGCACGCCGTCTTCCGCTACAGCCCCATCCCGGCCGGTCAGTATCGCGGCGACATCATCGTAGCGTTTCAGCGTCGCACTGCCAGGCTCCCGCGTACGCAACGCCCGGATGTTGATGTCCATCACCACCGGCAGCAGACAAGCGCACACCGCGCCGTGCGGCGCGGGAAACATGCCGCCGATCAGGCCGGCAAAACCGTGCACGGCACCCAGCTTGGCGTTCGCCAACGCCAGCCCACCCAACAGACTGGCCAGTGCCATGTCCTCGCGCGCGGTGGGATCATCGCCACGCGCGCAGGCGCGCTGCAGCGACCGCGCCGCGCGCTGCAGCCCCTCCCGGCAGAAGGCATCCGTCAGTGGGTTGGCTTTGTTCGAGACGTATGGCTCGAGCACCTGCGTCAAGGCATCCAATCCGGTCGTGGCGGTGACGTCCGCCGGCAGACTGTAGGTCAATTCCGGATCGACGATCGCCGCCTTCGGCAACATCAGCGGGCTGCGCAGGCTCACCTTGATCCGCTGCTGCGGAGCGAACAGCACCGCATTGGCGGTGACCTCCGCCCCGGTGCCCGCTGTCGTTGGGATCGCAATATACGGCGCGGGCGGCTCGGCGAGCTTCTCGCCCTGGCCGATAACCTCCAGGTATCGGTAAGGATCACAACCATTGGTCATCAGCGCAGCAATCGCCTTGCCCGCATCGAGCACACTCCCGCCGCCGCAGCCGACGACACAATCGCAACGCTCATTCAACGCCAGGGTGGCCCCGTCACATACGAGCGTCGTCGACGGCTCGCCATGTACGGAAAACGTGACCGTAGCCATGCCGTGTCCGCTTAACAGCGCGAACAAAGGCGCCGCCCGCTCCGGAGAACTGCCGGTCACGACGAGAACACGCCGTCCCTGGTGAGCCGCCAAGGGCGCGGCCTCTTTCAACACACCGGGGCCGAACACGATCCGCGACGCTGTCGCAAACTCGAAGCGCATCGTGCTACCCCCAGCCCTCTGCGTCCGGGAAGACGCTGGAATACTTCACGCCCTGCCGTGGCTCCGCCATCATCTCCGCGACCGTGTCGCGCCATTTCTGGTAATGGGCTGTGTCTTTGTGCGCAGCCGCCGCCTCGGCAGTGCGGTAGACCTCGACCAGCACGAAGCGGGTCGAATCATCGGCATGTTGCACCACATCGAACCGCGCAATGCCAGGCTCACGGACGCTATGCGCAGCGTTTTCTATCGTCGCTTCGCGAAACGCAGCGACGAACTCCGGCTTCACGTGTACGTGGACATGAACGACAAACATGGATTCCCTCCTCGTCGATTATGAACACCTCGCGCGAC
>CAZPTF010000505.1:0-2785 GCA_964589015.1 uncultured Anaerolineae bacterium
CGACAAGAACCACAAGAACGGCGTCCATTACGACAAGGAAGCCTGGACCAACGCCATCAGGGAGTTCAGGAATAAGGTCAAGGACGACCTTAAGCACTTCATCGACGGCGGCACTTTGTTCTATCCCGTGGACTTGACGACGGTCAGTACTGGCCACGATGCCGCTGAGGCCGCCCTGAAGGAAATCCACGCACTGGGTATTACCGACGTCGATGAGCGCGCCCGCAAGTATGACGCCCTGCGTGCCAGCGAGGAATTCCAAAGGCTCAAAGCCGCCTTCGATCTCTGGTGTGCGATGTGGTTCTGGCCCGCTGATCAGCTCGCACAAGCTCCGCTGCCGACGCAGTTCGCATCGGGTGAGATTAGCGAAGTTGGCCGCGATGTCGCCCGCCAGGTCGCCGACGGCCAAGGCTTTTTCCACTGGGAGCTGGAGTTCCCTGACGTCTTTAACGCCGACTCGAGTGGTTTCGATGCCGTCCTCGGAAACCCGCCATGGGAAACGCTCCAGCCCAACAGCAAGGAATTCTTCTCTGCGTTCGATCCGCTGTATCGCACCTACGGAAAGCAGGAGGCGCTCCGTAAGCAGACCGAGTACTTCGAAGCTGACGAATTCATCGAACGGCAATGGTTGCAATACGTCGCCTCGTTTAAGGCCATTGGCGAGTGGGTAAAGTATGCCGGCTTCGCATTTGGCAACCGAATCACCATCAATAACCAAGGCAAGGAATCCCACGACTTCAACCTCGGCGACGGCGGCCGATCCAGCTTTTCCACCAGCCAGCGCCGTCATGATCGTTGGAAGCAGAAACGCGAAGAAACATCGGGCTACGCCGACGCCAGCCACAGCTTCCGACATCAGGGATCAGGGAAAGCATATACGTACAAGCTGTTCCTGGAGCAGACCCACGCACTCCTCACAGAAGGTGGGCGGCTTGGAATGATCGTGCCATCAGGGCTTTGCGCTGACGATGGCGCCGGAGCGTTGCGCAGGCTTTTCCTAGATCGATGTCGATGGGAGTGGTTATTTGGATACAGCAATCGTGAGCAGATATTCGACATTGATCCGCGCGTTAAGTTCAATCCCGTCATCATTTCAAAGGGAGGGAAAACGCAAGCGATTCGTGCTACTTTCGCCCGACGCCGGCTGGCTGACTGGGAAAGGGCCGAACAGTTCACCACCGACTATACTCGCGAACAGGTGGTCCAGTTCTCCCCCCACAGTCGGGCCATCCTGGAGATCCAGTCCCAGCGCGATCTGGAGGTACTGACCAAGATCTACGATAATTCGGTCTTGCTGGAGGAGCAGGCCGAGCAAGGCGGGGTCATCCGCTACACCCAGGGCGATTTTAACATGACCAGCGACTCGAAGCTCTTCCCGCATCGGCCGGTCTGGGATGAGTGGGGATACCGCCCGGACGAGTACAGCCGGTGGATCAAAACCTCATGGAAGCCCGTTGAGCAGCTCTATGCGGAACTCGGCATTCGGACACTGCCCGACGGCGAGTGCCGCTGCGCCCAGCCGCCCTACGACAAGCTCCCAATTCCCCGCGCGGACATTCCCAAAGGAATCATAATCTCCCGCGACGGCAGACACTACGTCCACGAGGACGACATCCCCGAAATCACATTCACCGAAGCCAACGGTCGCCCGCTGAAGATCAAGGTGCAGAACGACGAGGGAACGAAACAAGAGGTCGAAGTTGTGGGTCCAGCCGTGGCGCTTCCATTATACCAAGGCCCACTGATCTATGGCCTCTCGAATAATGCGGCAGGCTATCGTGGCGGAGGTAATAGCGCCGCGCGATGGGAACGGAACAGCAACCCTAGTCAATCAGTAGACCCCCAGTACTTGCTTGGCCTGCCACTTGTGCCAGGCGATGCAGGGTTGAT
Organism: uncultured Anaerolineae bacterium; assembly: GCA_964589015.1. GTDB lineage: Bacteria > Chloroflexota > Anaerolineae > DAOTYC01 > DAOTYC01 > CAZPTF01. The sequence continues at coordinate 1,891 of CAZPTF010000505.1, forward strand.
CAAGATAGTCTATCGGACTCTGTCTGGGCCTTTGTCCAATGAGCGGACGGCTATACCGTCGCTGCTGGGCAACCTTCCTTGCGGTAATTCGCTGGGATGTATGCACGTTTCGGGAGCGTCACCAAATTGGACAGCAGCGCTGACTGCATGCATCGATTCACTCGTATTCGACTGGGTTCTACGGTTGCGGCTGGCTGGTATCAACATCAATGCCTTCTATCTGCGTGAGTCTCGCACTCCAACAATGGGCGAAAGCATGATTGACCAGCTGGCATCGATCACGTCTGCGATCGCGCTGTCCGCCACTCGTCATTCACACATTCGGTTGAAGCTCGGCCCAGATTGTGCAACAAGATACAAGTGGGCTACAACACGGCATGAGCAGACGAGACTGCAAGTCATCAGAGACGTGATTGTGATGGTCCTGTCTGGACTGCAAACAGAGGACCTGAACTGCATTCTGGATGAGTGCGATCATCCGGCAGAAGTGTGTGGCCAACGCGGATTCATCCGTTTGGCTCGCAATCCCAAAGGATTCTGGCGGATTGGTCGGCACGATGGGCCGGAGCTCCGACGAACAATCTTGACCTTGATTGCCTACCAGGACTTTCAGGCGAAAAGCGAATCCTGCGGCGGAGATGTGGCAGCAGGGATCGAAGCGTTCTGCAACCAGAACGACGGAGAGGGCTGGATGCTGCCCGAAACGCTGCGCCTGGCCGACTACGGCCTCGGCCACGACGACCGCGCCGAGGCGCACCAGCCGGTGCGCGAGTGCTTCGGACCGCGCTTCTATGACTGGCAGTTGGCCCAAAGCCCTGAGGAATCCTGGCGCGAGTGCCATCTCCACGCCCGCAACCTCCTCGGCGCCGAAGGCTACGACCGCCTCCTCGCTGAG
>CAZPTF010000506.1:0-2780 GCA_964589015.1 uncultured Anaerolineae bacterium
CAAATGGCCAGATTGACCCTCACAGCGATACTTCCTGCTTCGTTACCGTCCGGATCGATTGGGCTGAGGGCCAATCGGCTTGGACGTTTCGCTTATTCTGCTGGCATCCACATGTTTGGTCGTCCAGGCCATATCCCACACCACATGCTTATCGCGGCGAACGTAGAAATCGTAGGAACCCAACGCCCGGGAAAACGCTTCGATCACAGCGAGAACCGCCAGGATATAGATCACCCGCAGCGCTTCCCATACCTCGCCCAGCGCGATTCGCAGCACACGTGAAGAATCCAGACTGGAGACACGATACCCATATTTGTGCTTGAGATAGAGATGCCCGGCATGGTTGCGTCGCCGCTGGCGAATGAAATCACCCAACGTCTCCGGACCCATGTTATACACGACTGCATCGGGCGCATAACGGACCTGCAGTCCACGTTGGATGGATAACGCTTCCACGAACGCTTCGTCCATCGCCACGTCGGTTGGAATAGCGTCAAACACCTTGCGGAACGCGATCATTTCACCCAGACGAGGGATCTCCAGACAGAGCTGGTGTTCCATCTTGAGCCTGAGATGTGACAGGTAGCCGATCATCTGATCAGACGCGTTCACCGGGACTTTTTGCGCTCCGACCATGCCGATCTCGGGATCTACGAACATCACAACCATGTTCTCCACGCAGTTCGGGTGTGGCACGGTATCACCGCTCTCCAGCACACAGATATCGCACTGCGCCGCCTTGAGGAAGAGATTGATCGCAGAAGTCTTCCCCTCGCGCCGTTCCTGCGAGATCAGCTTGACACGGGCATCTTCCGCAGCATGGCGCAGGACGATCTCTTCAGTGCTGTCCTCGCAGGCGCTCGCGACCACGATGATCTCGGCGATCTCGGCGCGGAAAAGCTGCTGTTCTCTGAGCGCCGTCAGCAGTTGGCTGATATTCGCCTCTTCATTGTAAGCGGTTATCCCCACGCTACAACGAATCGGCTCCTCACATTGAAATGGTCCCACAGAATCAGTCACACCATACCCTCAGAATAAGCTATCAGGATGAAGTCCTGGAAATCTTCAAACCCCTGTCTCTCCAGGCTTATCGCGTGTGTTCCAGTTTCGGGGCAGAGGCCATGTCCTATCACCCTGCGCCGCAGTGAAAGGTCTCACGCCGCGAACCACGGCGAGATTCTTCACTGCGCTCAGAATGCCAATTCGCCCCCAATCTGAAATACACACGGCGAATCTTCCTACCAGAACGCTCCATGCAGAGCGCACGCTACCGCACATCACGACGATGAGACGACGGTGTGCCACGCCATTTGCGCGGTTCTGGGCAAATCGAGCCAGGTCTTCTTCCTGGCCAGGATCTTCAGCACGCGCTTTGGCCGGAGGTAGAAGCGGCGATATGCCTCTTTCCACTTGCGCTCGACCAGCTCAGGAGAGAGCCCATCCATCTCAAAGCGGGCTTTCCCTTCGAAAAAGACGTAGTCGTCGTAGTCTTCGACCAACAATCGCCCGCTCTCCTTAACCGTCCGGTACATCTCCGTCCCGGGAAATGGCGTCGCGATCGAGAAATTGGCAACGAGTGGGTCCAACTCGATGGCAAACCGGATCGTCTCCTCAATCGTCTCTTCCGTCTCACCAGGCATGCCGATGATGAAGAACCCAATGGTCTCCATTCCCACAGACCGCGCCGCCTGGAAAGCCAGGCGGACCTGATCGAGCGTCAGTTGTTTCTTGATTACCGAATCCAATATGCGCTGATTACCACTCTCAACGCCGAACGCAGTACGGATACAACCGGCCTGTTTCATCCGTCCGAGCACTTCCGCGTCCGCGAGATTGGCTCGAATCCCGTTGATCATGATCCAGGGTACGTGAGTAAGCCGCTTCTCGATCAGCAAGTCGCAAATGTCCAGCACCCGCTGCCGGTTGATATTGAACGAATCGTCGAGCACCCCAATTTCCCCTGCGCCCTGCTCTTCCACCAGCCACTGCCATTCGCGTACGACATCTTCTGCGGAACGCATCCGCCAGCGTCGATCCATGATCTGGGCGCAGTAAGAACAACGATACGGGCATCCTCGCGAGGTCATAATCGGCATGCTCAACCCATTTACCTGATCGAGCGTGGGTTGCAGGTTGGTATAGCGGTCCATCTTGAGAGCATGGTATGCGGGGAACGGCAACTCGCTGAGATCACGCAACGGGGGACGGTCCACGTTGTGAGCCACCTCACCGGAAGGGCGTCTGTATGATATGCCCTCTACCCGTTCGAGTGCTGCCGAGCCATTCTGCCACAGACCCGACGAGTCGCTTCGGAATGGGGTGCCAGCCACCCAATGCGCGGCCAGCATTTCGCTCAGCTCCTGCCAGGTGACTTCACCCTCTCCGCGAGCCACGATATCGACCGTGCTCAACTGCAAAGATTCCTCCGGCAGCACTGCCGGATGAGGGCCGCCCAAAACGACCGGAACATCGCGCCACGCCTTGACCACTCCGGCATCACGCCAGGCCCCCTTGATTTGCGTAGTGTTGGCGGTAATGCCTACCAGGTCCGGTTCGAACTCCCGCAACACGTTGTCTAACGAATTGTCTTCGACATCCCCGTCATAAACCCTGACCCGATCCCCCCGCGCTTCCGACACGGCTGCCAAATAGGCAATCCCCAACTGGGGCGAGGTTCTGGTCGCAATCGGGAGCGTCGCCCCCGGCACGATCAACAAGACACGCAAAGATCTTTGCGCCATGTACTGACCTCAATCAGGTGTATCTGGTCTCGCCAGGTC
>CAZPTF010000507.1:0-1354 GCA_964589015.1 uncultured Anaerolineae bacterium
CGGTGCCAATGGACCATGCCTCTTCAGCAGCGATTTTCCAGATTTCCTGTGCTGTCGCGATCCGGTCTTCAGCATTCATGCTGCCTGCAGACCGGAGCAGTTCCAGCGCCTTCTTCAACTGCGGATCCGCCGGCTCGGTGCCTTCCGCGCCATTGGTTGCATACCATTTAGCGATGCACATGCCCATGTGCGCTTCAGTCGGATCGACCGGCAGCGTGTGTCGTGGGAAGAGGTAGAGTAGTTCCGAACCATCGTTGGCCCAGAGCATGATCTGGTTCTCGTTGTTCGCCGAGCGGCCAAACGCCACACTGCGCTCGAGTTCCTTCACAATTGCGTCGATACCGATCTTCCGCCATTGATCGCGGATCATTTCCGCCTGCAACGAGTAGGGTAGGAACATGCCACCGACAGCGACAAGCTCGATCTGGAGGCGACCCTTGCCGTCGCTCCGGAGACGGAACCCGTCCGCATCCTTCTTGTCGAGGCCGAGGCCATCGAGGATGGCGTTCGCCTGGACCGGATCGTAGGTTGCCCATAGATCGCGGTATTCCGGCCCCGGGTTGTACGGCAGTTGCTCCGAAGGAACCGCCGAACCGGGGGTGCCGACGCCAAGCCAGAAGGTTTCGTTCATCTGGTCGCGGTCGATACCCATCGAGAGGGCGTGGCGGAAATCCTTGTTGCGCAGCCATTTGGCGATTTCAGGGTCCGCATCGTAACACTGGTTGACATGAAGTGTGGTGTCTGAGCCGTTGAAGGCTGGATCGAGATGGACTGTGTAGCCGCCCTTTTCCTGATTCTCGAGGTAGACCGGCAGTTTGGTCAGGTCGGTGTGGCGTTCCTGTTCATCGTATTCGCCGGCGATCGCCCGCAGGTTGAGGACTTCGGTGTTTTCGGCCAGCGTCATCGCGATCTTGTCCAGGTAGGGCAACTGGTTGCCTTCGGTGTCGACTGCCCAGTAGTAGGGGTTGCGCTCGAGAACCCAGGATGGGGTGTTGATCGGGCTGGTCGTCTTCCACGGGCCCACCGTCGGCAGATCCGTGTTCAACTGCCAGTCCATCTTGAATTTGAAGAAGTTGAGCCAGGTGTCGAAGCCGGCATCCGTCGCCATTTTCGTCAGCTCTTCTTCGGACACGTACGCGGGATGGAACTGCTTCAGATAGTGCGCCGGTGCGTACGCGCCACCCAGACTGCCGCGGGACTGCCGGGTCGCCTGCCCACCACCCAGCAAGGTGCTGCCAGCCAGAATCTCCTCGAACAGGCAGTAGGGTTCCGGAAATTCGAACTTGACGGTGTAGTCATCGACTTTGACCATCTTGCCTTCTTGCCCGTTCACTGACATGTCCGGCAGCGGGCT
>CAZPTF010000507.1:1454-2762 GCA_964589015.1 uncultured Anaerolineae bacterium
ATGGACACAATCATCAGTACAACAAACGTCTTCTTTGCCATTGCTGTCTCCTTTCAGATTGTAGCTTATTGGATTGTAGTTCACTCCAGTACAACTGACTTGAAACTTCCTTGCAACTACGCCGGAACCTGATGTGTGTTATGAGAGTATTAGGTACGGGGGACTCGACTGATTGCGTAGGAACTCCCTTCCTACCAATTGCCGCCGAGTGTAATCATACCACCACAACAGGATCCTGTCAAAAAGACCGGCACCATTTTGACCAACAGGAAGACGTTTGCGTGAACCTGGCAGGGCACATTCTCAGCTGCAAGGGCAAACCACGGCAAGTTGACGATAACCCATTTCGGCTCTATACTCGTGGTCATAGGGCAGTACGGTTCACAAAGTAGCGCTGCGCGTAGTCTCGGGAGAAGAAGAAGTGGGAATAATACATTGCGAGCGACCGGCATGCCGGCACTGAGAACGGTCGAAGCGATTCGTTACATCACCCCGTTGCGTGAGGGAGGCTCTGTCCCTGCGGTCATCGAGGCTGGGGATGGCGAAACATACGTTATGAAATTCACGGCGGCGGGGCAGGGACGAAAAGCCCTGATTGCCGAGTTGGTCGCCGGTGAGATCGGCCGCGCGTTGGGATTGCCTGTGCCGGAGATCGTTTTCGTCGAGCTCCATCCCGATCTCAGCCGCTGCGAGCCGCATCCGGAGATCCAAGCCGTCCTGCGGGCAAGCGCCGGATTGAACTTGGCGTTGCGTTTCGTGCCTCACGCGACCGCGTTCGACCTGCTACTGGCTCCTCCGCCCGATGCGCGGCTTGCGTCGGAGATCGTATGGTTCGACGCCTACGTGACCAACGTGGATCGTACGCCGCGCAACGTGAACATGCTTATGGCGACGGATGGCCTGTGGCTGATCGACCATGGAGCGGCACTGTATTTTCATCACAATTGGAACGGTTACCTGGCTCACAGCCGTTCGCCCTTTCCGCTGATCAAGGACCACGTGTTGCTCCCGTTGGCATCGGAGCTGCGCGAAGCGGACGTCTCCCTGCGTGCACGGTTGACACCGGCCCTGCTGCGGGATATCGTCGATCTGATTCCCGCTGTCTGGTTGGAGGGAGACCCTGCGTTCACTGGGGTCGATACACATCGCGAAGCCTACGCGGCCTATGTGCTGGCGCGGCTGGAGGCGGCATCCGTATTCCTGGAGGAGGCGCTCCGTGCCCGGGAACAACGTGTTTGACTACGCCGTCATACGGGTCGTGCCGTATGTCGAACGAGGCGAATTCATCAACGCAGGCGTTATCCTGTT
>CAZPTF010000508.1:0-2744 GCA_964589015.1 uncultured Anaerolineae bacterium
TTAACGAAACAGCAACGGATAGCGGAACTGGCGAAGCGTTCGCCACAGATGGGATTCACCTCACTGGCCTATCTGATGGACATCGACTGGCTGCATGCCGCCTTCCACCGGACCCGTAAGGACGGGGCGCCGGGTGTGGACGGGCAGACCTGGACCGAGTATGCGAAGAACCTGGAGACCAATCTCCAGTCGCTCTTGGATCGGGCCAAGTCCGGGACATACTGGGCGCCACCGGTGCGACGCGTGCATATCCCCAAGGCGGGCTCGTCTACCGAAACCCGCCCGATCGGGATTCCGACGGTGGCGGCATACTGCACCTCCTGCAATAAGCTTTGGGGGTAACGGACAAAAAATTAACGGGGCGGAATGCGATTTGATTCACGGACCCACTTCTCGAGTTCTCGCTTTTTCTGGGGATTGATCATGATCCAGTAAGGTGAACCGTTGTTCAGGCGGCGGGCCGGAATGATCTTGTGGGCGATCCAGTAGTAGACAACGCCTGGACTGACGCCGAATTGTTGGGACACTTCTTGCACCGTGCGTTCGCCCGGCTGCTTCTTGTCTACCGGCGGAATCGCGTGCTTGTTTCGTATCCAGGATACGCTCGAGCGGGTGAAGGGGTTGCCTTTATTACTTTTAAGGCCTTCAGCGTTGAGCTGGGTGGCGATTTCAGTGTCTGAGTAGTCCCGGGCCAACTCACGTACTCGCTGCACCAGCGACTCGCTGTGACGCCAGCGTTCGGCCGATGGTCGAGGCAATTCCACGTCGAGGGTTTCGCACTGGCCGCCCTGCCAACGCAGGTGAAGGATTGCTTTGCCGCGTTCGGGCTTCTCGACGGTAATGTCTTGGATCAAGAGTTGGAGAATGCGCTTCTTGTCCTTGGCTGACGTAGCTTTGCTTTTCCAGAGGCGCGGGAGATCCCGTGCCAACTTCAAGACCTCCTCGCGCTGTCTCGAAGTGATCACATGCTCCCGTTGCTGCAACTCCGCGATTTGGTTTTGCACGTCTTCCAGTTCGATCAGAGCGTCGTTCCATCGTTGCTCGAGTGTGGACGCCACTAGGCGGTTCTCCGGATCAACGTGCTCGTACCGCTTCTGCGCCAATTGAACCTCATACTCGGCGCGTTGCAGTCGAAGCTTCCATTGCGTGCTGATCTGTTGCTCACGCTGCTGGAGAATGTCGTAGGCGTCGAGTGCCAGGTTGAGATGGTTCTCGTTGACGACCTGCCACACACGCTGCTCGATCGTGCGATCCAGATAACAGCATTGCACCGACATGCAGGATGTCTTGGACAATCCTTCGCGTTTCCGCCAATTGCACTCGTAGATCGGATAGAGGCCACCGTTGCCTCGATAACGGGGTGTCAGACGGCGACCGCAACAGCCGCAAATCAGCAGCCCCTGCAACATGGCGAGTCCTTCCCGTGCCGGTCCGCTCAAAATGGCCTCCTGGGGATTGGTTCGATTGCGCTCGATCGTATCCAAGTTCTTCAAGTGTTGTTCGAACGGCGTGTAACCTTCGTGGTGATCGCGAATCTCGACCAGCCACTGCTCGCGCGGCATGCAGGCGATGCGGGAACGAACGTCACCATCTTCGAGTACATCCTTGACGCACCGGTACCGGCCGAAGGCATAAACGCCAGCATACGACGGGTTCTTCACGATCCCCAAAACACGGCTGTCGGTCAAGCGTCCCCATTGGAGTCTACCTGCCCATACCCCGCCATAGCTTCTCTTCGGAAACAGTAACTGATCCCGAGCAAACCGCTGAACGACGCCATAGGCTGAACCAGCTTCAAGAAACGTGGTAAAGACCAATTCAATCGCGCGACACACTTGTTCGTCCGGATCTTTCACGATCCGGTTCGCTTCATCGAACACGTAGCCAACCGGCAACGGGAAACGCAACTCGCCCTTCTGGGCTTTGTTCAGCTTTCCGCCTTGGAGTCGACTGTGGATAAAATGTAGCTCGGCCTGTGCCATCGTTCCCTTGAGGCCCAGCAACAGGCCGTCGTTGAAATCGCTGGGATCGTAGCACCCGTCTTCATCGATGAGCAGCGTCCGGGTAATGCCACAGATCTCGATCAGCCGATGCCAGTCTGCGTTGGAGCGTGCCAGTCGCGAGGCTTCCAACGCCAGCACTGCTCCGGCATTGCCCAACGACACATCGGCAACCAATGTCTTGAAGTCCGTGCGATCTGTGGTGGACGCTCCAGAACATCCCAGATCGCCGTCGAGCACCTTTATGCGACTGGGAAGCCAGCCCAATCCGCGCGCCCGATCGTGTAAGGCGTACTGTCGTTCCGTGCTCTCACGATGATGCCGTACTTGCCCCATGCTCGACTGGCGAACATAGACATAGGCCGTCTGCTGCAAGTGTTGAGGTGTAATCTTCTCGGTCATTGCGGACCTCCTGTTCGAGTGAAATACCTCGTTCCACCGAAGTTGCTGCACGGAGATGGTCCTCGACCATATTCGCGATCAAAGTCGCCAGTTGCAGCGACTCGCAATCCGTGAGCAGCAGGTGAGGATGAGTGGAGTCTGGCAGCACGGCAACTCCTCCTTGCGCCGCATTGCGCGGCAGTCGACCGCGCGCAGACAGCGAACGCATGACCGATCGAGCGGTCACAGTGAGCCAACAATGGTGAATCGACGAACGCTCGCAGCAATATGATGTTTTTGCGATTCACGGGTCAACCTCGTTTTCTGGAGATGGAGTGTAATAGTTCCACGATCGGCAAGAGA
>CAZPTF010000509.1:0-2735 GCA_964589015.1 uncultured Anaerolineae bacterium
TTCTGGATGGCGGGCACGATCGCCTTGGTGTCGCTCGGGGTGATCAGGATACCCTGCGCCCCGGCATTGACCATGTTCTCGATGGCGGTGACCTGAGCGGCGTTGTCGCCGTCGAAGGCACCGGCGGCGGATAACAGCTTCGCACCCAGCTCATCCGCTTTGGCCTGGGCGCCTTCCTTCATCTTGACGAAGAATGGGTTGGTCTCGGTCTTGGTGATCAACCCGACGATGATCTCCTCAGGCTCAGCCGCGAGGGCCACGGTGGCCGAGATCATGGGGACGAGCAACGCCAACACACACAGGATCGACAGCAGTCGCAGACTCTTGTGAGACATTCGGAACTTCCTCCTCTCTTACCTGGAAACGTCAGATGCCGTTCGATAAATCCCTGCGCCAGGGACTTGCCCAGCGCACGCGCGCGTGGGCGAAGGTGGTGAGGTGCCCGGCTCCGTGTGACGATGACTGAACCGCTTTGTTCCCCGCTCGGGTGTGTGTTATAATGACGTGGATGCAGGTGAGGTGCAGCGTGTCTGTGTGACACCACTGCGCTCGCCGCATAACTGCAGAGGGCATCGCTTGCGGCCAAGTAAGCCGATGTCCTCTCTGTTTTTGTGAGGGGTGAAGTCCGAAAGGGGCGATGCCGGGGAGCGGCCGGGTGAGCGGGCCTACCTCGCGCGATAGGCTCACCATCTAGGTGAGGCGGAAACAACCATTGACTCCTCCTTCCGCTTGACAACGCAAGCACCAGGCGACCAGCGCCGAAAGCACGACCGTCACTATCCATCATAGCGGATATTGCCCGTTCTGACCATTGGCAAATCGCTTATTTTTCATGGGCGAACGCCTTATTTTTGGGCGCGGGGAACAACGGATGCGCAGGATGAGGCGGATTTGTTGCTGGGCTATCGAGCGGTGGCGGATGAATCGCGCCCATTTCCTGCACCGGTATGTCCCCAGGTTTCTATCCGCCGCGGGATCTGGTCCAGGATGTCTTGAGGTGATAACGAAACGTTGCCAGAACGTTAACCCGCCTTTAAGGCAGAATTAACCCGCCAACAACATGCACAAGGTACAATGCTATTGTCGGTGGTTACAATGAACAAACGTTCGAGAGGAGAGAAAGACAATGGCAACGTATCGGAAGATGTTAGTGCGACTGAGTGCTGCTGCTATCGTGATATTGGGCATGGTTGTGCTGACGCCGGTGGTTGGTGCATCCGATCCGGCGAGTGACGGCGTGATGGCGGGTGGGGTCCAGCTTGGTCCACGCCCGTTCTATCTCGTCAATGACATGGACGAGGGGGCTTTGAAGGCGGATATGCAGAAGTGTGCGGCAGGGCCGTTCGAACGGACGGATTTCTCTATCGGCCACCGTGGAGCTGCGTTGCAGTTCCCCGAGCACACGCGGGAATCGTACGAGGCGGCGGCACGCATGGGCGCCGGTCTCGTGGAATGCGACGTGACGTTCACGAAAGACCGCGAGCTGGTGTGTCGCCACTCACAGTGTGACCTGCACACGACAACGAACATCCTGGCGGTTCCGGAGTTGGCCGCGAAATGTACTGAGCCGTTCACTCCGGCGAAGTTCGACGAGCAGACGGGCGATCTACTGGAGCCAGCTTCGGCGATGTGCTGCACCAGCGACATCACGCTCGCGGAGTTCAAGACGCTGAAGGGCAAGATGGACGGGGCGAATCCCAACGCGACCACGGTCGAGGAATACATTCAAGGTACTCCGGGTTGGCGTACGGACTTGTACACGCAGAATGGGACGCTGATGACGCATGCCGAGAGCATCGAGCTGTTCAAGAAGCTGGGTGTGAAGATGACGCCCGAGTTGAAGAGCGCCAGTGTCGAGATGCCGTATGAGGGCAATTACACGCAGGAAGCGTACGCGCAGCAAATGATCGACGAATATAAGGCCGCAGGGGTGGCGCCGGAGAACGTCTTCGCACAATCGTTCGATCTGGATGACGTGCTCTACTGGATCAAGAACGATTCGGAATTCGGCGCGCAGGCCGTCTTCCTGGATGACCGCTACGACGACCCGAATTTCAACGTCGACGATCCGCAGACGTGGGTCCCCGATATGGAAACGCTAAAGGCGGATGGTGTTCAGATCATCGCCCCACCCATCTGGATGCTGTTGACGCTCGACGCAGACAACAAAATCGTCCCATCCGACTATGCCAAGGCAGCAAAAGCCGCTGGTCTCGACATCATCACCTGGTCGCTCGAGCGGGATGGGCTTCTGCAAAACGGTGGCAGCTGGTATCATATGTCGATCACCGCTGCGATCAACAACGATGGCGATACGATGAAGGTCCTCGATTTCCTGGCGCAGGAGGTAGGCATCCGCGGCATCTTCTCTGACTGGCCAGCGACCGTGACTTACTATGCTAACTGCAAGGGCCTGAAATAGCACTTGCAGGACCAGTTCGATCTCTGTGGGGGCGGACTCGCGCGAGGCCGCCCCGTTTTCGTTGTGCGTACAGCCCTACCAGTCGCCTTTTCCACCGGGCGACCGGCGGGTCGCCGCTACGGCGTACACGGTGGAAGCCGTGTCGGGGCGGTCCGGGGTGATCGCTTCGTTCCGTGCGTGTGGCGACCAATCCGTGCCATCCGGCGCATCCGTGGTTCTCTCGCTCTCGCACCGGGCGACCGGCCGGTCGCCCCTACGCCGGACGCGGCGGAAGCCGTGTCGGGGCGGGCCGGGGTGATCGCCGCGTTCCGTG
>CAZPTF010000510.1:0-2733 GCA_964589015.1 uncultured Anaerolineae bacterium
GGTGTCTATGTCGTCCAGCCAGGAGAGGAAGGGGTAGTCCGAACGCTCGGTCGCTTCTCGGGCGTCACCGTCGCCGGTTTGAATTTCCACATCCCCTATCCGTTCCAGACGGTCGATATCGTCGACGTGGAGAGCATCCGCCGGGTTGAGATCGGCTTCAGGACGACCGAGTCAGACACCAAGAGACCGGATCTCAGGGAGGCATTGATGCTGACGATGGACGAGAATATCGTCCAGGTCGAGCTGCTGATCCAGTACCGTATTGCGAATTCACGTGATTTCGTCTTCAATGTGAAGGAACCCGAGCAGGTATTGCGCACCAGTGCCGAGGTTGCCCTGCGCAGCACGGTGGGGCAGATGACCATCGATGATGTGATCACCGAGGAACGTGCGCAGGTTCAGGAGCAGACGCGGGTGTTCCTGACGCAACTGCTCAGCGATTACGGCGCGGGTATCCTGGTGACGGGAGTCCGCCTCCAGGTTGCCGACCCGCCTCAGGAGATCCGTGATGCGTTCCAGGAAGTCGTGCGTGCCAAGGCGGACAAGGAACGGCTCATCAACGAGGCACAGGCCTACCAGAACGATGTAGTCCCACGGGCGCGCGGCGTGAAACAGCAGGTGATCGAGGAAGCCGGTGCGTTCAAAGAGCAACAAGTGCTACGCGCCACTGGTGACGCCGAACGCTTTGCGGCGGTACTCGCGGCATACCAGTTGGCTCCCGGCGTGACCCGTGAGCGGATGTACATCGAGGCGCTGGAAGGGATCCTCGGCAATGTGCGGCTCGTTCTGCTGGACAAGAACGCCGTTGGCGGCCAGGTTCTGCCCTTCCTTCCGCTGACCGACCTGAACGCCAACCCTGGAGTAGCGGCTGTGGACGTGACCGGGAGAACGATGATGCCTGCTGTGGAGCTGCCGGCGCAACCTGAGGTATCGAGCCAGACGGAAGGAGCAAACTGAGATGAGAAACTATTCATTAGCGATTGGGGCCGTCGCGTTGGTTCTGGCGTTCATCCTGATTCCCCAGGTATTGTTTGTGGTCACCGAGACCAACCAGGCCATCGTGTTGCAGTTTGGAGAGCCGGTTGCCATTATCCGTGATCCCGGCCTGAACGTGAAGATGCCGTTCGTCCAGAATGTGTTGTTTTTCGAGAAGCGGTTGCTTTCGAGCGACGCACCACCGCAAGAATACCTCACCAGCGACAAGAAGCGTCTGGTGGTAGACCTCGTGACGCGGTGGCGCATATCCGATCCGCTCGTGTTCTTTAAGGCAGTGAGAACGGAAATGGGAGCGCAGGCGCGCCTGGATGATATCGTGTTTTCGGAGCTGCGCCGGGACCTCGCCACAGTCGAATTCGTCGATGTTATTTCTCACCAGCGTGATGCCATCGAGGTGCGCGTGGCGAAGTCCGCCGCCGAAAAGGCCGCGGAATTTGGGATCGAGATCGTGGACGTGCGTACCAAGCGCGCCGATCTGCCCGAAGAGGTGGAACAGAGCGTCTTCCAACGGATGCGCGCTGAGCGGCAGCGGGAGTCGTCGTTGTTCCGTGCCGAAGGCGAGGAGCAGGCCAACATCATCCGCGCTCAGGCGGATCGCAGTGCTACGGTGATCGCGGCGGAGGGCTACGAGCAGTCACAGCGATTGCGTGGTGAAGGCGAAGCGGAAGCCATCCGCATCTACGCCGAGGCGCTCGGGCGGGATCCGGAATTCTACGCCTTCTCGCGCCGCCTGGAGGCATACGCGAAGGCGCTGAAGCAGGGGGATACGGTCGTGGTTCCGGCGGATGCCGATTTCTTCAATTACCTTACCCGTGGCGGTATGCAAGAAGCGCAATAGCATAGCTGCCCGTCGTGCTTCGCTCATGGCCGGGCCTGGTCTCATTTGGCATCGTCAAGCAGCTGAGCGCGTCACGCAGGTTGGCTCGCTGTATTCATCGTCTGCCCGCACGTGGAGGCGTCACAAGGTCAGCCCAGGAAGCAGGCGGGTGCAGCAGACGACAAGCACGCAACTGGAGCGATCAGCAGGTCGTATTTCTGTGAATCACGGTATGCACGGCCTGTCGGAGTTGTTCCGGCTGGTAGGGTTTGGGCACGACCGCGGCGAAACCATGCGTTTCCAGGTCCGACATCGTCGCGTCTGTCGAATAGCCGCTCGACACGATGGCGCGAACCTGCGGATCGATCTCCCGCAGGGCGCGTAGGGTTTCGATGCCGCCCATGCCACCCGGCACCGTCAAATCCAGGATGACGACATCGAATGGCGCAGCGGATGCGAAGGCGTGCTGGTATAACTCGATAGCCTCCGTCCCGTCCGCGGCTTGCGCCACATCGTAACCGGCGCGCGTGAGCATCCGCCCCAACAGTGCTCTCACTGCGTCTTCATCATCCATGATCAGCACCCGGCCCCCTTGAGCGGCTCCGCCGGATTTTTCCGGTACGGGTGTGATGGCCTCTCGTTCCGATGCTGGGAGATAGATACGAAAGGTAGTTCCTCTGCCAACAGTAGATTCCGCCGTGATGTGCCCGCCGTGGCTCTTGATGATCGAGTAGGCTGAGCTCAGTCCCAGGCTGCTGCCGGTCTGTTTCGTCGTGAAAAAGGGATCGAAGATGCGCGGCAGATGTTCCTCGGGAATACCCGTGCCTTCATTGTACTGGTTCACCGTGAATTGGAATTTCGCCTCGTGTCATTAACATAGTGCTGCGACAGATGCGGTGGTCACTGCCTCGACAGCGGCA
>CAZPTF010000511.1:0-2729 GCA_964589015.1 uncultured Anaerolineae bacterium
GAGGATTCCCGCGACCTGGTGCAGCGCTTCCGCCCGGACCTGCTGCCGCACTGCACCCTTCAGGGCCATGACTCGTTCGTCAGCAGCGCCAAGGCCGCACGCGCGTTCGGCTACCGGGCGCGCTACACCTGGCGCGAGTGCCGGTGAGCGAATCGGCCTGGAGGGTTAGTTCTGGTTACTGTCTGTACGGAAGGGGAAGTGCGGCCATCCAGCCAGCAGAGATCTGCGCTTACCTTCGCCCGAAAGGAGATCTCGGATGACATCGTCCTACATTACAAGTGAGATGGTACCCATCGGGACCTTCCTTGCCAACACTGGGAAGATCCGCGTCCCCGCATTTCAGCGAAGCTACGCCTGGACTGATGATGAAGTCACCCTGCTCTGGCTCGACATCACCGAGGCCTTAGGCTCAGAGCAGACGGAGTACTTCCTTGGGCCCATGGTAATGAAACAAGGACCTGATTACCTTGAGATCATCGATGGCCAACAGAGAGTCACAACTGTCCTCATCATGCTCAGCGCGATACGAAGGGCCTTCCGCCAGCAGGGCGATGAGAATCGTGCGGACTGGTTCCGCAACAGATACTTCGGCGAACAAGACGTAGACACTCTTCAGGTGGATCCCAAATTCCATATGAATGAGGAGAATAACCATTTCTATCGGCAGTATATCAAGGCTGATGTTACTGATGATAAAATCAAAGAAGAGATGAAAGGCAAACTCCAAAAGGACTCCAACTATCTTCTCTTGCAGGCAGTCCTGAGAATACAAGCGCTTACCGCTCAGTGGCAGAAGGATCAGTCTTCCGAGTCCTTCTGCCAAGAGGCTCTACTTAGTCTCCACAGGTATCTGCAGAATAGCGTCTTCATACTTATATTGAAGGTGGAGGATGAAGCAGATGCCTATGTGATCTTTGAGACACTCAACGACAGGGGCCGTGGGCTGAACACGATGGATCTTCTGAAGAACCATCTTTTCGGGAGAAGTGGCGATCTTCTCGGTGACGTGAAACGGCATTGGGCGACCATCAAAGACAGTCTAGCTGACATCGACCCAGGCGAAAGATTCCTCTACCATTATTGGACTTCGTACTATGGGAGAACATCGAAAAACAAGCTCTTTCGGCTTATGAGATCCCGGATTGAGGCATCTGACTCAGCTCTCAGGTTCTCCAGCGACCTCTGCAACGCAGCCAAACTATACGCTGCGCTTTCGGTTCCAGGCCACCCTCACTGGAATGGATACGATCAGCGAACACGTGAAAACCTCGAGACTTTGAGCCTTCTAGATGCCCAACAGGCGCTGCCGATTCTGCTTGCTGCTGCCGATAGCTTTTCGGAGCAGGAATTCGGCAAACTCACTCATATACTGGTCGTGATGGCTGTCCGCTATAACCTCATCGGCGAGCTAAGGACCGGCGTTGCTGCCAACTTCTACTCGGACATTCCGCCAATGATCCGTGCTAACATACTCACGAAGAGCTCCAAGGTCTTTCACGAGCTTAAGCCATTGTACCCGTCCGATTCCGACTTTGAGCAAGCCTTTCGTAACAAGGTGCTCAGAAACTCTGAGAAAGCACGATACATCTTGAGGCAGATAGAGAGATACCTCCATGACAACAAGACCGAGGTTGCATCCGATACGAAGCATGTTAACCTTGA
The DNA here is from genome assembly GCA_964589015.1 of uncultured Anaerolineae bacterium. Taxonomy (GTDB): domain Bacteria; phylum Chloroflexota; class Anaerolineae; order DAOTYC01; family DAOTYC01; genus CAZPTF01. The sequence continues at coordinate 1,663 of CAZPTF010000511.1, forward strand.
GCACATACTTCCGAGGAATCCGTCGCAGGAGTGGAGTGCGACCATCGACTCGTTCGGGCCAGATGAGATAGACGAATACACATCCCGCATCGGGAACCTTGCTCTTGTTTCATCAACCGAAAACAAGAAAGCTGGGAGCAGATCGTTTGAAGAAAAGAAGAGGAACATATTTCAAAAAGAACAGAATATCATAACTACACAACGTATACTGGAATACCCAACCTGGTCACGCCAGCAGATAGAAGAACGACAGGACTGGCTTGCGCAACTGGCGACACAAGTATGGCGAGTCGAGATGGCATAGCGTGTCCTGGGTCGATCAATCACGACGACCACCTGGGCAATGTCGCGCTCTGCGATTACAGTTTTGGGACAACAGCCGTTGGAAGTCGGGATAGCTGCCGTTTGGGGCGCACTTGATACGCTCTGTTATCTGTTTGCCGTAACGCTTCCAGAGCCGGCGAAACCCATCCCTCCAAGGACGCCCGCACCCGCAGAACCGCTTTTGCCAATCGTGATTCCGTCGTGCTTTCAAAGACTCTTGCGCCGCAGACAGACGCTCTGTGACCACAGTCACCACGAAGCTGAGCCGTGACAGGCCACAGTCAGTCCCTGGCCGATCTCCCTCCCATGCTGGACCCCTGATTCGCTCTTCCCTAGCCAGCCATCCGCACCAAGGCCCGTTCCCTCTAGCCTGCTCCCGCGGCCAGCCGCGCACCTGGGTAATCGAGCACGCGTTCGGTTTTGACGAAAGGGGCTCGTTGGAGGACTAGAGCGTTGCGGCGTCAGAGTTGGCATCGCAACCAGTGTTCAATGGTCCCTTTGGGTAGAGGTGGGAATCCGCCTGGTCGAAATCAGCGAGACGCTCACCCTATCCAAAGAACAACACTCAGCACTGGCGTTATCCAGCCGTTCACACCGCAAGCGCGTCCCCATCGTGCGGTCAACCCCTTCACCACGCATGGCGCTACGCAGCACCCTCGCCGTCGTCCCATCATTACGGCCCCTCCCCCCAGCCCCCTTCTCCCCACACACCTCATTTGACAGCCCGGCCACGTCCGACCTAT
>CAZPTF010000512.1:0-2723 GCA_964589015.1 uncultured Anaerolineae bacterium
TACCAGCCCGAATGGAGGGAATACATCGGCATGAGCAAATCACAAGTCGCAGTCTTGCGCACAACACCGGAGACGGTGTTGGAGGATTATCAACGGCTGTGCGATCTGGCCGGCATGAAAGAGGCGCTGGATCCAGCGGCGACGACGATTCTGAAAGACAACATCAGTTGGCATCTACTATATCCTGGCTCCAATACCACACCGTGGCAATTGGAGGGGACCATCCTGGCCTTGAAGAGTCAGGGCTTCAACGACCTGGTCGATGTACATAACAAGACGGTGGTGACTATCGCCGACCTGGGCGATCGCTACAACAAGTTCGGACCGGTGTTGTCCAAGTACGGCATCCCGAAGAAATACAACTTCAAGCCGGAAGATATGAGCTGGGTCGAGTACACGCCGCGCCACAAGATGCTGGTACTGGACAAGATCTATCCCGATGGGATCTACCTGCCCAATTACTTCTTTGGCAAGAACATTGTTCACCTGCCGACGGTGAAAACCCATAGCTATACCGTGACCACCGGCTCCATGAAAAATGCGTTCGGTGGGTTGCTCAATATCAATCGCCATTACACGCACACCTGGATCCACGATACACTGGTGGATCTCCTGGCGATCCAGAAAGAGATCCACAGCGGCGTTTTTGCCACTATGGATGGGACAACGGCGGGCAGCGGGCCTGGGCCACGCACCCTCAAGCCGCACCAGAAGAACGTCATCCTGGCTTCGGCGGACCAGGTGGCGATCGATGCCATTGCTGCGCTGATGATGGGGTTCAACCCGTTGGAGATGCAATACATCGCGCATGCCACCGAATTGGGGCTGGGCAATGGAAATCCGCGCGATATCGAGGTAGTCGGCATGCCCGAAGTGGCAGACGAGCGTTGGAATTTCGACGTGGGCGTGAACCTGGGGACAGGTACCGGCATGCTGCTCTGGCGTTCGCCACTCAAGATATTCCAGAGGCTCCTGTTCCACACCCCGCTCGTCAATATTTTCATCTTTGCGAGCGAATACTACCACGACCATTTCTGGTATCCGTTGAAGGGCAGGAAGGTGGTCGACCGCTGGCTGGAAGAGAGCCCCTGGGGACAGCTGTTCCGGCAATATCCGGAAGCCTGACGCGTCGTCCGCTCGCTTGTCCAATCGTTCGTGCTGTGCACAGACAGCGGACAGCAGCCCACCGTACAGGTGGGCTGCTGTATCAACCGCTGGCTTGCGGTTTATCTACGCTGCCATCGGCAGCCTGGTTGGTTGTTGCTACGCCGGCATTTGCCGTCCAGGGCCGGCACTGCTGGCAGGTTTGTCCACGTCTATTGCGTCTTGGTTGCGTTCGAGCCTGAGAAAAGCCCGCTGGGTGCCTGCTTCGTATACGGTTCGAGTTTCGTGATCTTGACCCAGGCTTCGGTGAGGCCCTGTTCCGTAACACCCTGAACTTCGAGCATCAGCTCGGCTCCCTTTGTGCGCCAGACGGCGTTGGGCAAAGTGACCGCTGCTTCGGTCGGCGCCTGCCGGGTCCAGCCTTCTCCCTGGAACCATTCGTCGTAGGCCTGGAACAGCTCCGGTTCGGTCATGGGCGATACGAAGCCGGTGTCGTAAGCGCTCGCCGTTTCGACGAGCTCGGCCTCGTCGGGCAAGGGGAGTGTGTCCAGGAAAGCGAGTTTGTCGAAGTAGGGTGTTTCGATGGCAAACGTGTATGTGCCGACATCCTCATCGTCCAGGGTCAGCACGACGCTCTGGTTGCCGAGAGGCCAACCGCCCTTAGGGAGGAACGAGAAATACAGCCCGGTGTCGAGTGCGTCTTCGGGGGCGGTGATCCTGACCGTGCCGTCCTCATTCACCTGGTCGTTCACGTACCAGGTCGACCGCATCCAACTCCCGAAGCCCAAATCGGCTGCGATCACTGCAAACACTTTCTCATCCGTCGTGAATGTGTCGGTCGGACTGACCGGCAGGTAGTCCGCGTCCGCACCGCGTGCCAGCGTCACGGTTTTCACTTGCGAGGGGACTGCCCCGGGCGGTGGAGCCACGCGGAATGGGTAGGTGTCCAGCAGCCCGCCTTCGTAGTAGACCTCAGCGTAGTATTTGTCGCTGACCGGAAAAGTCTTATCGTGCGTCAGCTCGTATCCGGCATAGGTGTCTTGCCCGAAAGAGAACAGGACACCGCTGTTGAGGTCTGCCATGTCGATGGCGGCGTCCGCGATGAAGTTGCCATCCCAGAAAAATTGAGCGCCCAAGATACCGGACTTAGGCCGCCCTTTCACCTGCACAGAAAGGTAGACCGTCTCATCCGGCATGAATGTCGCTGTCGGATCGGAATCGATTGGCTCCATCTCTTCCGTCAAACCGTGAGCAAAGGTCACATTCGCGACCTCGATGGGTTCGGCAGCCGGTGGTGCCGCCTGAGCGGCGCAGGCAAAGCCGAAAAGCGCACCCAATACAACGAGAATGGCTGCGTACCTGGCATATCGATGGCTCATGATACCCTCCTTTATTGGGGTGGGATTGCAGTGGGATTGTGCGCATTATACACCCATAGCGAGGCAACTGACAAAATGCCCGGAACAGGCAACGTTATGCGCACACCGTGCCACGCTACCACGGCGTGCTACCGCGCGACCTGCCTCTAAGAGCGTCACGTCCGGCACAGCGCCGCTGGCATCGCAGATTGGCCCGGTCGTAGGCGTGACGTGTGACTGGGCCAATCTCCGCACAGGTCT
>CAZPTF010000513.1:0-2711 GCA_964589015.1 uncultured Anaerolineae bacterium
GACCGGGGGAACGTGCGAGATCAACGACGGATGTGACATAACGGTGGACAGCTTGCAGGGACCGCCGGCACTTCTGCATATTGGGCATGGTGCGAACATCGGATTCCGCACGCTCATCTACGTGCGGGAACACGTCGAGATCGGCGCCGACAGCATGATCTCCTGGAACTGTACGATTTCCGACAGCGATCTGCATCAGCTCATCCTGCCCGATGGCAGGCGCCCCCCCAGGACTCTGCCGGTTACCATCGAGCACGATGTCTGGCTGGGCCACCACTGCATCGTACTCAAAGGGGTCACCATCGGGCATCACTCCGTGGTCGCTGCGGGTTCGGTGGTCTGTCACAGTGCCCCTCCCTATTCGTTGCTGGCCGGCAACCCGGCACGCCGGATCGGTGAAGTCGGCGGTTGGGAGCGTTAGCGCCCAATCGATCGCGTCGTGGCTGGGGCTCCGACCGCCGCGTGGATGTGGCTGAAAGTGCGAGGCGGAAACCGGTCAGGCAGACGTCCGTACTGGACGCAACCAGATTTCGCCGTGCCCTTATCTCCGGCCAACGGGAGTGGGCCAGAGCAGTAGGGGACGCAAGGATGGCGTTCCAGCGTACGCGAGATACATGCGTCACGTTCGGTGTGCCGTGTCATCATCTTGGGCGAGGGGGCAGTCGTTACTCGCGCGTTTTGAGCGGTTTAGCGCCAGGCGCGCGACGGTGTCTTTGCGCTGTCCGAGCATCAGCGCCGCGAATGGCAGGGCTGGCGGATGGATTCGAACCGAAGCGACTTGACTTGTATGAACGGGTATACCGTGTTATACTCAACCGCGATTGGCTGGTAATTGTACTGTTTTTGGGTAGGATATGGATCGATTTCCCACGAATTCTGTCTTTGGGACATTCTCAATAGGGTTGTGCCTCGGCGTGTTTGTCTTGTTCGGGTTCTTCGCGCACCATGTGGCCGGTGTACCTTTTCCTGCCGGGCGCGTAGCGGAGGCTGCAGGCAATGCATACTACGTGTCGCCGGACGGCTCTGACTCCAGTCCTGGCACGGCGACCCAGCCCTGGCGAACCATCCAGAAAGCTGCCAATACGATGGTAGCAGGAGACACCTGTTTCGTCCGTTCGGGTGATTATGGCGAGAGAGTCCAGGTCAGGACCTCAGGCGCAACCGGTGCACCGATCAGCTATCAGGCGGTCGGGTTCGTTGCCATGAATGGTTTCACCATCAAGGCCAGTTATATCAACATCCAGGGCTTCGACATCACTGGTACTGTCAATGATGCGGTCGAAGGGTGGGGGATATACGTACAGGGAGACGACTGCTTGATCGAGGACAACTACATCTTCGATTGCGTGCGCGGTGGTATCAAGCTGGAGCACAAAATTGGGCCGGGCGAGCCCGCTCCGTCGAGCTATTGCATCGTGCGAAACAACAGGCTGTACCATAATAGCCAGGTCGGTGTCGATGTCCGGGGGAGACAACACCTGATCGAGGGGAACGAGGTGTGGCGCACGGTACAATACCACCCGGATTGGTCCGATCCGCCCTGGTGGGTCGACGCGGATGGGATGCGTTTCTTCGGCTCCGGGCACGTCTTTCGGCAGAACTACATCCACGACATCTGGTATACCGACCCTGAGAACCACAATCCGCACATCGACTGCTTCCAGACGTGGAGCAGTTCCAGCGACGAGGTCGGGCACAACGTGACCTTCGATGGCAATGTCTGCAAGATCATGCAGCCGCTTCCGGAATCTGGTGGGGCTGCGCAGGGTTGGATCTCCGAAGGAGGATATGACCTCATACTCCGGAACAACATCGTCGATGCTTACATCACAGCAGGCTTCTACAACTCCAGCGGCTGCCAGATTGTCAACAACACGTTCCTCGGCCAGCTCCTGTTCTCGGATGGAACCGGTTCGAATGGTATCCAGCTCAGCAATTCGCCCAACATGACCATCAAGAACAATATCTTCTACGACATCTCGAACCCTGGAGTCGATGCAAAGGACAGCCAGTCTTTGGTCGGGCTGGACGCGGACTACAACAATCTCTATCGGAGCGATGGTCGCTCGCCGCGAGGAACCCGGCAGCCCCACGATTTGTGGGGCGTTAACCCACAATTCGTGAATGCCGCCAGCAACAACTTTCACCTGGACACCGGGTCTCCGTGCATTGATTATGGCACCAATCTCTTCGATCTGGTACCGGATGACTATGATGGAAATGCGCGGCCACACGGATTTGCCTATGATATTGGGGCTTATGAGTATGTCGGGGTTATTTCCGGGCCGGGCATCCTCGTCCTGGACGATTCGGCGTCGAATTTCGCGACTGCGTCCAGCCAAGATGCGTGGCTGGAGGGTACGGACCTGGCGGAGCAGCGGTATGGTAGCAGCTATCAGTACAACCAGCTGATCGGCTCCGGAAGCGACACCGCTACCTGGACGTTCACCGTGACGATCCCGGGGGACTACGACGTCTACGCGTGGTGGTGCGACGGCAGCCAGCGCCCCAGCGATGTCCCGTACACCGTGCACTACGCTGGTGGCTCCAGCACGATTCGGGTTGACCAACGCTCCAACGGAGGGCAATGGAATTGGCTGGGTTCGTTTCGCTTTGACGGCCCAGGCTCGGTGGTTGTCGCTGACAATGCCTCATCCGGGTCGGATATCCTGGCGGACGCCGTCAAGTTGGTCTTCCAGTGGCCTAATTCC
>CAZPTF010000514.1:0-2710 GCA_964589015.1 uncultured Anaerolineae bacterium
GTCCACACTGCTATCAGCGACGGGTAGATGCTCGATTTCGCCCAACCGGAATTCGACCTGGGTATAGCCGGCTTTTCGTGCATTCGACCGGGCCAGTTCGACCATGTCCGGTGTCATATCCACACCGATGACATGCCCCGTCTTTCCGACCTGATTCGCCGCGAGAAACACATCGAACCCTCCACCGCTGCCCAGGTCAAGCACGACCTCACCGGGCTTCAAGGACGCAACGGCGTGGGGATTGCCACAGCTCAGCGCCAGGTTAGCGCCCTGCGGAATGGATGCCAGGTCTTCCCGTGAATAGCCCATCTGCACAGCCAGGTCATCCACGGCCGCCGTTTGTCCACCGCAACAACACGCCGTTCCCGACGCACTACCACAACAGCCGGACACATCGTGTCTGGCTACATCACCGTACTTTCGCCGCACAGCCTCTCTGATCGCGACATTTTTTTCGCTCATTCTTATCTCTCCTTTTTGGGGTCCGGACTGCTCATGGACGCGTGAACTCCCAGCGCAAGGCTCAGCAGTGATAGTGGGAGAAGAAATCCACCAGATACTGCAGAGTCTCCGGCTCAATCCAACATCGGATCTGCTGCCCCGCCCGCTCAGTACGAATCAGACCCGAGTGGCGCAGCTCTTTGACGTGATGGGACACCGTGGAAGGAGAGATCTCGAGATCTTGAGCTACCTCCCCAATGCACGAACAGCCGAACACGTCTTCGTTCCAGCGGGTCCCATCCTGACAGCACATCGCCAGACGTACGAAAATGTGCAGCCGGTGCGGGTTAGACAGCGCCTTGAACATCTCGGCCAGTTTTTCCAGCTCGTCATTTCGATAATTCGACATATTTCGAATTATACATCGATTGTCTGAAGCCGTCAAATCTGCTGCTGAAAGCGTCAGGATTGACAACAGTTATCGATCATGGTAAGATTTCGCCGACAACAAATCGTTCACATCTCCCATCCGGTTTGGAATTGCCGTATTCCAGGAGAGAAACGCATGCTTGACCGCATCCCCTACCACGCAGAAGGCTTTCGGATGGCCGAAAATGAATCACTGGATGGTGAAATGGTGCTGTTCGCCCCAGCTACCCAGCAGGTTCTTTTCAGTAATACGACTGGCTCCCTGATCTGGGGACTGTGCGACGGGACGCGCTCGATCGCGGAGATCATCCGGTTGCTCAGCGAGGCGTATCCCGATGCGGCAGCGACGATCGAGTACGACGTCATCGAAACCTTGACGACGTTCCACGTACACGGCGCCATCGAATGGTCGTAAGCGAAACTGAGCCACTCTACCTCCACTTCGGCCAGTACGCGGTATGCATCTACTGCACGGACACGGAGGCACGCGCCTATGTGCACCGCCATTTCCGCCATTGCGCCGGTGCAAGATCTTCCGTTGTAGCGGTCTACAGATTGGATGTGGATGCTGACCGGTTAGTCAGCGTGCAGAGGGACGCTGAGCAAGCATACTTCGGTTCATTGTCGCCCTACTTGATTGAATGGCTGATGCAAGACCTGACGCGTGTCCTAACCACGCCATGTAGCGAGGACCTGATCGTTCACGCTGCCGGTCTCGCGTGGGGTATGGCCGGTATCGTCCTGTGCGGTGCCTCCGGCAGCGGCAAATCCACACTGGCAGCCTGGTTGGTAAGCAGTGGTTTCGACTTCCTTTCCGACGAACTCATCGGACTGGCGCCCGATGTCTCGCAGATGACCGGCTTCCCCCGCCCCATCGGGCTGAAAGCCGGTTCAGCGTTCGTGTGGGAAACCCGGGTTCCAGCGACGGCACAACCGGGACTGCTGCGGATCTCCGACCAGCTAACGATGCTGGACCCAGACCTGTTGCGCGCCGGTTGCGTGCGCGCGGCCACACAGCCCGCTTATCTCCTCTTTCCCCGCTACCAGCCGGACGCACCGTTTTGCGCAGAGCGCCTCTCACCAGCAGCGGCTTTGTTTCGTTTATTGCAGCGAGCGCTCAATGCCAAGAACTTGCCCGCTCACGGGTCTCAGGTCGCAGGGCGAGTCGTCCGACAGCTTCCGGCATACGAGGTAACCTACTCGGATCTATCTGAGGTGCAGGCATGGCTCGCAGTACTGCTTGAGACACACAGCCCGCTCAGCGACGGCGTCTGATCCTGCAATAGAGCAGGTAGTCGAAGGTATTTTCGCAAATCTCGGCAGCAGCAGTGACCGCATGGCACATGTAGCCCAATGGAAGGCGAACGGGTCCCGTAGTTCCGTAACGCCACGCGATATACGCGGGCGATGGCGCCACGTAGTTGAGAAGGCCAAAGAGACGCGCCGGACGGAACAATGCGTCGGGACGCATTTCGCCAAGGCGAACGACCCCGCCCCAGCCACCAGAGTGGAACAACTTCGCCGCCAGACAGCTTTCGAGACTACCCGCCATGACAGGCGGAAGACGGTCCAGCACCCAGTCCGGTACAGGGGTCCGAAACCAGCGCGTTACCAGGCCGAGAGCAACACCGACCGCCGGCTCGATCTGCCAGCGCCGTGCTCTATCGACAATCACTCTCCAATCCAGAGTCTCGGCATTCCGCCGGACCACTGCATCGACGTCGGCATACAGCACGAGAAAACCGTCCGCCAGCACCTGCCGAAGGCAGCCTTGCGCGGAAGACAGGTATCGCGCGTAATAGCAGTGCTTGAGCAGATGGACGCATAGCGTCAGCAGCAG
>CAZPTF010000515.1:0-2683 GCA_964589015.1 uncultured Anaerolineae bacterium
GTGTGTTTCGACGCCCAGTCGAGCAGGAAGAACATCGCCGGGATCGCGATCAGCGTCACCAGCGCGAGGCGCACGTTCAACGCCAGCATCATCGCGGCCACGGCGACTACGGTCATACCGCCGGAAACGAACTGCGTCGTCGCGTCGGTCAGAGTCGAGCTGATGTTCTCGACGTCGTTGGTCAGGCGGCTCATCAGCTCGCCGTGCGGGCGCTGGTCGAAGAAGCGTAGCGACAGCGACTGCAGCTTCGCGAACAGATCCCGGCGGATGTGGCGCACCGTGCGCTGCGCCACCAGCGCCATGAAGTAGGTCTGTCCCCAGAGCACCACCGCCGTGGCGATGTAGATCCAGAGCATAATCAGCGAAATGCGCGCCAGCCCGGGCAGATCCCCCGGAATGATGTAGTCATCGATCGCGCGGCCCATCAAGAGCGGACCGAGGGTGCTGAGAATCGTGCTCACCGCCACCATGACGAACACGGCGATCAGCCCAACACGCTGCTCTTTCAGGTAAGCCCACAAACGCAGCAACGTGGCGCGCGTATCCTTGGCGCCGCGGCCGGTGCCGATGGCTGTCGGGCCGCCCGGGCCATGCATGAGAGCGCCTCCGCGCTGCGGTTTGTTCTGCGTATCAGCCATGTGCTGTCACCCCACTTCCGTTTCCGTTTCCATGCCCAAGTTGCGAGTCGTAGATCTCCCGGTAGATCGGGCTCGATTCCAGCAGCTCGCTGTGGGTGCCTTCGGCGGCGATCTTGCCGCCCTCCAGCACCAGGATCTTGTCCGCCTTGAGCACCGTGCTGATGCGCTGAGCGATCACCAGGCTGGTGCGGCCCTCCATCAGCGTCTCCAGCGTCCGTTGGATCTCGGTCTCCGTTTCTACGTCCACCGCGCTGGTGCTGTCATCCAGGATCAGCACTGCCGGATCGGTGAGCAGTGCGCGGGCGATAGCGATGCGCTGTTTCTGCCCGCCGGACAGGTTGACGCCGCGCTGGCCGACGGCCGTATCGTAGCCGTCCGGCAGCTCGCGGATGAAACGATCCGCCTGCGCCGCTCTGGCGGCCGCGATCACTTCCTCGTCGGTCGCGTCGGGCCGGCCGTAGCGGATGTTGTCGCGGATTGTCCCGGAGAACAGGATCGCCTCTTGCATCGCGATGCCAATACGCTTACGCAATACGTCCTGCCGGACGTCACGCACATCGACGCCATCGATGGCGATCTTGCCGCCGGTGACGTCGTAGAAGCGTGGAATCAGGTGGATGAGGCTCGACTTGCCCGCGCCGGTCGCCCCGAGGATTGCCACGGTTTGGCCCGGCTGGGCGACGAAACTGACGTCCTGCAGCACCGGGGCGGCGTCCTCACCATCGTAGCTGAAGGTGACGTGGTCGAAGGCGACCTGGCCGCGTGGGGCGAAATCGTCCACGCTCCCGTCGCGATCGACGACCACCGGCTCGTTGCCGAGCACCTCGAGCACGCGGTCGGCCGAGGCTTCCGCGCGGGAGACGCGCATCATCAACATACCCGCCATCATCAGCGCCATCATCGCCTGGAGCAGATAGTTCACGAAGGCGAGAATCTGGCCCACCTCCATATCGCCGTGGACGACCATGCGCCCACCGAACCAGATGATCGCGACGATGCCCGCGTTGACCGCCATCACCATGATCGGCAGAATCACCGACACCAGGCGGATGGCATCCATCGTACTGGTCATCAATGCGTCGTTGGCGTCGCCGAAACGCTCCTCTTCGCGCCCGGCACGGACGAAGGCTTTGACCACGCGCACGCCCGCCAGGTTCTCCTGGATCACGGTGTTGACGTGGTCGAGCCGGGCCTGCATGGCCATAAACAACGGATGCGCGCGGCCGAGCACCACGACCAGCGTGACGATCAACACCGGGCCGAGCACCAGAAACAGGACAGCGAGGCTCGGGCTGGTGACTGTCGCCATGACCAGGCTGCCGACCAGCATCAGCGGCAGACGGACCATGATCCGCAGCAGGATCAGCACAACTTCCTGAATCTGGGTCACGTCGTTGGTCAGGCGGGTGACGAGTTGCCCGGTACCCAGCTTATCCAGGTTGGCGAACGACAAGCTCTGTACCTTGCGAAACAGCTCCTCACGCAGGTCCGCGCCGACGCCCATCGACACACGGACGGCCAGCAACGTATTGCCGGAGCCGCCGATAGCGCCAACGATCGCCAGCACCACCATCAGCACGCCGGTGTGGACGACCACCGGCATGTCCATCTTCATCACACCCAGGTCGACGATGTTCTGCAGCAGCCACGGCTGCAGCAGATCCATCACCACCTCGACCAGCATCAACAGGGGCCCAATGATGACCCCTTGCCGGTAGGGCCGCAAGTATGCGGCGAGTTTCGTCATCGATTCCATGCAACAAGACTCCTCGTTCTGAACGCAGTAGCACAACGACGGCAAAGAATGGTGAGCACAGCAGTCACGCGTGCGACGCGGACCCAATCCGCACTGAGGAAAGAGGTTACTTGGTTTCCGACTTGAGCAGGTTCGCGCGAATCCGCTTGAGATAGGCGCGAAATGCGCCGAGGTCCGCCTCGTCGAAGCCGGCGAAGGTGGTTTCCTTCAGTGAGTCCTGTATCCGGCGCAAGTCATCGTGGATGGCACGCGCCGCATCGGTCAGGAAGACGCGGGAGACCCGCCGGTC
>CAZPTF010000516.1:0-2678 GCA_964589015.1 uncultured Anaerolineae bacterium
CCACCACGACGTTGCCGCCTGATGGGCGGCAATGGAACGGAGCATTCGTCAGCTCTGACAACGAAACCCAGAGCGGTTCGACTTCCGAACATTCCACTGCAACAGGACAGCAGAGCGGAGTGCCACGGACAATGGCACCGGTAGCCGCATCGGTTGAAGCGATAGCATCCGGGGGACTGGTGGGTGCGGAGCGGGATAGAACGCCAACATCGACCGTCGGGGCAACTGCCACACGTACGCCAACGCCCACTCCAACCGAGACCGCAACGCCCACAGTGACTTTCACACCGACCGCTACGGTGACGCCGACAGCCCTTGTACTGTACCCCGCTCCTGTGCTGAAAAACCCGGGACCGGGATACCAGTCAAAAGATGGTAAGGTGGAGTTCCGTTGGAGCTGGAGCCGTGATTTGGGTCCGGACGAGTCGTATGAAGTGGTGATGAGTGGATACGAAGCCGGACCATTCAACGGGGCAGCAGAAGCTACACGGAATGATTCCCTGACAATCTACCTGGATGCTGCTACCCACCTTCGTAGCGGTCCCAACGGTGCCTATTACTGGACCGTTCGGGTGCAACGGGAGCTGTCGCCCGGGGAATGGATCACTGTGAGCGAAACGCCAGAGCCGTGGAGTTTCACGATCGGAGATTCCGGCGAGGGCGGTCGCACTGGTGAGGGGAACTATAATGACCCTGGTCTCTAGGTGATGTTTGCCTCTCCCGAAAGGGAAGCAGGTGAAACCCTCGTTAGAGAGGGATATCGAGGCCCGAAATTAAGTCCAGAGTTTTGATTCCCGCAGATTCGGACGAATCACTACCTCCTGCATCTGGCACAATGCAGATGTCTTCATCGGTTCTTCATGAAAGACAATAAGAGGTGACCTCATGAGAGAAAGAGTTTCATTTGTAGGTTTTGTCGTGTTTGCCCTGATTCTGGCATTTGGACTGCTGGCGACGAAAGTTGTGTGTGCGAGTTCAGGAACAACCCGGGGACAATCATATTCATTTCTGCCCGCACGAGAAATTTGGGATATCACGAATTGCGAATTCGCGTTCCGCGAAACAGATACGCTTACCAAAACAGCACCAAGCCAAATTCAGGCTGGTGATGTGCTGACGTATGGAATTGTAGTGAGCAATTCGTCGCATCTTCTGTTGAGCACTTTTGTCGTTACCGATTTTGTGCCCCTGCACACGTCATATGTTGGCGATTCGATGTCAAGCCAGCCCGAAAACCTGGCCATAGAGACCCCACCTCTCAGTGCCGAAGCGGGTGCGGTGATGACATGGACCATTCCATCTCTGGGAATGGCCGGGAGCGCAACGGACACTGTGACTCTGACCTTTGGTGTGGATATTGTTATACCCATCACTGACGGGACGATCATTACCAATACTGCTCGGATGGCCGAGGCGACTGCAACGACCCAAACAGTTGCCAAGAGTGCCCCTGCCGTCACAGTGACGAAGAGCGTTTGGCCTGAAACCGTGATTGCTGGTAGGCCTGTGACCTATACGATCTATCTGACCAATACAGGGAAGGGGATCGCTGTAGGGACACAGGTTGTTGACCACTTGCCTGCTGGCGCGCAATACGATGAGAATTTGAGCCAGGGAACAACGCCGGAAATCCAATTGCCTCTGGTGACATGGTCCAATATTGACGTCGTTGATTTCTATTCGCTTACATTCGTCAGTACAACTCCTATGTGGGCAGACAAATATCATAATTTCGTAACCGTTACGTGTGACACACAGTCTTGGGAAACCGGGCCCGCGGCATTGATCGCGGTCGAACAACATGTGCATCTTCCAAACATTTGTAGGGATTACCTCGGTTGTGATCGGGACCCATATGAGCCCAACAACTCTCCCGGAGAAGCCTATCGATTGGCATCGAATACGACACTTCAGGCGAATTTCTGTGAGATAGCAATCAGAGACGAATATGTGTTTGCCGGTATCGTTGGACGACCAATACAGATCAGCCTTACTAATATCCCGGAGGGGTGTAATTATGACCTTTATCTTCACCGGGTTGCTGACCCAGCGCGTTCTGTTGCCAGGTCGACGAACTCTGGAAATGCAGATGAGCATGTCTCGTATACACCGTCGCAGAATGAAGACTTTATCATCATGGTATATGCTGCCACATCGTGTTCTCAGGGCCGAACCAGCGATTACACCCTGCAGTGCAATTTCCAATGATCCACATATGCGAATCGTCGACCGCGACATCTTGTATTGCCCCAGGTCGAAGTGGAAGCGGTCAGTCATGGCTTAGCTATGAATGCTCTACGTCTATTGGAGGACAGAAGAAACGGTCGGCGGTTGCCAAGATCCGAAATCACTAAAAGACAGCGATCATGGGGGCCTCAATCGGGACGATAACAGCGCTGCGTGATCATATCTGTTCTCGGAAAGGGGGTGTGGTGGATCTCCTAGCGAGTGGTGGCGATGATGGAGGTGACCGACCAGGTTCCCTCCTCCGGCGTATACCGTCGCCTTGCCCATCGCTGGACTTGACGGCTGGCTTGCGGACCGGGGTGATCGCCGCCCTCTGCCGGACACCGGCCTGCGCGCGTCCGAATTGCCAGATCTCGACATGGGTGACGTCGAAGGCGAGAAGGTGATCATCCGCGAGACCAAGTCCAAGAAGCCGCGGATGGTCCGGTTGG
>CAZPTF010000517.1:0-2677 GCA_964589015.1 uncultured Anaerolineae bacterium
TATTCGAACAGCTTGACTGGACTGCTGACGCGGAATTTCTCTTCGTCCGGAAAAGGGAGGACGCCAACGTGAGCTGCGGTCAGAACGGATGGGACCTGACTGTGCGGGACCGGAGACGCGACGGTGATGATGCCCTGCGTCGTGGCCGCGAAACTCTCCAAATCCCGTCGCGCGGCGCCATCTCCCACAAGCGACAGCTGGAAAAGCAATCCCTCCGCATGCGCCTGAACGACGGACCTGCTGAGCGTCATGAGATTGCGTTCGTGATGCAGACAGCCCGCATAGATCAAGCGGATCGGCTCGCCGGGAGCGGGCCATCGTCGTGTTGCCTGTGCGACCGAGAATCGCTGCAGATCCGCCCCAGACGGCCAGACTCCCCACAGTTTTGCGGGTGGAATCCGCTCCGCTTCCGCCATTCGCCGGGTAATCGCCAGCCGTCCGTCTGTCCATGAATTAGCCAGCGCGTCACTGAGCTTGTAGATACGCGCGCGCACCTTATCTTTCAGGCTCTCAATATCCGCAGGGGGCATGTGCAGCGTCCGCGTGTCCAGGGCCAGCAGGGGCTTTCTGTCGCCAGTCAGGAAACGGATCAGTCGCAACACCGCCAGCCATGGCGCAGATGCCTGGTGGAACAGGACCACATCCGTGTTCTTCCATTCCCTCAAGACGAGACAGATCACCTTCGCGTGGAACACGAACTGCCTGAGAACGTACACGTCCGGGCGCGACAAGCAGATCACCTCTACACCGTCAATCTCGCGCTGTCCGGTTGGTCCAACTGCGATGAGGTCTACGCGCACGCCCAATTCACGCAGGCTCTGCGTTGTCGCTAACCAGGTCGCCGAATCGAGGGTCTGCGCGAGCGGCTTCATGCAGACCCACATGATATGCAGTTCTGCGCGTTGACTGCTGACCTGCATTACGGATTGTCCTTGTCTCCTCTCCAGCGGTGTAATCCCGTTTGCGGGCGAATCGAACCGTGAGCCTACTGCGCATGCGCTCTGATCCCGCGCTCCAGTGCACGCTTCAACTTCTCAGCTGAGGCGGCCCATGTCCAGGCTTGGGCTGCGCTGGCGGCCAGGGCTCCCATTCCTTCCAGTGTGTCGCGCTTCTGCCATACCTGGCGTAGGGAGGCCAGTATTCCGGCTGCGTCGGGGTAGTCAACCCAGATTGCGAATTCACCGTCTCCAATCACATCGCCGTAACAGGCGAGGTGCGGTGCCAGGATGGGGAGTCCAGCCGCCAGGTATTCAAACAGCTTGATGGGGCTGGATGCTTGAAAGATGGTCTGATCCGCATCGAACATCGAGGTCACGCCGACGTGAGCCTTCGCCAACCAGTCGACCACCTCGTCGTGGGGGACGGGCGGTACGACCCGCACCCGCTCTCCCGTGCCACGCGCGAAACCTTCGAGCTTCGCGCGTTCCGCGCCTCCCCCCACGAGGGACAGGGTGAAAGACATGCCCTCGGCATTGGCTGCCTCGACCGCTTCGCTCAGCGGAAGCAGGTTTCGCTCCGGCAGCAGCACGCCGACGTACACCAGGTGAATCGGCTCGCCATCTGCCGGCCACCGCCGCCTGCGCTGCGCTGGAGCGAACTCTTGCGGATTCACCCCGGATGGCCAGACGCCCCACAACTTCTGCGGGGGGATCTTCACCAGGTCGGCCATACGTTGCGTGATCGCCGTCTGCCCGTCTGTCCAGTAGCTGGCCAGGCTGTGCATGAGCCGGTAGAATTGCACCCGCACGCGGTTTTTCAGGGTACCCCCCGGCGGGTTCAGGTCACGCGTATCCATGACGAACCACGGCCGGCGACTGCCGGTCAACGAAGTGAAGATGAAAAGAGGCAGAAGCCAGAACGCCGATGCAGGATGGAACAGGATGACATCGACATCACTCCAATAATGCATCAAGTACCAGGCGAGTGTCAAGTGGAAGACAATGTGACGTAGAAGATACACCGGAGGCTTCGGGAAGTATCGCACTTCGACCTGGCCGATGCGGCGATGACTGCCCGGAGCGGCGGCTGCCAGAGTCACGCGCCAGCCCAGCTCACACAAGCGGTTGCTGGTCTCGAGCCAGGTGGCTGCGTCCAGTTTGCGGTTCAGCGATTCGCCGTATACCCACAGCAGGTGAGGAACGCCGGATGCCAGCCGATCGTCAGTTTTCATGCGTGTCACCTTCCGTGGCCACTGCGGCATAGATTTGCGCCAGCCGTTGCGCTAGCGCATCCCAATCGTAGTGAGAGACCACCAACCGGCGACCGGCTTCAACAATCTGTTGTCTCAAGCGCTGGTCGCGGAGAAGGGCCACGACTTTTTCCGCAAAGTCGTCGGCTGCATTGGCGATGAGCAGATGTTCTCCATCGACTGCGGCAAGGCCCTCACAGCCGAGGGAAGTTGAAACCACCGGGCGACCCAATGCCATGGCCTCGAGAATCTTCAGGCGTGTGCCGCTGCCAGCACGCAGCGGCACGACGCATACTGCGGCGTCGCGATAGTATGGTCGCAGGTCCTCGACCTCGCCTGTCACCGTGATTCCCTCGCAGGCCAACCCGACGATCTCGGCGCAAGGATCCCTACCCACGATCCACAAGTGCGCTGCTGGCGTCGCCCGTCGCACCAGTGGGAGAATGCTCTCGACGAAGTACAACATCGCGTCGACATTCGGACGGTAGT
>CAZPTF010000518.1:0-2673 GCA_964589015.1 uncultured Anaerolineae bacterium
CGATCAACCGCTCGAAATCGGTTCGCGCGAAGGGTTGCAGCTCAATCACTGGCATGTGCGCCGCTCCTGGCATTCACGGGCGATCTCCCCGGTCAGCGCAGTCGAGCCCGCATCCGCTGGTACCTCCCAGCGCGGTTTGCGACCGCACCAGCGCCGCCACACAACCCAGCAGAATGGCTATGTGCAGATACATGTTGTGCACGTACAGGTTGTCCACCAGATTGTGCACGCTGAGGTGGACGAGCACACCGAACACTCCCAACGCAATGCCCAGTGCATAGCCGCGCAGGCGGTAGGTCGCCCGCAATGTCTGCCAGAAAATAACCGCCCATAACATCAGGTACGCGAACAGACCGGCCAGACCCGCCTCCGCTGCCATGTTGAGATAGTAGTTGTGTGCGTGTCCCATCGCGTCGGGCCACGCCGGCGGCGCATACAGCGGATAGACGACCGGATAATTGCCGATCCCCACACCCGTCCAGGGATGCGCCGCGAACATGTCCCAGCCCGCAGTCCAGTGCGCCAGCCGCTGCACCAACGCAAAATTAACCGGATTCAGCTCGACCGCATTGACATCGGGAATAGACAGGAAAGGCAGGAAATCCAGGAAGCGCTGGGTAATGACCTCAGGCAGAAGCTGCAATGCGCCCAGGCCGATCAACAGCACCATCACGACGACGAACGCCGCAGCGACACGCCGGCTGCGGCGCATGTTGATCACGACGAACGCTGCCAGGAAGCCCAGGATCGCTCCACGCGACCAGGTCATCAGCATCGCCACGGCCATCAGACCAGTCAGGGCAGCGTATAGCGTGGTATTGGTCACGAAACGCCACATGCCGAAGAGCGGCACCTGGCCTTTCTCGATGCCGAAGGAGACGAGCCACAGGCCATACGCGATGGGCGCCACCATACCGACATACCCGCCGAACGGGTTGGGCTGTTGGAAGGTCCCGTATGCACGCATGAACAAACCGACCGGCGTATGCCACAGGAACCCGTCCGGACCAACCCGCCCGAAGAACTGGTAGATCCCGAGCAAGGACGCCAACACACCCGCGATCAGGACCAACGTCATCGTCCGGCGCACGCGGTCCTCATCGAACGTGCTGCCGATGAAGAGATAGACCAGCAATAGCTGCACCCACTTCAACGTCTCTTTGAGGCTTACGGTGAGCGACAACGCGGCAAGCCAGGACAGGACCAGCACGAAGATAAAGCCAATCAGGGGCAAGAGAAGCGGCAGATGGGGGACGACGATCCGGCGTTGTCCGACCATCGCCGCCAACCAGGAAGCAACCACCAACGCGACACAGGCATCGCAGGCATTCACATTGATTCCGGACAGCTGGAACTGCCTCACCGAACCGAACGGAACGGCGAAGACCAGCGCGTAGATGCCATACGCGGGACGGACGAGCGTCAAGATGGCAAGCGCCGTCCCACCGACCAACAGGATCACCCAATCAATGGGTAGCAAGGCAACGCACGCTCCCACCGCCGCGATGACGGCGGCCCACACCCACGACCAGGGGACCACGCGCTGCTCCCACTGCGCCAGAAGATTCATCAGATACCCTTACCCCGCTGCGACACTGCTGAGACAGCCGCCAGCCACGTGAGTCAATCGACCTGCGCGCGGAAATAATCGATGGTTTCCCGCAAGCCCGTTTCCAGATCGACCAGCGGCTCCCAGCCGAGGAGCGTGCGCGCACGGGTGATATCGGGCTGGCGGACCTTCGGATCGTCGGCGGGCAGCGGTTCGTAGCGAATGCCGGCGATATTGCCGGTAATCCGGTTGATCGTCTCCGCGAACTGCGTGATGCTCATTTCATTCGGATTGCCGATGTTCACCGGATCGGTCACGTCGGATAGCAGCAGCCGGTAGATGCCCTGCACCAGATCGCTGACGTAACAGAAACTGCGTGTCTGCGCGCCATCGCCATACACGGTCAGCGGTTCGCCCAGCAGCGCCTGCTTCACGAAATTCGGCACGACACGTCCATCATTCAGGCGCATGCGCGGGCCATAGGTGTTGAAGATGCGCACGATGCGCGTATCCACATGGTGCGCGCGGTGATAGGCCATCGTCATCGCCTCGGCGAAGCGTTTCGCTTCATCGTACACGCCGCGCGGGCCGATCGGGTTGACGTTACCCCAGTAGCTCTCCTTCTGCGGATGCACGAGCGGATCTCCGTATACCTCGGATGTGGAGGCCAACAGGAAACGCGCACCTTTCGACAGGGCCAAGCCGAGCGCCTTGTGCGTCCCGAGCGCACCGACTTTCAGCGTTTGGATGGGCAGCTCCAGATAATCGATCGGGCTGGCAGGCGATGCAAAGTGCAGAATGGCATCCAATTTCCCATGTACGTAGATGTAATCGGTGACATCGTGCTTGATGAACAGAAAATCGTCACGGCCAACCAGGTGCTCGATGTTGGCGGTATTGCCGGTGATCAGGTTGTCCATGGCGATAACCTGATGTCCTTCAGCAAGCAGCAAGTCGCACAGGTGCGAACCCAGGAATCCCGCACCGCCTGTGATCAGAATTCTCATGACTGGAGCCACTCCTTGTTCGTTCAAATTGACGAGTCCGGTGCTGTATTGCGCGCCACACCGCTGCAAGCCAGTGAAGTATTATAAATCGGATGGGGAATGGTGTCAATGAAAGCG
>CAZPTF010000519.1:0-2667 GCA_964589015.1 uncultured Anaerolineae bacterium
TGCGCAACTACTTCTCGGATCTGGTTGCCTTCGAGGCCGTTTCGCTCGTCGCCGAATTCCTGCCGCGGGCCTATCAGAACGGTGGCGACATGGAAGCGCGTGCGAAGATGGCCTGGGCGTCTACGCTGGGCGGCATGTCCATTGCCTCAGCGGGGACGACTGTGCCGCATGCGCTGGCGCAGCCGCTGGGTGTCCGGCGTAACTTGCATCACGGGCTGGCGATTGCCATCTTCCTGCCGGCCATCCTGGACAAGAGCTGGGAGGCCGACATCCCAACGTTTGACCGTCTCGCGACGGCGCTGGGCGTGCCACGGACGGGGATGAGCACCGGTGCACGGGCGCGCAGCGTCGCTGGCAAGGTGCGCGAGCTGATGGAGGTCACCGGCCTGAACGCCGCGGTCACGGCATTCAGCATCGATCAGGCGACTGCCGACGCGATCGTCGACGACGCGCTGGACTACCTGAAAGGTCTGCTCGATCGCCACGTGTGTGTCTTCACCCGCGCGGACCTGGAAGAAATCGTCGGCAGTTCGCTGACGGTGGTGTAGCCGCCGCTGGACAGACTGTCCCCGGGCGCGATGCCTCGCAACACCGGCGGAAGGTGCTCCCGCGGCGGGATGGCGTTGCGATGGTGGCGATCTGAAAGAACGAAGAAGCCCCAACCACATGGGTCGGGGCTTCGTTTTGCCTTACGTGGGGCACCCCCCGGTCGTCACTTCTTCTTCAAGGGTGTCGGTGTGAGCACTCCCGGGGGTGGCGCCTTCGTCTTGATCGTCACGCTGCGGTCGTGGTCGTTTCCGTCCAGGTCGGTCACGCGCAGTTGGCAGTTGATCGGATAAGCCGGGCATACCTGCCGGCTCCCGCTGTTTTTGTCGACGTCCTTCCAACCGCTCCCGTCGTTATACTGCACGCGTTGGGCATTCGCGACCTGCCAGTTGACGTTGGTGCAGGTGCCGATGGTGACCTCGTTGTGATCCGCCCAGAAATTGATCGAAACCGCCGGGTTATCGATGTTGATCTGTACTTCGTTTTGGTGCTGCTGGCCGTCATAGCCGATGACGATAAGCGTGTAGCGCTTACCGTCCGTGGAAGGGCATACCTGCCGCGAACTCTGCCCGGGCACACCGTCGGAGTGGTTCAAGTATTGCAAGTAGACGGCCTGCGCCTGGTTCACGTTCCAGTGCAGATTGGTACATTGCCCGGGTGCAACCCGATCGGTATCTGCGTAGAAGTTGATGGAAGGCTGTGGCGCCGCAGTCGGCTGTGGCTGAGCCGTCGGCGGCGGTGGAGGTGGCGCTGCGGTAGGCTGGGGAGCACCCGGCACCTGAATCACGACACTCACCCTGGGTCCGAAGAACAGACCGTTGTCTTCGAGTTGCCAGATGCCCTCATATACTCCCGGTGCGGACGGAGCGTACATGGTCACCGAAATGTCGGCAGTCGCTCCCGGCGCGGTCGGCGGCACAGGTGCAGTCGCCTGCGCGCCAAGCTGGTTGCCACCGACGAAATTGAGCAGTGTACTCGCCGCCCACGGGCAGGTGCCCGTATTCTGCAGGCGCCAAACCTTGTTGAATGCCTGGGCAGCGCCGATTACCGAATTATCAGGGATCGTGACATCGGTGACGAACACCGCGTTGAACTGGCAGCCGGCGGGCGTCGGCACGGCGGGCGTCACTTCCGGCGTCGGGACGACCACCTCGATGATGGGCACCTGGCTCGCGGCCGGGTTCGGCTCCACCGCGCTGGCCGGCACCCAGCCATTGCCGTTCGGGCCGCCGGGGTAGGGCACCTGCCACCATTGTGAGTCTTCCAACCGTCCGTTTGTCGGGACGCTCGAGCCGGAAGGCAATTTGCCCAACTGCTGGGCGTTGTCGTCGGGCCATGCCATTACCGTCGCGTCGGCGGTGAACGTCAGCATGGCCTGGCCGGTCGGTGCGGGGGTTGCCGTCGGCAGCGCGTACACCGGGACGTCAGCAGCGGCAGCGTTTGGCTTTAAGTCGCGTGCCTTCACCCAGCCGTTGCCATCCGGCCCGCCGGGATACGGGATTTGCCACCACTTTGAGTCCTCCAGCCGGCCGTTGGTCGGCACGATTGAGCCGGCGGGCAGCGTCCCGAGCGCCTGCGCGCTGTCCTCGGGCCAGCCCCTTACCACCGCGTTGGTCGTCAGCGTGACGGCCGCCTGTCTCTTCCCCTCTGGTGTCGCCGCTTGCCCCGCGACGTTGTGGGGCAGCGCTGTTCCCAGCAGAACCACGGCAAACACAATCACAAGCACAATTCTGAGTTTCATCTCCTTGTTACCCCCTTCGGTTTGCACGATAGCATTTTGTACCCGGGACACGGACGACTGAATCAGACCGCATGCAATCGTCTCCCACACGAGCCAGCATCGCTGCATTCTACGTGAGGAGAGAGTGGATGTCAAAGCAGAAGCAGTCAGTGAGCGGGTCACACGCGCCCGTGTGATCTCACCGGTCAGAACCAGCACTTCCCGCTGTTCCCTATCGTGGGACGACCTCATCAGATGCATTGAGGATTGACACTCCATCCGTCGCGGCTGTATAATTCTTTGGGGCGGTGAGCGGGTATGACTCGCGGGGGCGCGCAACAGTGGTATCCATTTGCAGGATGATGAGTGGGTAATTCGATCCCTAGGTACCGAGCACGCTG
>CAZPTF010000520.1:0-2660 GCA_964589015.1 uncultured Anaerolineae bacterium
TCCAGAAAGGGGAACGCACCACTGAAAGCAGTGGCGATGGGAACGTGGCAATCGTCCTGACCATCCTCGACCCGCTGCACATCGATGTCGAAGTCGATGAAATCGACGTGCCTTTGATCGATATCGGGCAAGCGGCTGTCGTTTCCGTCGATGCTCTGCCAAACGAATCGCTCTCCGGTGCGGTGAGTGAAATCGCCCCAGCGCCGGTGTCCGTGGGTGACGGCATCGTGAGTTATGAAGTTTCGGTAACGCTCAACGAGCAGCACGCTAAAGCCCGGCCCGGTATGACCGCCAACGTAAGCATCGAGACAGAACGCCGTACTGGAGTGCTGCTCATCCCATCGACATACGTCCAAATCGATGACGCCACCAGCCAAACCTACGTGGAAAAGCGTGGCCCGGATGGAACGGCGATCCGCGCCGAGGTGACTCTTGGCGAACGCAGCGGACAGAACGTCGAGGTGGTCAGTGGTCTTACGGACGGAGATGTGGTGTTTGTTCCGGAGGGGACCGCGGCAGTGAGCACGCAAGCGACGACAAACGGCACCGAGGTGCGGATGGGCGTGCCGGGCATGGGAGGGATGATGGGCGGTGGACCACCCCCGGGTGGCGGCGGACCGCCGCCGGGTGGAGGGGGTGGAGGAGGCCCTCGCTAGTCCGCAGTTGATCGCGCAGCAGCCAACGGTGGCAAGCCAGAACATCGCCAGCAATCAGGCAAGGGACGTTGTTGAGTGTGTTGCC
The DNA here is from genome assembly GCA_964589015.1 of uncultured Anaerolineae bacterium. GTDB lineage: Bacteria > Chloroflexota > Anaerolineae > DAOTYC01 > DAOTYC01 > CAZPTF01. The sequence goes on from CAZPTF010000520.1 coordinate 742, forward strand.
GGGTCCGGCCACACACTCAACGGCACAGGAAGGATTGAACATGAGCAATCCAGTTATTGATATACGGAATATGACCAAAGTATACCGGATGGGGAAGGTCGAAGTCCATGCTCTGTGCGGAGTGTCCTTGCAGATCTTGCCTGGAGAAATGGTGGCGATCATGGGACCGTCGGGGTCGGGGAAATCCACGCTGATGAACATGCTCGGCTGTCTCGACCAGCCCACCTCAGGTGAGTATTACCTGGATGGGAAACTCGTCAGCAAGCTGGGCGAACGTGGTCTGACGCTAATTCGTCGCCACAAAATCGGCTTCGTCTTCCAGAGCTACAACCTGCTCGCGCGTACGTCGGCTCTCGCCAACGTCCAGTTGCCAATGGTTTACAGCGGGGTCAGACGGCGCGAGCGGAAAGAGCGAGCGCTCAGAGCATTGCAGCTGGTTGGACTGGGCGACCGCATCCATCACCAGCCGAATGAGCTCTCCGGAGGACAACAGCAGCGCGTCGCCATCGCTCGCGCACTGGCATCCGAGCCAGCGATCATGCTCGCAGACGAGCCGACTGGCAACCTCGACTCCAAGTCGGGAGAAGAGATCATGGCCATTTTCCAGCGTCTGAACCGTGATCAGGGGATTACCATCATCGTCGTCACACACGAGACGGATATCGCCCGGCACGCGCAGCGTATCGTACAAATGCACGATGGCGTTGTGGCGAAAGACCAACCGGTATTGGAGCGCCTCTGGGCCAAAGGCATGCACGAGGGGATGCCTGGCCGCATCGAGGGTGCCGTGCCCACCTGGGGTACGCAGGAGGCCGCGATATGAGCGCCTTTTTCGAGAGCCTGAGGATGGCCATCGACGGCCTGCTGAACAACAAAGTGCGCTCCATTCTCACCATGCTCGGCATCATCATCGGTGTCGGCGCGGTAATCGCTATGGTCTCGCTTGGGCGTGGGTTTTCCTCGTTTGTGACAAGCCAGTTCGAGAGCATGGGAACGAATCTCTTGACCATTTTCCGCGAACGGTCCATCGACGGTGCACGGGAGCTGACAGTTAGTGATGCTAAGGCGTTGGAGGGGCTAGCGGGTGTGGCAGCGGTCGCACCCACCTACAGCGGCAGCGCAACCGTGTTCAATGACAGTGGGCAGGAATCGTCCGACACTAATGTCTACGGGACGACACCGGCCTACCAGACAGCCCGGAACTACGATATGAAGGTTGGCCGGTTCCTCGCGGATGAAGACATCGAGCGCCGGTCGAAGGTCGCCGTCCTGGGCCACACGACAGCGGAAACCCTGTTCCCGAACGATGCCTACCCGATCGGTTCAACCGTCCGTCTGAGTGGCATTCCGTTCGAGGTGATTGGCGTCATGGCCGAGAAGGGCGGCTCGGGCTTCATGGACCCGGATGATCTCGTGCTGGTCCCGCTGAGCACCGCCCAGACCCGTCTGTTCAGTGTGCGCACCTATCGTGGTGAATACATACTGTCTCAAATTTTCGTCCAGGGCACGTCCGATAAGGAAACCGCACTCGCCCAGAAGAGCGTCACTGAGGCATTGCGCCAACAGCACCGGCTCAAAGACAACGATCTCAACGATTTCCGCATTATGAGCCAGACCGAAATGATGGACACGGCGACCAGTGTGTTGGGGACACTAACCATCTTTCTGAGCGCAGTCGCTGCCATTTCGCTCGTGGTGGGCGGCATCGGGATCATGAACATCATGCTGGTTTCGGTGACCGAACGCACACGCGAGATCGGGCTGCGCAAAGCGATCGGCGCAGGTCGCGGTGACATTCTGCTGCAATTTCTGGTCGAAGCCATGGGGCTTTCGTTCACGGGGGGGCTGATCGGTATCTTTCTCGGGGTCTTCGGCTCCGGCCTGTTGGGGCCCAAGGTGGGCATCACACCAGTCACCGA
>CAZPTF010000521.1:0-2656 GCA_964589015.1 uncultured Anaerolineae bacterium
CAAACGACAGTCTGGGCGTCGTGAGGACGGAACTTTGGGTGGACAACGTTCAGGCAGGCGTGGTCGCCAGCCCCAGCGCCTACGGACAAACCGAGTTCCCGGTCGAATTCAAGTGGATTCCAGTGAAGCCAGGTAGCCATGTCGTCCGCGTCAGTGCCTACAACAGCGCCGGCAAAGCGGGAGAGTCCTCCGAAGTGGTCGTGAATGCCGTCGAGAGCCTCGTGCTGAGTACGGGGACGGCACAGGCAATCGCCACGGTCGCACCCGATCTAACTCCGGCGGGATGCTTGGCCAATGCGGCGTTCGTCGCCGATGTGACCATTCCCGATGATAGCGTGGTCTCACCCGGACAGCGCCTCGACAAAATCTGGCGGCTGCGGAACACTGGCGATTGCCCCTGGGGGAGCGGCTATCGCCTCGCCTATCTGTCCGGCGACCTGCTGGGTGCTTCCCCGGAACAGGTCGTGCCCCTCACCGCGCCGGGGGGAACCGCTGATGTACAGGTCACGATGTACGCCCCGACTGCCCCAGGGTCTTATACTGGACGCTGGAAACTCAAAGATGCTGCCGGACAGTCCTTTGGCACCACTGTGTTGATCAAGATCGTGGTGGCTGCGCCCGAAACGCCATTGCCACCGCCCACACCATCTCCGCCGGCCACACCCGTCTTGCCGCCGGATACACCGTTGCCTCCGCCCTGTATTCCCGCTATCGATTTTCGCGTCGATGACACGAACATCGCTGCCGGTGACCACACGACGCTACGCTGGGACGTGGAATGCGTCCAGGCGGTCTTTCTGGACGGAGCGCCAGTGGTCGGGCATGACACGCGGGTCGTCTCGCCACCCAGCACGACTACTTACACGCTGCACGTCATCCGCCAGGACAGTACTACCGTGGATCGGCAGGTTACGGTCAACGTTCATCCACCGAGCGGCTCGGTCGCCGCCAATGTCACCTATCACAGCTACGATGCCGCTACCGGTTGGGTGACTTTCCGCATTGTCAACGCGCCCTCGTCTATGACCCTGGAGTGTGTACGTGGGAGAATTGTCAACCGCGACACGAGTGCCGGATACTATGGACCGGGTTACTCGAATTCACCCTTCCGTTCTGACCCGACCGCCACGGCAGCTGGAGAACCCCGCCTGGCCCCGGGCGATAGCCGCTATCTGCGTTTCAAGCTGAGCGGTAGTCCGACGGGCGTGCCTTGCCGTGCAACGTTCGTGCTCTTTAGTGGAGACGACCAGACCGGCATTTCCGCTACCGAAACAGTAGATTTCAACCTGCCGCCGGTCGTCCCAAGCGTTGCGGTGCACATCGACTACTATAGCTACGATGCGTCCACTGGCTGGGTGACCTTCCGTATCCGCAATGGTCTCCACTCGCTGCTGCTGGAGAGTGCGGAGGCGAGGATCGTCAATCGCAATACCAGCGCGGTCTACTACGGTACCGGCTGGTCTAATACGCCGTTTCGACCCGACCCGAGCTCCAGTATGCTGGAATCGAGCCTGGACCCGGGCGTGACGAAGTTCATGCGCTACAAGCTCGCCGGCAACCCGACGGGCGTGCCCTGCCGGGCGACCATCCAGGTCTTCACCGGCGATGACAGAACCGGCGCATCCACCACACGCACGGTTGATTTCAATCTGCCGTAAGCCCAAATGGTGCGAGCCGGGTGCAATAGCCGGTTCGCACCGTCATCCACTCGATATTTCAGGTGTATCCGAGATTTCTGGGGAGACCAGCGAGCAGTGGGCAGGTCGCGTTTGCAGCGTGATCTGCCAGGTTCACACGAATATCTTCTTGTCGGTCAAGACTGTGCCAATCTTGGACGCGTTCCGCCTGCGAGGAGACCCACGGGAACAGGCCACCAGACCCCCGCATGGCCTGTGCGGAGATTGGCCCAGTCGTGGGCGCGAGGTCTGACTGGGCCAATCTCCGGCGCCACTGTCGTTAGCCAGGGACTGCTGTGCCTGGGCGGACCGTGTGCTGGTCTGCAACATAGTAGATTGGCACAGTCTGGTCCAGCGGGCGTGCTCTCCAGCGCATTTGTCGTGGCGAAGACGCTGCAATTGTCGTCAAAATTCCTGGTTGCACTCGATATTTCTGCGTCCTTGACCAAACCTCTCACCTGGTATACAATAGATAGAGTTGGCTTCCGTGTGGAAATTTAGACTACTAGCCGTCTTACACCAGGTAAGCGGAGGATATTTACTGCGATGAATTATTCCGATCCAACTTTTCTGATATTTGCCGGTTGCGTCGTGGCGTTTTTCGTCGGGATCATCTGGCTGATCAAGTCGTACCGTGACGCGAAATACAAAGAATATTTCTTTCTCCGCGAAGAAGCGGCTTTACGCGTCAAACGTCTGCTGTTTGTGCTCGTCCCTCTGGCGGTGATTATTGCCTTCCTGGGATTGCAGTTGTTTGGTGAGAAAGAACCGGTTGGTCCTTCGACGACGGAAACGCCGGTCGTCGCCGAAACGCCCGGGACTGTGGAGGCCGTCGCGTCTCCCACATCGCCGGCGGCTGTCGCCACTACCCCCGTTGTGGAGATGGCGCCCGCGGAGACCACTGCGACCGTTCCCGCTGTGCTGCCGGAGACTGTGGCTCCAACGGTGACTGTCTCGGCCACTGCGACCAGTGCCGTGAC
>CAZPTF010000522.1:0-2649 GCA_964589015.1 uncultured Anaerolineae bacterium
CCTGCGCAACCCGTGGCGCTTTGCGTTCGACCGGCAGAACGGAGATCTGTACATCGGCGACGTCGGGCAGGGCAAGTGGGAAGAGATCGACTACCAGCCGGGCAGCAGCACCGGAGGCGAAAACTACGGTTGGCGCATCCTGGAAGGAGCACATTGCTTCAATCCGCCCGGCGACTGCCAGCCCCCCGACCGTTACGTGCCACCCGTGGCAGAATACGACCATCCGCAGGGCTGCTCGGTCACCGGCGGCGTGATCTATCGTGGGATGGAGTATCCGGCGTTGGTGGGCACGTATCTGTACGCGGACTACTGCACGGGGTTGGTCTGGGGGCTGAAAAACGATGGGGCAACCTGGCAGAATCACCTGTTCGTAGACACTCCGTACATCATCAGCACGTTCGGCGAGCAGGAGGATGGCCGCATCTATCTGGCCGATTACCAGGCGGGCACGCTATACCAGATCGGCGTCGCACCGTAGCGCCACACTGCCCTGCAGACTCGCGTCCGACGAGGGACCGCCGGACTATGCGCACGCCGGGCCGCTCACAGATAGCGAAACCAGATATAGAGCGTGGAAACGAGCAGGGCGATGACCGTCGTGATCAGTCCATACGCCAGGAACTTGCCGAAACTGATCGGGTGACCGCTGCGGGCAGCCAGGCTGGCGACGACCACATTGGCCGAGGCACCGACCAGCGTGGCATTGCCACCGAAATCCGCGCCCGCCGCCAACGCCCACCACAGGGGACCAACCGGCATGCTGTGCGACAGGCTCTTGATGATCGGGATCATTGCCGCGGTATAGGGAATATTGTCCACGACGCCGGAAGCAACGGCCGAAACCCACAGGATCAACATGGTGGTCATCGGCAGGTTCCCACCGGTCAGGGCAACCAGCGAATTCGCCACCCATTGAATGATGCCGACCTTCACTACCCCTTCTACAATGATGAACAGACCGATGAAGAAGGAAAGCGTCGCCCATTCCACATCCTTCAGGACTTCGTCGGGATTCTGCCGTCCCCAGAGCATCAGCACCGCGGCGCCAGCCATGGCGATCGTGGCAGGCTGCAACTGCAGAACCCCATGGATGAGGAATCCGACCAGGACGAAAGCCAGCACCACCAGGGATTTGAACAGCAGCCTGGGATCGGTGATCAACTGCGACGTCTTGAAGATGGCCGGGTCGAATTGCCGGCGATTCCCCGCCTGAATCTCGCTCCCGAACATGAACCGGCAGGCGAACAGGAACAGCACCAGAATGAGGACGCTCAACGGGGCCATGTGAGCGGCGAAACTGACGAAGTCGATACTGGCCGCACTGGCGATCAGCACGTTGGGCGGATCGCCGATAAGCGTCGACGCCCCACCGACATTCGATGCCAGGATTTCGGCAATCAGAAAGGGAATGGGGCTGATCTGCAGGCTGGTGGCGACGAATAGCGTGATGGGCACGACCAAGACCACGACCGTGACGTTATCCAGGAGCGCCGAGCCGACTGCGGTGATTGTAGCGAGAATGACCAACGTACGGAAGGGATAGCCTCCGCCCAGTCGCACCGCCCTGATCGCCATCCACCGGAACAGCCCGGTTTCGCGCAAGATGTTGGCTATCGCCATCATCCCGGCGAGCAAGAAGATCACGTTCCAGTCAACGGCGCGAAACGCCTCTTGCTGGTCGAAGACGCCGAGGACGATCATCGCCAAACCACCTAACAATGCCGCGATGGTTCGATGTGTCTTCTCGGTCACGATGAGGGCATAGGTCAACAAAAAAACGCCCCCGACTATCCATGTCAAATTCATTCAATTGGTTCCCTTCAGTGCGTCGGATCTTCACCGTGACGACCGGGCGAGCCGACCTGTTCCGAACAGATGCTCAGCAGTTCGAGCAGGTTGATGAAGCCGATCACGCGATAGGCGTCGTCGACTAACGGAATGCCGGTCAGGTGGTTGGTGTGCATGCGCTCGAACGCATCGTGGACCGTTTCGCCGCGTTTCACCCACACGGGCTCGCGCATGGCATCCACCACGGTACGCACCCGGCTCTTTTCGGCGAACCGCTCGACATCGTGCAGGTCCGAAATGTCCGCCAGAAACTCCTCCGGCGTGATGTAGAAGAAGAGATAGTCGGAGATGGTTTGCAGGTCGAGCAACCCAACCAGGCGTTTGTCCTTCGCCACCACGCAAGCCACATGCACCTCGGGATTCGCCATCATCGCACAGGCGACCTCGTCCATAGAGCTATCGTCCTGGACGATGGTAGGGGCAACCGTGAACATCGCGGCCACATCTTCGACCGGCATATCTCTGCGTGCCACCCACGATTCTCTGATGCCGGGCGCTTTGGGCACGCCGTCCCTGGTCTCCCGCGTCTTATGAATGCCACTGACCTGCAAGACCGGAAGGACCAACAGCACGCCGGTGTTCGGGCGGTCGAAATCACCGACGATACGCTCCGCCTCAGCTACTGCCTTGCGCAGCAGTTCTTCACTTTCGATGGCGGTCAGCAGTGTGCGCCGCTGCAGGTCTTCCGAATCGAACAGGTGATCGATGGCAGCCAACCCGACCTTGCTCAGCCACGAGTGGACGCGGTGAGCTCCGGCACTCTCGATGATCGTTGCCCCGGGCACGCCAATCCGGCGCCAG
>CAZPTF010000523.1:0-2647 GCA_964589015.1 uncultured Anaerolineae bacterium
CATGGTTGCCGAATTTCGTACGCGTCAGAATCAACTGAAAGATGATACCTAAGGCTATTGCCCATAACGTTGCTGTCGTGAAATTGGCCCGGGTGAAGAGGTTGTTCACAATGTCGAGACGTCCGTTGAGGATATCCTGTACCGGGAGCCTGTCGGTGACCTGGATCATGGTGCCACCGGATACCACCCAGATCAGACCCCGGTAGATGGAACGAGTCCCCAGGGTCACGATGAAAGATGGGATCGTGGTATAGGCGGTCAGCAGGCCGTTGATGGCGCCCATCGCTCCGGCTACCAGCAGGGTGACCACGATGGCGAGCACGGGAGAGCCACCTGTCACCAAGATATCGGCAAAGATGAACGCGCTCATTCCGAGTATCGCCCCAACCGAAATGTCAAACTCACCGGATATCATCAACATCGTCACGCCTATCACGATAACCGCATTGATGGAAGCGGCTCCCACGATACCGGACACGGTACGAACCGACCCAAAACTGGGCACGAATATCCAGAAAACGATCCAGATGATAATCTGGGTTACCAGGGGAGAGAAAATGGGTGAACTGAAAAACTCGGAACGTCTCTTCTTGTTCCTGGGTTCAAGCGCTGCACTCTTGCTCACACTCAATGATGTATCTCCTTGACATACTGCTGCGAACACGATGGGCCTCACAAGAAAAGGTCAGGAAATTCAGACTGGGACTGGGAATGATGCCGATTCCCAGTCCCCTTGGCACAGCTACCATACTGGACTAGCGATACTCACCCGCCAAACTCGAGACCAGATCAATATTGGTCTTGTCGATGAAGCCGGGGCCGGTAGCGGTCACTTCGGCTGCGGGGAAGAGCCCGTACCGGTTGATCCAGGTCAGCCACGACACTGACAGGAATCCCACGAGGTAAGGCTGCGAATCGATGGCGAAATCGGTGGTGCCGTCTTTGATCCGTTCCGCGACCTCTGGTGAGAGGTCGTTGGTCCCATGTGCGATGTCTCCAGCCTTCAATCCGGCGTTCTTCATGAAGGCGTAGAAGGGGGCAACGCTAAGCGTACCCAGCGTATACCACATGTCTGCATCAGGATTGGCGGTATAGTAGTCGTCCATGATCGTCGTCGCCTCGGCTGGATCCTCCGTGACCGAGAGCACCTCGCCCGGGATACCCGCTTCAGTCAGGCGGTCTACGAAACCCTGGCAACGTGCATCCAGGGCACCATGCCCCACCGAGTGGTTGACGCATACGCCCTTTGTGCCCCCGTGGTCCTTGATGAGCCGGTCCGCGGATCTAACGCCGCTCAGATACTCATCTGAGCCGATGAAGGTGATGTACGGGATTTGTTCCTCTTTAGGCCGCATATCGGCGGTGTCGTAGGCGATGACGGGAATGCCCGCCTCGATAGCGCGCATCATCGGTTCCTCGAATAAAGCGCCATCGATGATCGTGACAGCGAGACCATCGGGTTTCGCCGCAATCGCACGGTCAATGTTTTGCACTACGGCCTCGGGATCCCACTTCGATGGGGCCAGTTGGATCACATTCACATCCAGTGCTTCGGCAGCAGCCTGGGCTCCCTTGTCCACAATACACCAGAACGAGTCCCAGGAACAGGCTCCAAGTTGGACCATGTAAATATTGAGTTTCTGGTCTTCTTGGGCAGGTGCGGCGGCAAAAGCCGGTAAGACCGAAATGACCATCAGCACAACTACCAGAATAGCACAGACCTTCGCGTGGGTTTTCATCTTGTTGATCCTCCCTACAAAAAATGGAAACGATTTGAACGAGACATACAACCCATCAAATCTCCGAGATCTGACCCTCCTTTCCGTTTTGCTGGTGTGCCTGTCTTATTCGCGGCCTCTAAGGAGCGTGTTGGCGAGCATCGCGAGAACCAGTATGAGGCCGGTTATTGCCTCGAAGACCTCCTGGGCGATACCCATAGAGGCCAATCCCTGTTCTAGCATGGCCATCAGTAGGATGCCTACACCGGCCCCGATGATGGTCCCGTAACCGCCGGTAAGACGCACACCTCCGATCACCGCTGCGGCGACTGCTAGAAGTTCGCTGCTGTACCCGGTCAGAGGATTGACGCTGAGACGATGACTGAAAAAGAGCATTCCAGCAAAGCCAGCCATCAAACTGCACAACACGAAGCTGAGCAGTCTTGTTCTCTTCACATTGATTCCCAGTGCCAGTGCCGCCAGAGGGTTTCCACCGACAGCGAACACCCAGTTGCCAAAACGAGTGCGTGTCAAAACGAATGTCATGGCTGCCACAAGCACAAGGAACCAGATGACGGACGCTCGAAGGTTACCGGCCGGCTCAAACAGATTGTTGATGGGAGCCAAGTAACCGTTCAGAATCTCAAAAAGCAGGGGTTTGGAGTCTGCCGAAAGGTTGATCAGTTTTCCATGACCAAGGAATCGGGCCAGACCGCGGTATGCGAGCATCGAGCCGAGCGTTACTATGAATGAGGGAATTCGCGAATTGACGACGATAAGGCCGTTGATCAGACCCAGCATCATGCTGACCAAGAGAGCGAGAAACACTGCCAATAGAGGCGGAATCTGGATTTGCATCAGCAGTACCAATACATACATGGACACTGCCATGACCGATCCGATCGATAGATCGAATTCACCTGCGATCA
>CAZPTF010000524.1:0-2636 GCA_964589015.1 uncultured Anaerolineae bacterium
ATAAAGATCTCTTTGACGCTGCCGGCTTGGACTATCCTGCGCGTGATTGGACATGGGACGATTTAAAAACTGCTGCTATTGCCCTGACCAAAGATGTAGATGGAGATGGCTATACCGACCAGTGGGGTTATAGTTTACCCTGGTGGCCAGTTATGCTCGAAATGTACAACGCCAAGATATGGAGTGATGATGTCACAACCTGTACATTGAATTCGGAAGAAGGGAAGAAAGCTATCCAAACTATGGTTGATGCTCGTTATGTCGATAAATTTGCTCCTACCGCTGACCAACTGGCGGAGCAGGGCGATTGGGATATGTTCATCGCAGGAAAACTGGCAATGTATCCAACCGGACCATGGGCAGTGCAACCATTCAACGATGCAGCCAATTTCACCTATGATATTGCCCACATGCCAGCCGGTGATAAACAGGCTACACAGGTATATGCAAATTCCTATGGGATGTCAGCCACTTCTGAACACAAGGAAGCCGCCTGGAAATTTATTGAATTCGCAACTGGTCCTGAGGGTACCAAGATCCGCCAGGATGGCAAATATGAAATTTCTCCCGTGAAGGCAATTGCAGAAGAATTTTATGTGGAAGCATTGTCAGGCGATGATCCGGAACACGCCATCGTCTTTATGGAAGTGTTAGATTACGCTGTACCGCAACCTTTGAATGAACATTGGTCAGAGATCAGTGATGCAGTCCAGCAGCAATTGGACCTTATTCTGATAAATGAATTAAGCGTTGAAGATGGTCTTAATGCTGCATGTCAAAATATTAATGAAGTTCTAAGCCAGTAAGGATCAATCAAAAACAGGGATGGGAGTAAATCTCATCCCTGTTTAATAGGTGCAGGATGAAAAGAAAACAAAATCAAAAGAAATCATCATTTTCAAAGGTTCGAATTAAAGAGACGCTGTGGGGATACGTTTTCATTTCCCCCAACCTCTTGATTGTTCTTGTTTTTACTATTATTCCTGTGTTCTTTTCAACCTACATGAGTTTAACAGATTGGAATATTCTAAGCCAGCCAAGTTTTGTCGGAATGGAAAATTATCAGCATATATTTCAAGACACGGTTGCACAAAAGACTTTTTTTAATACGCTTTATTTTTCCATTATTGATGTTCCTATTAATCTAGTTTTAACTTTGCTTATTGCGGTTTTTCTCAATCAAAAGATCAAAGGAATCGCTTTTTTCCGTACTGCTTTTTACATTCCCTGTATATCTGCTTCTGTCGCAGTCAGTCTTATGTTCATGTGGTTACTGGCAAATAATGGATTGATAAATCAAATGCTCAGCAGTTTTGGAGTAGAGCCTGTAAAATGGCTGACAGATCCAAAGATGGCGCTAAACTCGGTGATTGCAGTAACAATATGGAAAGGGTTGGGTATGAATATTGTGATTTTTTTAGCTGGTTTGCAAGATATTCCTTCAGAATTGGTAGAAGCAGCTTCTATTGATGGTGCAAATCGTGTACAGCAATTTATTAAGATAACTTTACCTTTGCTTAGCCCGGTTATCTTTTTTGTCACAATTACAGGCATTATTAATTCAGTACAAAGTTTTGACCTAGTATATAACATGACCAAAGGAGGACCAGGACATTCAACTACGCTGATCGGCTATTATATTTGGAAGCAGGCTTTTGATTATCTTCATATGGGCTATGGTGCGGCATTGGCAAATATTGTGTTCCTGGCGATTTTGATTCTTACACTCATTCAATGGATTTTACGAAAACGTTGGGTTTACAGTGAGGAATAATTGATGCCTTCAATAAATCGGTTTTATGGATCTGATTCTGTTTTGAGAAGAATAAATAAGGTAATTATTTATACAATTCTAATCACCAGTTCTATTCTCATGCTAATACCCTTTGCTTGGAGTGTAGTCACCTCTCTTAAAAGCGAAGGGAATATTTTTACTCATTCTGCATTTTGGATTCAGTTTCCCCCTGATTTTTCAGCATATGTGGAAATCTGGAACAGAATACCACTTTTGAAATATGCTGCCAATACCTTGAAAATAGCCATCATCGTCACACTCGGTCAGCTATTTACTTCTTCATTGGCTGGCTTTGCTTTCGCAAAGATGAAATTCCCGGGTAGAGATAAATTATTCATTATTTATCTTGCAACCATGATGGTGCCAGGCGTCGTATTATTAATCCCTAATTTCGTTGTAATGCGGATTATTGGTGCAATTGATACCCACTGGGCGTTGATCTTATCTGCATTAGGCAGTGTTTACGGAACATTTTTAATGCGCCAGTTCTTTCTCTCCTTTCCGTCTGAGTTGGAAGACGCTGCAAAACTGGATGGTTGTAATCCATTTATGTTCTACTGGCATATTCTGCTTCCTAATGCAAAACCAATTTTAACTACTCAAGGACTGATGACATTCCAGTTCATCTGGAACGATTTCCAATGGCCTTTGATTGTGCTTAATTCCGAGTCTAAACGGACTCTCCAGCTGGGATTGTCCTATTTAATGAGTGAGTATTATACAGATTGGGCTTTGTTGATGGCTGCATCAGTATTAACCTTACTGCCTATAATTATTCTGTTTTTTGTAGCACAAAAGAATTTCATTCAAAGTTTCAAATTATCAGGATTGAAAGGATAAA
>CAZPTF010000525.1:0-2627 GCA_964589015.1 uncultured Anaerolineae bacterium
TCGAAGTGACCCGCTACTATTACGAGGGCCAAAACGTTATCCTGGAGACGGACGCCGACGAGGCTCCGCGTCGGAGCTTCGTGCATGGCAGCCAGTACATTGATGAGCGGGTGCTCATGCGGCTGCCGAACGGCCAGGAGTACTACTACCTGCCCCGGGAGCTGTACAGCGTGGCCGCTCTGACGGACGAAACCGGCGCGATTGTCGAAGCCGCGACGTACGACACGTACGGCAAGGTCGCGCTGTACGGCGGCGCGGCCCAGGCGGTGGAGGAATCCCCGGTCGGCAACCCGTACTACTTCACCGGCCGACGCTTGGACCTGCTGCCCACAGTCTCCAGTCCACAGCCTGCTGCGAAGCAGCTCTACCACTATCGCGCTCGGGCCTACGATACCGGGAATGGGAGGTTTTCGCAGCGGGATCCACTTGGTGGTAACAACACTCGTCTATTCAACAACTCCGTAGAGCTTCTGAACCTCTATACATACGTTAGTAACCGTCCGACTCGATGGACAGACTCGACGGGGTTGCACTACGACAACGATACATGGGGGAAATGGGCTCAAGAGAGGAATGAGAGGGCCAAACAGTCCTCCAATTGTCTGTGCGGGACGGATGTTACACAGCATCTGTTGGGAATCACCAGCGCGGTGACGACGGCGTTCAATGCTCTTGCGCGAGGTACGCAGCATGCGGTTTGTGAGCGAATGACTTCGCCAACCGGATGGGATATTTACGAACTAGCGTGGCAGAAGGATCTCTTTGTCCAAGGGAATTGTGGCATGGGGCCGTGTAAGAATACAGTCACGGTCGCGGGACATTGCTACGATCCTGCGGAAGTGAACTACATGCTCTATGGATTGATGTGTCGCCTCTGCTTCCAAGCCGGAGCCACAGGATCGAGCCTAGAGCAGCAAATACGTTGGCGGCCCTTTTCATCGGAATGGGGAAGGCAACAGATAACGCTGTACAGAGGGCTTCATCTGTTTCGGGGCCTGCGCGGGCGGTTGAGGTGGTTTGATGTTGGGTATACCGGCGTGCTCTATACTCCCGGGGTGTCGATCAAGAAGTGTCCTGCATGTCCGATTCGCTACTCCGGAACCCTCTGGGCCTACGTCGGGTATCCATCGTTTGGCAAACCTGGGGTGGATGTGACAGTGCCGTAGGCAGCTGCGGAATGAATGGGTCCTTAACAAGTGTTGGCCCGTCTGGGGCACGAGCCGGAACCGGGACTGTATCGAGCGGCTGGGTGTTGTATCTGATCAGCCCATGGTGCCGGCCAGGGAATCGCCTGTGTGCCCACATCGGCGCGCGCCAGCGCAGAGAACGAGGGTCCGTCATCTGTGCGTGCGTGGTGCTGCTATCAGGAAAAGAGCGGGAGAGGGGGGCGCGAGCCCGCCACGCCAATCTTGGGCCGATGGTCCTTGCGGGCGATTCGGGAGAGGACGCGCGCACGTCGCCATCCTGAACACGGGGAGTCGTTGGGCAATGCGGCGTCGAACGAATCTAGTGGTGCTCATTGGCGGACTGACGGTGGCAGCAGCGATTTGGATCGTTGCCCGACATTGCTGGCCCAGCGTGCACCAAATGTATGGCACTGGCCGACTAGGAGGCAAAGCATCTGCGGAGGTCTGCGACAAAGTTGCCCGAGAGCTTGCCATCCTTTGCCAGTCAGTGCCAGCTCGTATCACCAGTGGTTGCACGGGAACCTCTTGGCTGCCCGAATCAATACGAAGTCTCAACCCTGAAGTTGCCGTGATTGAGCCCGACAGGTCAACGCTTGTGCTAGAAAGCGGATTTCACCATCGAGGCTATGTACTTGCTCGTGATGACTCGGAGTCGTCACCCGGCACAGCTGTGTGGAAGTTGTATTCCCGCGATGATGACCAAGAGACACTGCTTTGCACGATCCAGTTGGACCCAACGCGGCAGGCACAGAATGAGGAGATAGTGCGCATAGGGCTGTCTGGCCTTGACACGCAAGTCGCCGCGGCGCCGCACGAAATCGGAAACTATCGACAGAAATTCTATTTCCTTGTTGAGTTCCAGGATCGGCGATCGGCGCGCAAGGTGTGCGACGACGCTGCAGAGGCGCTGCCGGAACACTGGTGGCCTCAACTCACTGCTGCCCTGATGGATTCGACTGGCATGGAAGCATTGGATACGGCTGGCCGCTTTGCCGATTGGGTCTCACGGCGCCCGTCATTCGCACACTGGATCTACCTGGCGTACTTCTATGACGCGGTCGGGGACCATGAACAAGCATGCGAGGCTGCGCTTCGATCCGTAAACTACCCCATTGCTTCAGGCAAAAACGACGACGTCAACGGGCTGACTCTGGCGTATACGGCAGCCCATTGCGCGTTCCGCAACGAGTGCTTCGACAAGGCTGCTGTTGTCGCGGAGAGCACGTTAAAACACATCCGTGCGTCCGACTTTCTCTATCTGGATCTTGTTCAGATCGCAGCCGCATCGCGTTTTTTGGACGGGGACACCGATAGGGCGATCCGCTGGCTACAGGTAGCAGAGGGGTCGAAGGTCACTGGGACACGGAGGATTGATCTGGGAGACCTCGGTCCGCTCAACGCCGCCATACGAGAACAAGACGGAGAGGCTGTAAAGGCGTG
>CAZPTF010000526.1:0-2598 GCA_964589015.1 uncultured Anaerolineae bacterium
CCTCTAGATGAGAAGATCCGTGCTGGGAGGCTATACATCTAGCCTAGGTTGTCGAATTCTGGATGCTATCAAAGAAGTAGCACCTCGAATCGCTAGTGACGCAGAAGAATTGCAAACCTGGAATCGATCCCTATGACTGACCCCACACGCACCCAACACGCTGAACATTCATCCATCGTCGGCTTCATCTGGGCCCTGGCAGAAAAGCTGCGTGGGCCTTACCGCCCGCCGCAATACCGCAAGGTAATGCTGCCGCTCGTTGTGCTGCGGCGTCTGGACCTGGTGCTGCAGCCAACCAAGGACGCCGTGCTGGCCGAGCATACGCGCCTCTTGGCCAGAGGTCTGTCGGGGGCCGCCTTGGAGAAGGCCTTGTCCCGAGTGGCGCTAGGCGAGAATCGCACGCAGCCGCTCTACAACATCAGCCCCTTCACCTTCGAGAAACTGCTGGGCGACGCCCCCAACATCGCCTCTAATCTGGTCTCTTACATCCACGGCTTCTCGCCCCGCGCACAGGATATCTTTGAGAAGTTCGAATTCGAGAATGAGATCCAGAAACTCGACGAGAACAATCGCCTCTTCCTGATCATCCGAGAATTCTGTAGCCCGCAGGCGGACCTGTCGCCGGCGCGTGTCTCCAACATCCAGATGGGCTATATCTTCGAAGAGCTGGTGCGCAGATTCAACGAGCGGGCCAACGAAGAGGCCGGCGACCACTTCACCCCCCGCGAGGTGATCCGCTTGATGGTCGGCTTGACCTTCTGCGAAGAGACCGACGTCTTCAAACCGGGCATCTACAAGAGCATCTACGATCCGACCGCGGGCACAGGAGGCATGCTCTCCGTGTCGGAGGAGTACATCAAGGAGCAGAACCCGGACGCCAACGTCGAACTCTTTGGCCAGGACTACAACGCCGAGGCCTTCGCCATCTGCTGTTCGGACCTCCTGATCAAGAATGAGCCCATCGACAACCTGGTCTTTGGCGATACGCTGGGCATCAAGAACGGCAAGAGCAGCGCCAACGGTTTTGTGCCGCACGACGGCCATGCCGGCAGGCAGTTCCACTACATGTTCGCCAATCCGCCGTATGGCGTGGAGTGGAAGCCGCAGCAAGACTTCGTCAAAGACGAGCACGCCAACCAGGGCTTCGACGGACGCTTTGGCGCCGGACTGCCCAACATCAACGACGGCTCGCTGCTCTTCCTGCAGCACATGATCTCCAAGCGACGCCCCGCACCAGAAGAGGGCGGCGACGGGTCCCGCATCGCCATCGTCTTCAACGGCTCGCCCCTATTCAGCGGAGATGCGGGCAGCGGACCCAGCAACGTCCGCCGCTGGATCATCGAGAACGACTGGCTGGATGCAGTGGTCGCCCTGCCCGACCAGCTCTTCTACAACACCGGCATCTACACCTACATCTGGCTGGTGAGCAACAAGAAACCGGCGCATCGCAAGGGCAAGGTGCAGTTGATCGACGGCACGCGCCACTACGTGAAAATGAAGAAGAGTCTGGGCAACAAGCGCAATGAACTGAGCGATGCGCACATCGCCGAACTGGTGCGCCTCTACGGCGACTATGCGCACGACGCCGAATGTGTGGTGAGCGTGAACGGCGCAGCGGAGACGCGCATCTGCTCCAAGATATTCGAGAACCGAGAATTCGGCTTTCTCAAGCTGACAGTGGAACGGCCGCTGCGCCTGAACTTCCAGGCCAGCCCGGAACGCATTGAGCGGCTGTGGGAGCAAACCGCGTTCAAGAATTTGGCGGTTAGCAAGAAACGCAAGGACCGGGCTGCGCAACAGGAAGAGATCGCGGCCGGCGAAGCGCAGCAACAGGCGATTATTGCCACGTTGCAACGCATGGACTCGACCACGCTATACAAGTCCAGGCCGCGCTTCGAGGCGGTGTTGGCCAAGGCGCTGAAGGCCGGCGGGATCAAGCTGGCCGCCCCGCTGAAAAAAGCCGTGCTGGCCGCCCTGAGCGAGACCGATCCCACTGCCGATATCTGCTACGACAGTAAAGGCAACCCGGAGCCGGACCCCAGCCTGCGCGACACGGAGCTTGTGCCGCTCCCGGAGGGTATTGCGCTGCCCCTGCCGCTGGGATATGACAACGAGACCGGTTTGAGCGAACTGCTGGAATTGGTGCGCGACCATTGCGAGGCGTATATGGCGGCGGAAGTGCTGCCCCATGTGCCGGACGCTTGGGTCGACTACGGCAAGACCAAGGTGGGCTATGAGATTCCGCTGAACCGGCATTTCTACGTGTATGAGCCGCCGCGGCCGCTGGAAGAGATCGAGGCCGACATCAAGACGCTGGAGGCGGAGATCATAGCCATGCTGGGCGAGGTCACCGGCGATCTGTCGATGAACAGATGAGTAATCACTCTATAACCACGATAGGATGACTGAAGGCAAGGTTGAGCCGAGAGAAATCGTGTCGGCAACCATGCTGTTTTCAACGAAAGGCTAGCAGCGGATGAGGAAAGAGGCGCGACTACTGCTGTCGAAAGCTACCGAGTCGCTCATCCACTGTGTGGAGGTCTTCAACCGACCTATCGACATGGGCCGTTCGCATCTTGCTCTGATACTCCTGGATCA
>CAZPTF010000527.1:0-2590 GCA_964589015.1 uncultured Anaerolineae bacterium
AACATAAGTCGCTCTCGGAAGTCGTGGCATCGCTTCCGCCGTACTACGTAGCGCAACAACGGGTTTCGTGTCCGTGGGAAGCGAAAGGTACGATCATGCGGTTGCTGTACGAGCAATATCAGAACTATAATTCCGAGACTGTCGATGGCATCAAGATCTGGCTTGGGGCCGATTGGGTCTTGATCCGCCCTGATCCCGATCAACCGATGTTCCATGTATTGGCGGAAGCGCAATCCGACGAGGCGGCGCGAGCGCTGGTCGACAAGTATGTGCGTGTGGTCGAGAGTCTGAAACCGTGACGGACGAGCGACGAAACGTCGATGGCGAGAGGCGGGACCGATTGCGGCGTAGCAGGTGTTTTGCAGTGGGCTGGCGGAGAAATTGAGCGATGAATGAATTCGGAGTATATTCTGAAGTCGGTAAACTTCGCAAAGCGCTTGTCCACAGGCCGGAGCTGAGCCTGCTGCGGCTAACGCCTGCGAATCACGCTGATTTGCTTTTCGACGACGTGTTGTGGGTCGAGCGGGCACAAGAGGAGCACGATGCCTTCGTTGGCTTGCTTCGGGAGCAAGGGGTAGAGGTATTTTACCTGTTGGAGTTGCTGGCCGAGACCTTGGCGGTCAGTAGCGAAGCGCGGCATTGGCTGGTGGATCGGGCTGTGTCGCCCTTGACCGTCGGTGTGTCACTGGCTGAACCGCTCAGGGAATATTTGTCGGACCTGGCTGCAGAGAACCTGGCGCGGTTTTTGATTGGCGGCCTGACCCGGTCCGAAATCAGGGGTCCGGATCTCAATGCTTTGTGCTGCCGTTCTCTGACTGCGGCGGTGTCCGCACCGAATGACTTCGTGTTGCCCCCGCTGCCAAATACGCTCTATACGCGGGATTCTTCCTGCTGGATATATGGCGGAGTCGTCCTGAACCCGATGTATTGGCAGGCACGCCGTCTCGAAGTGAACAACGTGGCGACGGTGTATCGCTATCATCCGATGTTCAGGGCTGCCCGGTTCGAATTCTGGTTCCCGCCGGGCGGTGATGCGCGTTATCTGGTGGCTGAGGACTTCGGACGCGCGACGCTGGAAGGCGGAGATGTGATGCCGATCGGCAAGCGCACGGTGCTGATCGGGATGAGCGAGCGCACGCAGGCCCAGATGGTCGAGCAGCTCTCCGTGCAGCTTTTCGAGCGCGCTGGCGTGGAACGGATCATCGCCTGCGAGATAACGAAGGATCGCGCGCATATGCACCTGGATACGGTGTTTACGCTGCTCGACCACGATGCGGTCACGGTCTATCCGCAGGTTGTCAATCAGATCATGGCCTATAGTCTGCGCCCCGGGGACCGCGCAGGTACGTTTGATGTGGCCGAAGAAAAAGACTTTTTGGCTGCAGTGGCGGATGCGCTCGGCGTGAAGAAGCTGCGTGTGATCACGACGGGCGGCGATGACTACCAGGCGGCGCGCGAGCAGTGGGATGATGGCAATAACGTCATCGCTGTTGCGCCCGGCGTCGTTCTGACCTATTCGCGGAATACTTTCACGAACCGTAAACTCCGCGAAGCCGGGATCGAAGTGATCGAATTCGAGGGGTCGGAATTGGGTAAAGGGCGCGGTGGTGGACACTGCATGACATGTCCGTTGCTGCGGGATGGGATTTAGGCACAATGCTCCGTAAAAGCAATGTCTTGGATTGACCTGGTGCGCGTCCTCTGCCTGGTGCTGTAATAGGATGCGGAGGAGGTGCTTGGAGAGCGCGTGGGCTGGTAGTGAAGCCGGCAGCGCTACGGAATTAGTCCTGGTTGATCGACGGGTCGGGGGAATGGCGTGCATCAAGTTCTGGTTGAGATCGGTGGTTTCAAGCTGCAGACCTATTCGCTGTTGATGGCGATCGCCGCTTTGTTCGGTTTTGCTGTGGCTCTGCACGAGGGGAACCGCCGGGGAATGCGCTCGCTGGACATCGCTGACGCCGCTCTCTGGGCCGCAATCGGGGGGATTCTCGGAGCGCGATTGGAATACGTGCTGGTGAATCCGGAGTATTTCGGCGAGCAGCCTGGCGGTGCGCTCCAAATCTGGCAAGGCGGGTTTGCGTATCATGGCGGGCTGCTTGGCGGTGTGCTGGTGCTGATCCTGTGGACTCGGCTGAAACGTGTGCCGTTTTGGGAAGTTGCGGACGCTCTGTCGCTGGGATTTTGTCTGAGCGTGGTCATCGGATGGGCAGCCTGTCTGTTCGGCGGATGTGTATACGGGCGGATGGGTTTTGGCCCGCTCTATTTCACCTGGTATGATATTTTTGGTGTCACTGCGTCACGCTTTGCGGTTCAGCCGCTGGGGATCGCGCTGACTCTCGTTTTGTTTGGCGTATTGTTTCTGTTTCGAGACCGGATGCCGTTCCCTGGAGCGACATTCGTTTCCTTTGTGCTGGTTTCCGGCCTGTTTCATTTTGGCCTGAGTTTTGGACGAGGGGATGAGACGCTGGTGTGGAATGGATTGCGCGTCGAGCAGTGGCTTGCAGCGGTTCAAGTGGCGAGCGCTGCAACGATTGGCTGGGTTTGTTGGCTAGAGGCAGTGCGGCGACCAGCGGTCTGATCCACGCAATTC
>CAZPTF010000528.1:0-2589 GCA_964589015.1 uncultured Anaerolineae bacterium
GTCAAGCCGCTCGCCGTACCACTTATCCGTCGCGAGTATGACGAAGATCAGTTTCAGGCTGTGCGATGTGCGGTATAATGGGGTCGAGATTGAGCGAAGAGCAATGCGCTGGGCGCATGAGTAGATACGAGGAGGAGAATCATGTCTGACAAACCGTTGAAAGTTGGGGATCTCGCACCGGATTTCACGTTGAAGGATGGCAATGACCATGACGTTACGCTGAGCAGTTTCAAGGGCAAAAAGAATGTGCTGCTGTCGTTCCACCCGCTTGCCAGCACCAGTCTTTGCACGGCACAGATGACGCTTTTGCACTTGGCGGCGGATGACCTGGACAGGCGCTTCGACACCGTGCCCCTGGGGATCAGCGTCGATGCGGTGCCGACGAAGAAGGCGTGGGGCGCGGCGATGGGCGTGAGCAAAGTGCCGCTCCTGGCCGATTTCCATCCGCAGGGCGCGGTTGCCGAGAAGTTTGGCATTCGTCAAGAAAGCGGGCCCAGCCAGCGCGCCGTTTTCGTGGTCGACAAGGAAGGTGTGATCCGTTTCGCCAAAGTCTATCCGATCCTGGATCTGCCTCGCCCTGAGGATGTCTATCCCGTCCTGCAGCAACTGAAATAATCGTCGGCAAACACCCGTCTTTCTCTCCCAGCGAGGCCCTTCGCGCATCCGGCGCGCGGGGCTTCGTCTTGTGCCCTCGCTTCGACCCCGTTGCCGGTTTCGCTCACGCGCAATTTTCGGGGAGGCTGGCGAGCAATGGGCAGGTCGTGTTTGCAGCGTGATCGGCCAGGTTCACACGAATATCTGCGTGGCGGTCAAGACTGTGCCAATCTTTGACGCGTGCAGTTTGCGCGGAGATCCACGGGAACGGGCCGCCGGACCCCCGCATGGGCTGTGCGGAGATTGGCCCAGTCAGACTTCACGGCAACGACTGGGCCGGTCTCCGACGCCACCGTCGTTGTCCCGGGAGTGTCGTGCCTCAGCGGACCGAGTGCTGGTCTGCAGCGCAGTAGATTGGCACAGTCTGCTCCAGTGGGCGTGCTCTCCAGCGCATTGGTAGTGTCAAAGGCGCTACACTTGTCGCTTGCACGCGTCGATATACCCCCACGAGCCGCAATACTTGACCGTGCTATGGTCTGGTGCTATACTCCTCACACTTACCACGATAAAGGAGTGTGTGCGTGCACATTGATTGGCGTAAGTTGTGCTTAGTTTGTGTGCTGATTCTCTGTGTCGGGACCACCGCCGGTGTGGCGCCGGCATGGGCACAGTCGCCCGATCCCTCCAAGCTGGTTCTCGCTTTCTACTATACCTGGTATGACGAAAACACCTGGATTCCCGAAAAAGTCATCGATATGCCTCTCGAACCGTATGCCTCCCGTGACCGCGCGGTCATGGCGCGGCACATCGAGCAGGCCAAATCGGCCGGCATCGACGCACTGGTCGCGTCGTGGTACGGTCCGCAGGTGGAGAATAACCAAACCGAACCCAATTTCAGCGCGCTGCTGGAAATCGCACAGGAGCACGGGTTCAAAATGGCCGCCGATTACGAAACGGCGTCCCCTTTCATCAATAGCCAGGCGGAAACCATCGCTGCCCTGCGCCATCTGCTCGACGTCCATGCGCCCAAAGAGGCCTACCTGAAAGTCGATGGCCGGCCCGTCATCTTCTTCTGGGCGATCGATCGCGTGCCGCTTGCGGAAGGGCAGACCTCCGCACTGGCGGCGTGGCGGGCCATTCGCCAGCAGGTCGATCCCGAGCACCGCTCGATCTGGATTGCCGAGGGCGTTGACATCGCCTACCAGGAGGTGTTCGACGGGCACCACCTCTACAACATCGCCTGGGCAGCGGACGTCGGACGCAGCCTGGCGGACTGGCAGGGACGCGTCCGGAAATGGTCCGCCAGCAATGGGCAGGACCGCTTGTGGGTCGCGACGGTCATGCCGGGGTGGAACGATCTCAAGACCGGGCGTTCCTCCGCGTACGTGCGCGATCGCGAGAACGGCGGCTTCTACCGCGCGTGCTGGGAGGGGGCCATCGCCACCCAGCCCGATTGGATCATCATCACCAGTTTCAATGAGTGGATCGAGAATTCATACATCGAGCCGGGACAGGCATACGGCAACGTCTATCTGGACCTGACCAGGGAGTGGTCCGACCGCTTCAAGGCCAGCATACCTGCCGCCGGGGCCGCTGAGACTCCCACAATGGAGGCGCCGGTCACGGAGGAGGCAGCGAGCGAGGCTGCAGCCGTCTCACTGGCGGCGTCTCCGACCGCGCATTCCACCACGGAAGCCGCGCAAGCCCCCTCCGGTGCGGATCCGGCCGCGCAACCGCTCGTGACCGTCTCCCCCGTCGTCGTAACCACGACGCGTGAAACGACAGCCGTGGCACTGGCAGCCTCGCCCGTTGCGGATTCCACGGAGGAATCCGCTGCAGAGGCGACGGACGTTTCCGTCGGGGCGGATGCGGGCGCGGATTCGCCTGTTGCCGCAAATCTGCCGCTCAGCGGCACCGCAGTGCTTTCCACAGCGCCGGTTTTCACGCCCACGCTGGCGCTGGTCGCCAGCCTCACGCTGAGCGGCACCGGAGACA
>CAZPTF010000529.1:0-2583 GCA_964589015.1 uncultured Anaerolineae bacterium
GACGACCAAGCCGGATTCATCCGGCGCCGTCCGATAGCGCGGCGATTGATCGCCGCGCGGGCCTGGCTGGGGCGTTGGTCTGCGCGTGGCGTCGCGTGGGCACAATCGTAGGGGCACGGCATGCCGTGCCCAGGGGTTGTTTTGAACCAGGGAGGAGCACAATGTATAGTAACAGGCGGATCGAACGGGCGGCGTTGTGCGCGCTGACCGATATCGCGATGTTTTCGCGGCTGGTGGCGGCGCGACCATTGCGTCCGTACCAGCTCGCGCCGGCGCGCGCGATCGTCGATAGCGTGCTCAACCGCCGCGGGCTGAGTTTTGCCGTGGTGATGAGCCGCCAGGCGGGTAAGAACGAAACGTCGGCACAGGTCGAGGCGTACCTGTTGTTGCGCTTCAGCCGCTGCGGTGGCACGCTGATCAAAGCGGCGCCGACCTACCGGCCGCAGCTCACCATTTCGCGCTTGCGGTTGGAAGCGATGCTGAACAACCCGTGGATGCGCCCCTTGTGGCGGCGGCAGGAGAACATGATCCGCGTGGGGGCGGCGCGTTGTAGCTTTCTTTCGGCGGGGCCGGGGGCGAACGTCGTCGGCGCGACGGCGGACGTGCTGTTGGAGTGCGACGAGGCACAGGACGTCGATGCCGATAAGTGGGACCGCGATTTCGCGCCGATGGGTGCGTCGACCAATGTGACGACCGTGTTCTGGGGGACGGTGTGGACGGCGCACACCTTTCTGGCGCGACAAATCCGCACGCTGGAGCGTCAGGAACAGGCGGATGGGGTGCGCCGCGTGTTCCGCGTGCCGTGGCCCGAGGTCGCCGCCGAGGTACCGGCTTACGGGCGCTACGTGGAGCGTGAGATGGCCCGGCTCGGTCGTGAACACCCTTTGATCCGCACACAGTACGATTTGCGGGAGGTGGACGAGCAGGTGGGCCTGTTCCCGGCAGAGCGGCGGCAGCAGATGCGCGGCGATCATCCACGTCTGGCGGGGCCGCGACCGGGCGCACGTTACGTGCTGACGCTGGACGTCGGCGGCGAGTCGTTCGCGGCGGACGATGTCGCTGCGGCGATGCTGCCCGGCGGGGACGGCGCCACGCGCAGCTCTCACGACCATACTGCGCTGACCGTGTTCGAGCTCGACCACAGCGTGGCTGGAGAGCTGCGTGGGCCGGTGTACCGTGTCGTCGATCGCCGCGCATGGGCCGGCACGGCGCACACACTGCTCTACGCCGCCGTGCTCGACCTGACACGCACGGTGTGGAACGCACATCGTCTGGTGGTGGATGCCACCGGGTTGGGGGCCGGGTTGGTATCGTTTCTGCGCCGTGCATTGGGCGAAGAGCGCATCGTGCCGGTAGTCTTCACGGCGACGCGCAAATCCGAGCTCGGCTGGGCGTTCCTGGCGCTGTGCGATACGGGCCGCTTCAAGGACCACGTACCCGATGGCAGTGCGGAACAGGCGCTGTTCTGGCGGCAGGTCGAAGCTGCGGAGGGGGAAATCCTGCCCGGGCCCGGACAACGCTTGCGCTGGGAGGTGCGCGACCGTACCCTGCACGACGATCTGCTGCTCAGCGCCGCGCTGGTGGCGGCGCTCGAAGCCGCTGCGCCGTCCGCTTATGCTGCTTCCGCAGTGATCGATGCCGGCGACGTGCTCGATACGATCGATGGCGGAGCGTTCTAACAGGATTTTTCTCCCCTACACGCGGGACTTTTTGCTCTGGTCAGCGCTGACCTTGTATGAGATAATGAGACTAATCACAACAGGACCGAGCCGGTCTCCGCGGGGAGGTTGGGGTGGAAGTGAGATCGGTTCGCCTGTTGTTGGTTTACCTCAGTCGTGAGCGGCGCGCCTTGCTTCCGGTATCGGCATGTTGGCAATTGAGACTGTCTGCTGCGGTGACTGTGCGGAGCCTGGGCGATGGCGAAAGCACGTTATCAGCACGGAACCAGGCAAGGGGAGGCCGTCCGGCGATGAATTCAGCGTCTGTGGTGCGATTCGGAATCAGAAAACCTGTTACCGGCTATGAGCGGTTTCGACATGCTGGCGCGGGGGGGGAACAGGGCATGGGCAAAGCGGAACTGACACAACGTCTCGTGGAAATGCTGGCGGATTGTTCGCGCATCGAGATATCAATCGACGGCAACCGGTTCATCGGCAAGGTCGATGCTTATACACGCGAGTCGGTGACGTTCGTCGTGTTGGCCGGCCCGGGGCAGGGACGTACCGCGACGGTCGCTTATGGCGACGTCGACGATCTACACCCCGCCGGATTCTGGCGTTATCCTCCTGATTCTCGCGAAGAATTTCCGTAAGTTTGATCACTCGACAACAACACGCTACTGCGTGACAGGTACACCACCGGTCGGGCGGCGTTTGCCAATGTCGCTCCGGCTGGGCTCACAGGTGCCGTACGCTGGCTTCTGCTGTACAACTTGTGCGACCTTTGTCCATTCTCCATTCTGCCAAATTATCTTGACACATATACATAGAATATGATATACTAAGGCGTAGTATCGATAAAAATCCGTGGTTGTACTCAATTCCACTATCATGTTTATGTGATACGGCCCCTGTGGATCCACAT
>CAZPTF010000530.1:0-2579 GCA_964589015.1 uncultured Anaerolineae bacterium
ATCTGTTGGATGCGACGTTCCAGACCCTGACACTCAACCTGATCGCGATCTTCGACAACAGCGGTAACCTCGTTTTTGTCAAATTTTTCGATTTGGAACGCCAGACGGAGATCGAACCGCCGTCCGAACTCTACCTTCATATCAGCACGGACAGCCCTTTGCTCGAGCACTCAGGTCCGGAGAGTTCCGAATCCGGTTTGATCGCCGTCAACAACGCCCCGATGCTGGTCGCTGCACGCCCGATCCTTACCAGTCTCGAGCAAGGCCCCACTCGCGGCACGATCGCGTTTGGGCGCTATCTCGCCGCCTCACCTTTCACCGCTCTGATTGCAGCCAGGCACCCGATCGAGATATACACCGGCGACGATCCAAACGAACCTGCCGATTTTCAGACTGCGCGGAAACATCTGGAATCGACCGGCAAAGGTTGGGACATACGGGCGCGCGATGACGACACCATGTCCGTGTACATATCGATACCGGACATATCCGGAAAGACTAATGTCCTTGTCCGTGTGGATGAAGACCGGGACGTCTTTCGACAGGAACGAGTAAGTCGCCTCTGGTTCGCAGGCTCGTTGGTGCTTGTCGGAATCGCTTTGGGAGCAACGCTGTTGATCGTTCTGGATCGGATTGTCTTGGCGCGTCTGCGGGATCTAAATACCGATATCGAACGCGTTCGAATTGGTGAAGACCTGACAGCCAGGGTCTTTGTCTCCGGAACGGACGAGATCAGCTACCTGGCAAATTCGATCAACGTCTTGCTGGAGACTCTCGAAGGGTCGCAAGATAAGTTGGCCAGAAGCGAATCGTTGTTACGACAGGTTTTCGATACGACGCCCAGTCTCATTTTTCTCAAGAACCACCAGGGAAAGTATATCTTGGTGAACGAGGCCTGGTCTCGCTTCTTTGATATACCCGTTGAAGAAGCCCTTGGGAAGACGGATAGAGATTTGGCGAAGATAGGCAGGCTTGTCCAGGAAGACGCTGAAAAGCTGGCAGAACAAAGCAAGCGGGTTCTCACAACGGGCGAAACACAGCCAGTCTCAGAAATTCGCGTCATTGGTCCGAAAGCGACACCACATTGGCTACAAATGGTAGAAGCGCCGTTGACCCTGCACGGAGACTCCAGCCATGTGCTGGGTATGGCAATTGACATCACCGGATGGAAACAGCTCGAATCGCAACTGCTGCAATCTCAGAAGATAGAGAGCCTGGGCAAACTGGCAGGTGGAATTGCTCATGATTTCAACAACTTGTTGACAGTCATCCTCGGCAATGCCGAGCTCGCGAGCGGAGAGATTCAGGCAGATTCCCCAGCGCATGAGTATCTCGCACAGATCATGATCAGCGCAAAACGCACCAGCCGGATGATTGGACAACTCATGTTGTTCTCCCGCCAATCGCAGGTGGAGCTCGATCTCATCGACCTCAATGACGTAGTAGCACAAGTGACGAAAATGCTGAGAAGCCTGATCGGCGAGGATATCCTGGTGCTCACTATTTGTGAGCCCGACTTGGGTCTGGTGGAAGCTGATGCAGGACAGATCGAACAAGCTCTGATCAACCTGGCAATCAACGCACGTGATGCCATGCCTCTTGGAGGCACGCTGACTATTGAGACAGCGAACCTGACGGTTCGCGAGGAGCCTGCCGCGCAATATGTCGACATCCGTTTCGGTGAATACGTGGCGATCTCTGTCACCGATACCGGTGAGGGGATGAGTGAAGAGGTGCTCGCCCACATTTTCGAGCCGTTCTTCAGTACGAAAGCAGCCGGTAAGGGGACGGGCCTGGGCCTGGCAACGGCCTATGGAATCATCACAAGGCATGGGGGTCACATCAGGGTAGATAGCAAACTCGCGCACGGCTCCACGTTTAAGATCCTTCTCCCACGAGTAGACCATTCAGAGAAAGCGGGGTATTCGTTAGATGCTGAACTCGCGCTGCCCTCGGGCAGCGAAACGATCCTGGTCGTTGAAGATGAACCGCTCGTGCGAGATACAATGACGCGATGGCTGCGGAAACTGGGTTACACCGTGCTGGAAGCCGCGGACGGTAAGGAGGCAGAAAGGCTGGTCAACAAGCACGATGGGCAAATCGACCTGTTATTGACTGACATCGTCATGCCATTGATGACCGGGCGCGAACTGGTGGAGGCAATACACACCGGACACCCCACAATCCGCGCGTTGTTCATGTCGGGCTACGACAGTCACTGCTCTCTGGCGGACCTCACTTGTGACGACGCAAACGCACCGTTTCTACGCAAACCATTGACCCCGGTTGCCCTGGCGTCCAAAGTTCGTCAGGTCCTGGATGGTGCCGGGTGTATCGAATGATGCAGCCCGCACCACCTGGCTGACACTGCGACGCCCCGTGGATCTTGCCAGCCTATTGTATTGTAACTGAACCTGCGCCAGCTTGCGGAATTTCATACGGGCTGAACCGCCAAACCGGATCCTGTTGCTATGCCTCGATTCTTCAAAGGGATTGTTAAGAAGAGCGCGCGGAACGCCACTCCCGCAGCACCGCCAATAATCGATCATTCTCTTCAGGGAGACGGGTCGCGATGCGCA
>CAZPTF010000531.1:0-2577 GCA_964589015.1 uncultured Anaerolineae bacterium
TGAGCCTTGGCCCGTAGGCAATGTTGTCAAAGATCGAGCCCGGCAGAGGAAGGGGTTCTGCAAACAGCATCCCCACCCGCCGTCGCAGCTGAATCACATCGATCTGTGGGGCGTAGATATCCTCTCCGTCGAGCAGCACTTCGCCTTCCACGTGGGCGCCATCCACCAAATCAATCAGGCGATTTAGAATGCGCAGAAAGGTGGTCCGTCCGCTGTCCGCTGGCCCGAAGATGGCCAGAATCTCCCTGTCGTAGATATCCACGTTGATGTCCCGCAGCACCCACTGGTCTTGCACGAAGTAAAACGAGAGCTTTCTGCACGAGAATTTCACGTTGTTGTCCATCCCTATGCCCTTCCCATCAGCTCACCATAACCGTTTGCGCCGGAAATGGCGCCGGATCAGTGTGGCGGCGATATTCATAGACAACACAATGACGAGCAGGACCAAAGCGGTGCTGTATTGAATTGCGATAGGCATGCCTGGGACCTGCGTGGTGATAACGTAAAGGTGATAGGGCAACGCCATAGTCTGGTCGAATATCGAGTTGGGCAATTGCGGAAGATAGAAGGCTGCGACCGTGAACAGGATGGGAGCGGTTTCTCCTGCTGCGCGCTCCAACCCCAGGATCACACCGGTGATGATGCCTGGCATGGCATTAGGCAGGACCTGGTAACGAATGGTTTGCCATTTGGTGCCTCCCAACGAGACACTTACGACTCGAAACGATTGTGGCACGGCCAGAATGGCCTCCTCCGCTGTGCTGATGACGACCGGCAGAGTCAGCAGACCAAGTGTCAGGGACCCGGCGAGAATCGAAGTGCCCATTCCCAGGAAGAGAACGAACAAGCCGAGTCCGAACAGGCCGTAGACCACGGAAGGAATTCCTGCCAGGTTGATGATTGCCAGGCGAATGCCACGGGTTAAGGCATTGTCCTTGGCGTATTCGGCCAGGTAGATGGCCGCCCCGATTCCGAGCGGTATGGCGGCAATCGCGGTACCAAAGGTCAAGACCACAGTCCCAATTATCGCGGGCAAAATGCCACCAGCGCGCATCCCGTTGCTCGGCATGGTGGTGATGAAGGTCCAGGAGATCCCCCCGATTCCCTGCCAGACGATGTACACCGCGACGAAGATGATCGGGACCACCACGATGAGGGTGGCGAGGGTCACCAGAGCAAATGCGAACTTCTGATTCGTGTGAGATGACAATTCGATACTATCTCCCAAAATGCTAGTGCAGGAGCTGTCCGCCACGACGAGGCGTGCCGCGGATTATGATGAAGGACGCTACAATATTGATCAGGAAGGTGACAAGAAACAACACGATCCCGACCAGGAACAGGACGTGATAATGTGTGCTGCCCTGGGCAACCTCGCCCATCTCGGCTGCAATTGTAGCGGTCATCGTACGGACCGGCTTGAAATATGCATCCAACCCCAAAGGCAAGCGTGCGGCATTTCCGGTCACCATCATCACGGTCATAGTCTCGCCGATGGCCCTGCCAATCCCCAGCATGATCGCCATGATGATGCCCGACTTCGCGGCTGGCAAAATGACCCCCCAAATTGTCTGCCAGTGGGTGGTTCCGAGAGCCAGGGAGCCATCGCGATAGCTCTTCGGCACCGAATCGATAGCGTCTTCTGCGATACTGATGATTGTCGGCAAAGCCATGTAAGCCAGCATAAGCGAGCCAGCGAATGCAGTCAATCCGGTTGGCGCTCCCAGGTATTCGCGAATGAGCGGCGTGACGACCAGCATACCCAGGAAGCCTAACACGACAGATGGAATACCGGCAAGGACTTCGATGAGTGGTTTGAGAATCTCTCTCGCCCAGCCCGGCGCGATTTCGTGCACGAAAACAGCCGTCGCGATGCCAAGCGGCAGCGCAATGACGATCGCTCCCAACGTGACCACTATCGAACCCAGTAACAATGGAACGATGCCATAAATTCCGAAAGTGGGATACCAAAACTTGCCGGCGAACTCCAGAGGGGAGACACTGAAGAGTGCAGGTACGCCTTCACGCAACAGGAAGAGAAATATCACGATGACGAAGAAGACCGCTGAAAAACCACAGATGCGAATGACAGCCTCAATCGGAAGTTCGTTCCAACGACGTCGCGTCTTCGCTGCCCGCTGTCGGCTCGGTGTTAGCTCTTTGTTGGAATCATTCATGGAGCGATCGATCATCTCCTTGGTTGCCAGCATTGTCGTACGGAACGAAACCCAACTCCCGGACCAAAGCCTGCCCTTCCGGTCCCCAGATCCAGTCAAGATATTCCATGACCTCCCCCTCCGTTTCTCCCGCCGTATACATATAGAGAGGACGAGCAATCGGGTAAGAACCGTTGTTCACGGTTTCTTCACTCGGACTGACGTACGGTTTGCCGGCTGCGGTCGCAATCGCTACGGTTTTCTGATCGGGTGTGACATATCCCAGGCCATCGTAGCCAATCACGTTTGGGTTCTGGCGGACTTCGCTGCTGATCCCTTCGGACGAGGGCAGGAGCAACGTGTCAGGAGAGAACAAACGATCCTTGATCGATTCGTCGTATTGGATGACGTTTTCCAGGAA